>NZ_CP051240.1:0-304758 GCF_017794965.1 Alcanivorax sp.
ATTGTCATCCTGACACAGTATGTGAAGAAAAACGGATGACAAAGTCGCTGGTGCTGGGGGGCGTGCGTTCCGGCAAGAGTGCACTGGCTGAGCAGCTGGTGAGCGAACAGGCCGATCCGGTGGTTTACGTAGCCACAGCCACCATCGGGGATGCAGAAATGCACCAGCGGGTGCGCCGCCACCGCACACGCCGCCCTGCCGAATGGTCTCTGCAGGAAGAACCCTTGCGACTGGGTGAGCTGCTGAACCAGGTGGCGCGAAAAGCCCCTGCGCCTGTTTTGCTGATTGATTGCATGAGTCTTTGGGTGAGTAACCTGCTCCATGCCGACGAGGCTGTCTTCGCCCGGGAACGTGACCACTTCCTGAGTGCACTGGTTGATTATCCCGCCCCGGTGGTTGTCGTCAGTAATGAAGTGGGTTTGGGGATTATCGGCATGGATCCGCTTACCCGTCGTTTTGCCGATGAGCTGGGCTGGTTGAATCAGGCGCTGGCCAAGCGTTGTGACCGGGTGGTGTTGTCAGTGGCCGGGATTGCCCAGACGCTCAAAGGCGAGCCGTAGCGCCTGCTGTAGGAGCGTCGCTGGCGGCGCGATCACGAGCGTCAGCGAGTAACGGGTATCGAGTTTCGAAAGGCAGCCCCCTTGAAAACCTTACGGGCTGGATGTGTTGATTTTCGAAACTTGCTGCTCGAAATTCGAAACGGGTTTGTTCGCGCCTCAAGCGGCGCCTACAAAAAACTTGGCTAGCCGTGTTTTACCAGACAACTCAGCGTGCCGAATTCGGTGTGGTCCAGTCGGACCTGGGAACGGTTGGCAAAGGGGACGTGAAAACCGGCCATGGCGTTGCTTGGCGTTAGTCCGAGTACATGGCCGAGCACCATGCGGATGACTCCGCCATGACAGACCAGCAACACTTTTTTGCCGGCCAACTCCTTGCACCAGTACTGCCAGGCTTCACCGATGCGCCGGTGAAAATCCTGAATGGATTCTGCGTTGGGTGGCGGATGATTTTCCGCATCGCGCCAGAAGTTGGCTTGATGATTGCCATATTCCTGCGCCACCTGTTCGCGCGTTTTTCCTTCCCAGTCGCCAAAACTGATTTCCTTGAAACCCTCTGCGACGGTGACAGGAACATTCAATTGTGCGGAAAGCTCGCTAGCGAACTCGCGACAGCGCAGCAACGGCGAGGTGAGGATGTGATCCCACTGTTCGTCTTTGCCAATGGCATCACGCATTTGTTGCCAGCCCTGTTCGCTGAGCGGATCATCACGGTGCCCCCGGTACTTATGACCCCCTGCCGGTTCGCCGTGACGGATCAGATCGAAATAGGTGGTGGTCATATCAGTCGTTCCCGCTGTTGCTGACGCCGGCATCGGCGAAGGTGGCCATATGATTGTGCAGGGCGCAGGCGCTGCGTATCAGGGGGACGGCCACGGCGGCACCACTGCCTTCACCGAGGCGCATGCCCAGATCCAGTAGCGGTTCGGCGTTCATGGCCTGCAAGACGCGTTGATGCCCGGGTTCTTTGGAGCGGTGGGCGAAGATCAGCCAGCCGGCCAGTTCCGGGCGCAGACGCACGGCGGCCAGTGCGGCAACGGAAACAATAAAACCATCCACCAGTGCCGGGATGCCGCGAACCGCACAGCCAATCATGGCACCGGTCAGCGCGACAATTTCAAAACCGCCCAGTGATGCCAGGCAGGCGAGCGGTTCGTCACTTTCGCCATGACGCGCCAGTGCCAGCTCAATCACCTTGATCTTGTGGCGCAAGCCGCTGGCATCCAGGCCGGTGCCGGGGCCGGCCAGTTCTTGCGGTGCGGCATGTAGTAGAGCGCAGGCCAGGGCGCTGGCACTGGTCGTGTTGCCGATGCCCATTTCCCCGCCGATAAAAAGCTCGCTGCGCCGTTCGGCGGCACGGGCGGCGGCACGATCTCCGGCCGCGAGAGCTTGTTGCAGCTGCTTCTCGCTCATGGCTGCCTGGCGAGCCAGGTTGGCGGTGCCGGCAGCGATGCTTTCATCAATGACCCCCTCGCTGAGGGGCGGGGCGGAGACCGTGCCGAGGTTGACCACTTCCAGGCTGGCACCGAGTTGCTGTGCCATGACGCTGATGGCAGCGCCGCCGGTGACGAAGTTGGCAATCATCTGCCCGGTAACCGCCTGAGGAAACAGGGAGATGTCTTCAGCGCATACGCCATGGTCGGCGACGAACACGGTGATATGAATTCTGTCTGCGCAGGGGGTGTCGGTTGCCTGCAGCCCGGCCAGTTGAACGGCGATCTGCTCCAGTTGTCCCAATGATCCCGCTGGCTTGGTGAGCTGCTGCTGATGCGCCAGCGCCCTCTCATAATGCGATTCGCTGGGGGGCGCAATGGGGTGTTGCCAAGGTGGAAACGGGTCCAAGGCGGGCTCCGGTGTAGATGTGGCGACGACAGGAAAGCGGCAAATGCTCGACTCAGGCAGCGGCGCTGTCAAGGCGAATGGGGTCTTGGTATAAGCATCAAGAATCGCTCAAGTCGCCATGAAAAGCATTCAAGTAGCGGGATTCAGTTTGCTTATTGGTGCCGCCATTGGTAATTTCGCGCCACCTTTCGGTGCCTGCCCCGAACACGGGGGAGGTTAAACGGGAAGTCGGTGATGCCTGGCTGTTATGTCAGCAGGATAAATCCGACGCTGCCCCCGCAACGGTAATTGAGTCAACGACAATCGGGATGCCACTGTACGCAGGTATGGGAAGGCGATTGTCGAAAGGGATGATTTTCCCTTTGCTCATCAGCCCGGAGACCGGCCGACAGGTGAACCAGGCGTTGCGGTGGGCGATGACGGGGTAATGGCGCTCGCCGGTATCCCCTTGTCTGTCTGCTGCGGCTTAATTCATGCCGTGCGGGTGGGCACGGTAGAGGGGATCCTTTCATGTCATTTCGTTTTTTTGCTGCCGTCCCGGCGGCGCTGAGCCTGCTGCCATTGGCAGCGTACCCGGAACAACCCATTCAGGTTGCCATGCTTGACCCCGTTGTGGTCACGCCGACCCTGAGCAGTGTGACGGCAGACGCGTCCCTGTCCTCAGTAACCGTCATTGATGAGAGCACTCTGCGTGGTCAGCAGGTCGTGGAGATGCGTGATGTGTTGCGTGGCCAGCCCGGTATCGATACCTATGGCAACGGTTCCTACGGCAAGATCAGTAATGTGTCCATCCGCGGCACCTCCAGCAATGCATCGCTATTGATGATTGAAGGTGTGCGTCTGCGCTCGGCGACCACCGGTGCGCCGGCATGGGAATATCTGCCGCCGCAGATGTTCGAGCGGGTGGAGATCGTGCGTGGCCCCCGAGGCAGCCTTTACGGTTCCGATGCGGTGGGCGGTGTGATTCAGCTATTCGGTCGAGACAACGGCAGCTGGGCCAATGTGGGCGGTGGCAGTTTCGGTAGCTGGAATGTGGGGGCGGGCGCCTCCCTGAGCGAGAACAATACTTCGGTGATGGTCGGCGCCAATGTGTTTGATACCGAAGGCACCGAGATTCGCGAGCATAGCCATAATCGTGGTTTCCATAACGAGTCTGGCATCTTTCGCCTCAACCACCAGTTCGGAGAACGAGCCAGTGTGGGCCTGTTCAGGTTCAGCAGTGAGGGTGACACGGAATTCGAAGGTTCCACACCGGAGCAAAAGCGGGAGATGGAGTACCTGCTGCAGGTGACGGGGCTGAAGGGCGATGTCTGGGTGAACGACAACTGGCAGCTCAAGGCATTGATCAGTGAGGCGGAGGATGAAAGTGAGGATTTCACCGATGGCCTTACCAGCGGTGATTTCAATACTCGTACCCGCACTGCCAATGTGCAGAGCGTGGCATTGGTCGGCAATCACCAGTTTATCCTGGGGGGCGAATACCTGCGCGATGAGGTGCTCAGCAGCGTGGACTATGACGAGCCCGGTCGCGACAACAAGGCGGTGTTTGGTCAGGCACTGCTGGCATTCGGTGCGCTGGATCTGCAGGGCAGCCTGCGGCATGACGACAACGATGCCTATGGCAGCAAGGTGACCGGTGCGGGCGCGGTTGGCGTAAAGCTGAATCACCAGCATCGGGTACGGGTGAGTTATGGCACCGCATACCGTGCGCCCACGTTCAACGATCTTTACTTCCCGGACTCCCCGCCGTTCTTCTACAGCAACCCGAATCTGGAACCGGAATCCTCGGAAACCGGCGAGCTGGGAGTGCGCGGTCAGTACCGTCACTGGTACTGGGATGCAGCGTTCTATCGCACCAACATCGATGACATGATCGTGTACGATTTTGCACAGTCCACCTCCCTCAATCTGGAGCGGGCCACGGTGGAAGGGGCCGAACTGGCCCTGGGGCTGGACTGGAATCAGTGGCGTACCGGGCTGGCATTCACTGCCCTGAAACCGGAAGATCGGGAAACCGGTAATATCATTGCCTACCGGGCCCAGCGTACCGGTCGGCTGGATCTGGATCGTCGCTTCGGTGATGTGTCCGTGGGGGCCACTGCCAGCTTCCAGGGGCATCGCTACACGGATGCGGCCAACACGGATCGGCTGCCAGGTTTCGGGTTGGTGGATTTGCGAGCCAGTTGGACATTCGCGAAGAACTGGACCGGCCGGGTGGCGGTCGAAAATCTGTTGGACAAGGACTATGTCACGGCACGGAATTTTGCCGGTTGGGATTACCTCAACGCCGGGCGTGCAGTGATGGTGAACATCAGTTACGACACACAATAAGGTGCGGGCTGGGATGCCTGCCGGAACGCAGGAGAGATGATGCTGATTCGCGGGTTGCTTTTGATACTGCTGTCCCTGCTGGCGGTGGTGGGCCGTGCAGAGGTTTGTGTAGAAGATGATGCCAGCCGTAGCCTTTGCCTGGCGCAACCCGCGAAGCGCATCGTCGCCTTGTCCCCCGGGGCGACGGAAATCCTGTTCGCCGCTGGAGCCGGTGCGCACATGGCCGCAGCAGTGAGCTTTAGCGATTACCCGCCAGCGGCAAAGAAACTGCCACGGGTGGGTACTTTCAAACGCCTGGATCTGGAGGCGATTCTGGCGCTGAAACCGGATCTGGTGGTGGCCTGGGGCAGTGGTAACCCGGCTGAGCAGGTGGAGCGGCTGGTTTCGCTGGGGTTGCCTGTCTATGTGAGCGAGCCACGGCGTTTTGAGGACGTGGCCAGCAATCTGGAGCGGTTGGGGCGGCTGGCCGGTACTGATGCGGTGGCGTCGGGAGCCGCCAAGGCTTTCAGGGCCGGCGTTGCGTCCCTGCAGAGCCGGTATGCCAAGGCCTCGCCGGTGACGGTGTTCTATCAGGTCTGGGAAGAACCGCTGATGACCGTCAACAATGCCCATCTGATCAGTGAAGCCATTGGTGTCTGTGGCGGCGTGAATGTGTTCGGAGATTTGCCAGCACTGGCGCCACGCATCAGCCGTGAGGCGGTGCTGGAAAAGAATCCCCAGGTGATCGTGGCCGGTGGCATGGGCGAAGAGGATCCCCAATGGCTTAATCCCTGGAAACGTTTCACCTCTCTGCAGGCTGTAGAGAAGGACAACCTGTTCTTTATCGCCCCCTCTTCCCTGCAACGGCCTACGCCGATGATGCTTACCGGCACACGCACCCTGTGTCGGCACCTGGAAAGTGCCCGTGCCCGACACTAACTTTCGCCACGTCCTGTCCCTGGGCCTGCTGTGTCTGGCCGGCCTGATATCGCTGATCGTCGCGTTGTCCGTGGGCAGTGTGTCGGTGTCACTGACGGAACTGTGGGCGGTTATTAGCGGGCGGGGCGAGGGGTTGCATCAAGCACTGGTGTTTGAGCTCAGGGCGCCCCGGGCGATGGCCGCTTTCGCCACCGGCGGGTTGTTGTCCCTGTCCGGAGCCCTGATGCAGGTGCTTTTGCGTAACCCGCTGGCAGACCCTTATGTGCTGGGGATTTCCGGCGGCGCTGCGGCAGGGGCACTGTTGTCCATGTTGCTGGGGCTGGGCACCGTCATGGTATCCGGTTCCGCGTTCGCCGGGGCGTTGCTTTCCACGCTCATGGTGTTTGGTCTGGCCCGGGGCCGTGGCAGCTGGACACCGACCCGTCTGCTGCTCACCGGGGTCGTGGTCGCGGCTGGCTGGGGCGCCATGATTACCTTCATGCTCACCATGGGTTCCGTAGAGCAATTGCCGGGTATGTTGTACTGGCTCATGGGGGACCTGAGCTACGCCCGCACGCCCTGGCTGGCCTGGCTGGTATTGATCCCGGCGGTGCTGGTCATCTTGCCCCTGGGGCGCAGCCTGAACGTGCTGGCCCGTGGCCCATTGCAAGCTGCGGCACTGGGGGTCGCGGTCAAACCGTTGGCCTGGACAGTGTATGCGTTGGCCAGCCTGCTTGCTGCCGTGGCCGTGACCACCGCTGGCAGTGTGGGATTCGTGGGGTTGATCGTGCCGCATATGTTGCGGCTGGTGCTGGGCAATGACCAGCGTATTGTCCTGCCGGCCAGCGTGCTCGCGGGTGGCGTCCTGCTCACGGTGGCGGACACCCTGGCACGTACCCTCATGGCACCGGAGCAATTGCCGGTGGGGGTAATCACGGCCCTGATTGGCGTTCCCACTTTCCTGTTCCTGTTGTATCGGAGTCGCTGATGGCCGTGCTGGAGACCCAGGAACTGGTGATCGACATTCCTGGCCGGACAGACGGTGCGGCGCTGACCATGACCGTGGCGCCGGGGCAGTGCTGGGGCGTGCTCGGCCCCAACGGTGCGGGCAAGACCACCTTGCTGCATACCCTGGCCGGGCTGCGACCACCCCGTCGGGGCAGGGTACGACTGGACGGGGTGGCGGTGTCAGAGCTGCGCCGTCGGCAACTGGCCCGGCAGCTGGCAGTGGTATTTCAGGAGCGTCAGGACAGTTTCCCGGCTACGGTGTTTGAGTCTGTCTTGATTGGTCGTCACCCGTACCTGTCAGCATGGCAGCGGGAAACGGGTGAGGATGTTCGCATCGCCACCGATGCCTTGGAGGCGCTGGCGCTTTCTCCGCTGACGGATCGATTGGTGAATACCCTGTCCGGCGGCGAACGCCAGCGGGTGTCCATCGCCACGGCGCTATGCCAGCAGCCAGCAGTCTGGCTGGCGGATGAACCCACCAACCATCTGGATCTCCATCACCAGGTGGCCGTCATGACGTTGCTCAGTGAGCAGGCCAGACAGGGGGCGGGGGTGTTCCTGTGCCTCCACGACCTGAACCTGGCCGCACGCTGGTGCGACCATATACTGCTGCTGTTTCCCAATGGTGAACTTTGTCATGGTCCGGCAGAGACCATGCTGGTACCCGATGCACTGGAACGGTTATACGACCAGTCGCTCTTGGTTACCGAGGTGAAGGGGCGGCCATTCTTTATTCCCGAGTAGTGCGGCGCAGCTCCGACAGAAACAGCGTCAGGCATCTGGCGTCCAGCATCTGACACTCTGCGCCATAAAAAAAGGCTCCCAAATGGGAGCCTTTTTTTATGGCGCAGAGTGTCAGGGATCAGTGATCGTGACCTTCCGGACCGTGTACGTGGCCGTGCTCTTTTTCTTCAGCGGAGGCTTCACGCACTTCGGTGATTTCCACGGCGAAGTTCAGGGTTTCACCGGCCAGTGGGTGGTTGCCGTCTACGGTCACTTCATCGCCTTCTACCGCGGTGATGGTGAAGATGCGCGGGCCCGCTTCGGTCTGAGCCTGGAACTGCATGCCCGGCTGCAGGTTGTCTTCGTTGCCTTCGAAGGCGGTCTTCGGCACTTGCTGGATCAGCTGCTCGTGACGCTCGCCGTAACCTTCTTCCGGGGTGACGGTCACATCCAGCTTGTCGCCAGCCTGCTTGCCGACCAGGGCATTTTCCAGACCCGGAATGATGTTGCCGGCGCCGTGCAGGTAGGCCAGGGGTTCACCACGCTCGACAGAAGAGTCGATGGTCTGGCCGGCATTGTTGGTCAGGGTGTAGTGGATGGACACTACGGCGTTTTCAGAAATTTGCATGGAAACCCTTTTGGGGTAGATGAATTTGGAATGCTGCGACCAGAAAAGGGCCGAAACACCCGGAAAGACGCACATTCTAACAATAGCGCGCCCGGCCTGACCAACCGGGTCGGTCAGGAACCGACAAACGCAGTCAGAGCAGGGCTTGGCCTGTCTGGCCCGCAGTTTGCTAAAGTGGGGGCATGAAAAGCACAGATCAAGCCCCTCCTGCGGTATTGCAGGACCGCTTTGGGCGCACCATCGATTATGTCCGGCTGTCGGTTACCGACCGCTGTGATTTCCGCTGTGTGTACTGCATGGCGGAGGACATGACCTTTGTGCCACGGGCCCAGGTGCTGACCCTGGAAGAGATGGGGCGGCTGGCACGAGTGCTGGTGGCGCTGGGGGTGAAGCGGATCCGGCTCACCGGTGGCGAACCTCTGGTGCGCAAGGATGTGGCGCATCTTGTGCGCGATATTGGTGCCATTTCAGGGCTCGATGAACTAAATATGACCACCAATGGCTCGCGGCTGGACCGCTATGCCAACGAGTTGAAGGCCGCTGGCCTGGACCGGGTGAACATCAGCCTGGACTCCCTGAACCCGGATCTGTTTCGCCAGCTGACTCGCACGGGTGATCTCAACCAGGTGCTGGCGGGGATCGAGGCGGCTCGCGAGGCAGGCTTCCGGCGGATCAAGCTGAACAGCGTGATCCTGCGAGGCCGTAATCACGATGAGGTGCCTGCGCTGGTGAATTTCGCCCTGGAGAAGGGGCTGGATATCTCTTTTATCGAGGAGATGCCGCTGGGTCAGATCAGTGAGCACGACCGCGGGCTGGAATTCGTGTCCTCCGCGGAGCTGCGGGAAGACTTGTCTGAACGGCTCAAGCTGGTGCCGCTGGCCGAGAAGACCGGTGGCCCGTCCCGTTACTGGCAGGTGCCCGGCAGTGACAGCCGTATCGGCTTTATTTCCCCGCACTCACAAAACTTTTGCGAGATGTGTAATCGGGTGCGGGTCACTGCGGAGGGGCGTATGCTCCTGTGCCTGGGGCATGAACACAGCGTGGACCTGCGCGCGGTGCTGCGCGCCCACCCGGATGATGATGCCCCCCTGCGCGACGCCATTATCGGTGCCATGGCCATCAAGCCAGAACGCCATGACTTCAGCCTGGACCCGGGTGAGCAACTGGTACGATTCATGAATATGACTGGTGGTTAGCAGGTGCGTTGCCTGCTGCGTGAATGCGTTAACGATAGCGAGAGATCATGAAAACCCTGCCTGAACTGTTTTCCAACAATCAAAAATGGCGTGTCGAGATCGAAAAGCAGCATCCCGGTTTCTTCGAGGCGCTGGGCAAGCAGCAGAGCCCGGAGTTCCTGTGGATTGGCTGTGCGGATTCCCGCGTACCGGCCAATGAAGTGGTAGGCCTGATGCCCGGTGAGCTGTTCGTCCACCGTAATGTGGCCAACCTGGTCAACCACACCGATCTGAATCTGCTTTCCGTGCTGCAATTTGCCGTGGATGTACTCAAGGTGAAGCACATCATGGTGGTGGGGCACTACGGCTGTGGCGGGGTGAAAGCCTCCATGGAAGATGCCCCCCACGGGCTGATTGACAACTGGCTGCGGCAGGTGCGCGAACTGTACCTGCGCAACCGCAAGAATCTGGCCGAGCTGCCAGATGATCAGGCTCGCCTGGACAAGATGTGCGAGCTGAACGTGGCGCGCCAGGTCATCAACGTTGCCAACACAACGGTAGTTCAGGAAGCCTGGCGCCGTGATCAGGAGCTGACGGTGCACGGCTGGATCTATGGTATTGGTGATGGCGTGCTGCAGGATCTGGACATTCAGATTCAAGGCAACAATGAGCTGCGGACGCTGGAAAATAACGAGTACGACAGCTGCTCTGGCTGAGGCCCGTAGGGCGGAAATGCCTCAGGGCATCTCCGCCATTGAGCTACGAGCTACAAGCTACAAGCTACAAGCTACAAGCTACGCTCGATTGGATTAAGAAAGACCGAAAAGTTTCCAACTTTCCGACTTTTCTACGAAGCCGCTGTAGGAGCGAGCCTGCTCGCGATCCGAGCCCAAGCGAGGTAAGGATTCCAGAGACGATTACCGAGTTTCGAAACCCAAAAGACATCAACCAAGCAAGAAGTTTGAGATTTTGCCTTTCGCAACTTGTTACTCGAAACTGATTGCCTTGCTTGGGCTCGGATCGCTTGCAGGCAAGCTCCCACAGAAGTCGTGCATGCGGTTTGACCCTGTCTCACGCGGAAAAATCGCGGTCGCACCCGGAGGGCATAGCAAACGACCGCTCCCACAGTGAGCCTCTTCAAAGCAGGAAGGCGCTAGCGGGTTGTCAGAACCAGAAGCGAATCCCTGCCACCAGCATGCCTTCCTCGGTTTTGCCTCCCGCATTGCGGGTGTGGTCGGCGGTGTCGCCGTACTGCTTCTCCCAGTTAACGCCAATATAGGGGGCAATCTCCCTGCGGATTTCGTAGTGTAAGCGCAGCCCTGCCTCGATATCCGTCAGGCCGTCGCCGATGCCCAGTTCCTTATCCTCCTTGCCATAAAGATTGGCTTCCAGGCTGGGTACCAATACCAGTTTCTGGGTCAGCATCAGCTCGTACTCAAGCTCCACACGGAGGTTGGTGAGGCCGTTTTCGCCCACGAACAGGTTGGCGTCTACCTCGAACCAGTAGGGGGCCACGCCCTGCACACCGATGCTGGCCCAGTCCCGGTTGGGATCATCCGGTTGCCAGTCGCGGCGCGCGCCCAGTTGCCAGTCCCAGTAGGGGGCAAAGGCATGGCTCCAGGCCAGGCGGGTTTCGGCGCCTTCGGTGGCCGGGTCTTCCTCGTCTTTTTCCGGGGCCATCAGCCGCTCGCCTTCCGTGGTGAAGTAGAGCTTGTTGATATCGCCGCCGTACCAGGCACTGGCTTCCCAGCCCAGCACCCGGCCTTCGTCGGTATCGCGGACTTCCAGCTGGTCCACCAGCACACGGCTGAAACGGGCAGGGTCTTCGCCCATGGCCATCAGGTGGGTACTGGCAACGGTAAGGGGCAAGCCCAGGCTGATCACACTGATTAGCTTGTTCATTACGCGCCCTCCCCATGCGGGTGATGATTCATCATCGGAGGGGCTTCGCCCTGGCCCTTGTCGGCTACCACACGCACTTCGCGGAACATGCCGGCGGCCATGTGATAGAGCAGGTGGCAGTGATAGGCCCAGCGGCCCAGGGCGTCGGCACGGACCAGGTAGCTGAGTCTCTCGCCGGGCTTCACGGTGATGGTGTGCTTGCGAAGCAGCTTGCCGTTGCCCAGCTCCAGATCGCTCCAAAGACCATGCAGGTGAATGGGGTGGGTCATCATGGTGTCGTTGACCAGCGTGATGCGCACGCGCTCGTTGTGATATAGCTCCAGGGGTTTGGCATCCGCGAAGGGAATGCCGTTGAAGCTCCACATGTAGCGGCTCATGTTGCCGGTGAGGTGTAGCACGATTTCACGATCCGGCTGCAGGCTGTCCGGTGGCCCGCCGGCGGTTTCCATGTCGGCATAGGTGAGCACCTTCCAGTCCCGTTGGCGCAGGCCAATGCCGGGGTCAGCAAGCATTTCGCCGGGGGCCATGGCGCGCATGTCCACACCGGGGCCGTATTCGCTGTCCAGGTGTTGGGTGGCGCTTTCTCTGGGGGCCAGATCCGGGTTGTCCGGATCCATGGCAAAGGGCACCGTCTTGTCGCCATGCTGCATCTGACCGTGATCCATGCCGTGGCCCATGGCGCTGTGATCCATGCCAGACATGTCATGGTTCATGCCCTCGTGATCCATGCCGTCCCCATCCATGGCGCCATAGTTCATGGTCCCCATGCCCATTTCGGTATGGCCGAGCAGAGGCGGCTCATCCATGGCCGGGACCTCGGCGGTGTAGGCCGGGTCCGGGGTGAGGGTGCCGCGGGCAAAACCGGAGCGGTCGATGCTCTGGGCAAACAGGGTGTAGGCGCGGTCATCTTTGGGTTCCACGATTACATCCAATGTCTCAGCTACGCCCAGGCGTACCTCATGGAAGTCCACCGGCTTCACCGGCTGGCCGTCCATGGCCACCACGGTCATGTCGAGGCCGGGAATGCGGATGTCGAAGAAGGTCATGGCGCTGGCATTGATGAAGCGCAGCTTGATCCGTTCACCGGGGTTGAACTGGCAGGTCCAGTTGCCGTTTGGGCTCTGGCCATTCATCAGGTAGGTATAGGTATACCCGGTCACATCGGCCAGATCGCGGTCGCTCATGCGCATGCTGTTCCACATGTGGCGATCCTTGAGCGTCTGCATGACGCCTTTTTCGCGGATGTCGCGCAGGGTGTCGAACACGGTGCGTTCGTTGAAGTTGTAGTAGTGGCTCAGCTTCTTGAGGGTGGCGTAGATATGATTCGGGTCTGCGTCGCTCCAGTCTGACAGCATCACCACCTGCTCGCGATCGAAGGCGTGAGGATCCGGCGTTTTCGGATCGATAATGATAGAGCCGTAGATGCCGGTCTGCTCCTGAAAGCCGGAATGGCTGTGATACCAGTAGGTGCCGCTCTGCACCACCGGGAACTGGTAGGTGAAGGTCTCGCCGGGTTTGATGCCATCAAAAGAAAGCCCGGGTACGCCGTCCATCTGGTACGGCAGCAGCAGGCCGTGCCAGTGAATGGAGCTGGTTTCCGGCAGCAGGTTGGTGATCTTGAGGGTGACAGTGTCACCTTCGCGCCAGCGCAAGGTTGGGCCGGGAATGCTCCCGTTGATAGTAGTGGCCGGGCGGGGCTTGCCGGTGATGTTCACATCGGCGCCGCCCAGAGTCAGGTGAAAGGCGTCACCGCTGATGACCGGTGCGCCGGTATGCCCCTGAGTCGCGAGCAGCTGGCGCGGGTTGATGGCCATGCCCAGGCCGGCGGCACCCAGTGCCAGGCCCTGCACGAAACGTCGCCGCGGCAGGGAAAACGGATGTGGGGTGTTCATGGTCTGTCTCCTGATTGTTTGAGTGGGTAAGGCGGACTCAAACAGTCAGGGACGGGGGGCGGAACGGTAACCGGTGAATGCCCGGCGACAGATCAATCACCGCATCCGGCAGGTAGTGGCGGGCGGGGCGATCGCTGGTCGGAATAAAGCGGGTGAAGGTAATGGCGCTGGCCTGGCAAAGCGTCACACACTGACAGGCTTCGCCATCGGGACAGTGGTTGCCATCGACCTCAGCGGAGGGCATGTCGGCCATGGTCATGTTGTGGTGATGGCAGTGTTCCATGGCGCTGATGCCAGAGCCTTCGGCGGCCATGGCGCTGCTTTGCATGGCCACGGCGGTGCCGGTCACCAGCATCAGACTGGAGAGCAACAGGGCCAGCAGGGCCGAACGGTATTGGCGCCACGCACGTTTCATAGTGTCATTATCAACCTTGGGGCTACCCCATGGTCAAGGCCGGCAGTGAGGTGTCAGCTGTCAGGGCCTGAACGGCAACGCTGCAGGCGATGACCACCAGCAGCACGGCGGTGCCCCGTTCCACCCAGTGGTGGTGCTCGCGCAGCCAGGGCAGAAAGCGGCTGCGGCCCAGCATCATGGCCACCAGCACATACCAGCCACCATCAATCAGCATGGCGGTCAGTACCATCTGCGTCCGTGCCACGTTGCCCATGTCGGCAGAGAGGAACTGGCTGAACAGGGCCAGGAAGAACAGCGCCACCTTGGGGTTGAGAAACGCCACCATGAAGCCATCCCAGGCGGCGCCATGAAGTTCATTGAACTGACTGTCCGGGTCAGGCGGAGGAAGTGGGTGGCGACCGGCCTGCCAGCTTTTCCAGGCCATCCATAGCAGGAAGACCGCCCCCACCAGCGAGAAGCCGGTTTCCAGCATGGGATAACGGTGAAACAGCACAGCCATGCCGGTGACCGTGGCCGCCGCCCAGATGCCGATACCCAGGGCATGGGTGATGCCGGCCACGGCCCCGGCGCGGTGCCCGCCGTGGAGGGTATGCCGGGTAATCACCGCCAGGCTGATCCCCGGCGTCATGGCCCCCAGGGCGCAGATGCTGGCCAGCAGCAGCCAGTCATGAAGAGGAAGCATTCAGGGTCTCGTTACACGCAAAGGGAATAACTGTAGCGGGTTGCTGTGACAGGTTGAAGAGAAGAGCAGCTGCGAGCTACCAGCCTTGAGCTGCGAGTGAAAACAACAAGATCTAAAAAGCTTCAGGTTCGCGGGCAGGGCCTCGTGATATTTTTAAGCCCTTCCCGCGACTGGTAGCTGGTTGCTCGCAGCTCGCAGCTGTTAGTTGCCCGGGTGGTGGCTGAATACGGCCATGCCGTCTTCGTCAAACAGCAGTACATCATAGGTATCCACCCGGTCGCCCATTTCCATACCGGGGGAGCCCACCGGCATGCCGGGCACGGTAAGCCCCTTGCCTTGCGGACGCTCGGCCAGCAGGCGATCCACATCGCTGGCGGGCACATGGCCTTCAATCACGTAGCCGTCGATAAAGGCGGTGTGGCAGGAGCCGCCACCGGGAAGGATGCCGGCCTTTTCCTTGATGGCTTGCATGTTGTCGGTGTCATGCACTTCCACGGTGTAACCGTTTTCCTTCATATGATCCACCCAGTCACCACAGCAACCGCAGGTGGGGGATTTGTACACCTCCAGTACCTTGTCGGTGCTGGCCACCTGGGCTGCCGGCTTGTCAGCGGTGGTGGTTTCCGGTTGCGCGGGGGCGTCATCGCCGCAGGCGGCAATAAACAGGGCAGATAAAACAACCAGTAGTTTTTTCACGTTAGATCCTCATTCTTTTTTGCGTGTTGCGTGTTGCGTGTTGCGTGTTGCGTGTTTGCGGTTTGGACTCAGTCTACAATCAATCTGCCCTGATACATCTGCATCTGGCAGGTGAAACGGTATTCGCCTTCCGGCAGGTCTTGCAGGGTAACGGTTGTGACCTTACCGTTGTCGAGAAATTCACTCACGTCCAGGCCATGAAAGACCACTTGTTCGGCACAGGGGGACGGATCACGACGGTCGAAATGCAGGGTCAGGGGCTGCCCGGCACGGGCATGGACAAGCGCCGGCGTGTAGACACCATCATCCACAATGATGGTCGTTTCACTGGTGACGCTGGCGGCTTTCCGGCGCCCGGGTTGTGACAACCAGAACCACCAGATAATCAGGCCGATCAGGATGATGCCGGCAAGGTTGATCAGGATACTCATGATGGGCTCTCCGGTTTGTGGCCGGTAATGACCAGGCCGGTCTTGTGCATCATCTGTCCCAAAACGCTGGTGCTGTCTTCCGGATGGCGGGCCATGGCCAGTTGCACAAAGCCCATCGTTGCCAGGGCCTGCATCAGGTCCGGGCCTTCATAGGTCAGGAAGCCATGTTGGAAAACGGGCAAGGTGGACATGCTTTCCCGGTCCCGCAAGCCCAGGCAAAGCTGCCCGCCCGGCGCCAGGTGTCGCCAAAGCGCGTTCAGGGCCGGTGCCAGGGGCTGCCAGAAATACACCACATTGATGGCGACAATGGCCTGGTAATGATTCTCGGGAAGCGGTGCCTGGGTAATATCGCCGTGCACAAAGCGCACTTTGGGCTGCGCTTTATGCAGGCCTTGTGCGGTTTTCACCATATCCGCGGACAGGTCCAGCCCGGTGTAATCCAGTCCATCAGCTCGCGCCAGCAAGGTGGGTAAATGCCCGGCACTGCCTGGACCGATTTCAAGGACCCTGTCGCCATCCTGCAGTGCCAGTGTTCCATAGGTGTTGGCAATAATCGGTTGATTGCTCGCGTTCATGTTTTCCGCCACGCGTGCGCCTGCTTCTCCATGGGGGTGGCGTAACTGGGCAGCAAGTTGTTCGGGCGTCATGTGTTACCTCGATAGGGCTTGAAAAGTCGCAGACGGTTGGCATTGGTGACCACCGTGACCGAGCTCAGTGACATGGCAGCGCCGGCAATCACCGGGCTGAGCAAACTGCCGGTGAACGGGTAGAGCACACCGGCGGCCACCGGCACGCCGAGGCTGTTATAGACGAAGGCGCCAAACAGGTTCTGCTTGATGTTGCGCACCGTAGCGGAAGAGATGGCCATGGCGTCGGCGACGCCATGCAGGGAGCCGCCCATCAACGTGATAGCGGCGGACTCAATCGCCACGTCGGTGCCGGTGCCGATGGCGAAGCCCACATCCGCCTGAGCCAGCGCGGGCGCATCATTAATCCCGTCCCCCACCATGGCCACCACCCGCCCCTCCTGTTGCAGTGCTTTCACCTTCTCGGCCTTGTCTTCGGGCAGTACTTCCGCCATTACCTCATCCACACCCGCCTCTCGGGCGATGGCATTGGCGCTGGCCTGGATGTCGCCGGTGATCATGATCACTTTCAGGCCGGCGTCGCGCAGGCGGGCGATGGCAGCCCTGGAGTCATTCTTGATGCGGTCGGCAACGCCGATGATGCCGAGCAGTGTGTTGTCGCGGGCCAGGAACAGCGGGGTGGCGCCCTTGTCGGTAAGGGGTTTGCTGTCCAGGGTAATGGTCACCCCTTCGCTTTCCAGCCAGCGGCGATTACCCAGACGATAGCGTTGCCCTTCCACCTGGGCTGTTACGCCCTTGCCATTCAGGGCCTCGAACTGGCTGGCGTCGTGGTGCGCAAGCTCACGGCGTTGCGCTTCACGCAGTATGGCCATGGCGAGGGGATGCTCCGAACCGCTCTCCAGACTGGCGGCCACCCTGAGCACGGCGGTGTCTTCCTCTCCATCCGCGCAGAGAATATCGGTGACCGCCGGTTTGCCTTCGGTGATGGTGCCGGTCTTGTCCAGCACAATGGTGTCCAGCTTGCTGCTGGTTTGCAGGGCTTCCCCCTGACGAATCAGGATGCCGTGCTCGGCGGCCTTGCCGACGCCCACCATCACCGACATGGGCGTGGCCAGGCCCAGGGCACAGGGGCAGGCGATGATCAGTACCGTTGTGGCACTGATCAGCATATGAGTCAGGCGTGGATCCGGACCGACGTTATACCAGGCCAGGGCAGACACTACGGCAATGATCATGATGGTGGGCACGAACACTGCGGACACCTGATCTGCAAGCCGGCCAATGGGGGGCTTGCTGCCCTGGGCTTTTTTGACCAGGGCGACAATCTGCGAAAGGGTGGTGTCGCGGCCCACGGCGGTGGCCTGGTAAATCAGGGTGCCGCCTTCGTTAAGGGTGCCGGCACGGACCTTGTCGCCGGGCGTTTTTTCCACTGGCATGGGTTCGCCGGTGAGCATGGATTCGTCGATGCGACTCTCGCCTTCCTGCACCAGGCCATCCACGGCGATTTTCTCGCCGGGACGAACCCGCAGCCGGTCTCCCGTCTGCACCTGCTCCACCGGGATGTCCTGCTCTTCCCTTTGTCGGTTTGGGCCATCACGGATTACCCGTGCGGTTTTGGCGCCAAGATCCAGCAGCCGTTTCACGGCGGCACTGGTCTTGCCACGGGCGCGCACTTCCAGCGCCTGACCCAGATTGATCAGGCCGATGATCATGGCGCTGGCTTCGAAATAGACATGGCGGGCAGCTTCCGGCAACACGCCGGGCACAAGCACCACCACCATGGAATAGAGCCAGGCGGCACCGGTTCCCAACGCAATCAGGGTATCCATGTTGGCATTGTGATGGGTGAACGCTTTCCAGGCGCCGGTGAAGAAATGGCGACCGGCGGTGGCCAGGATGCCCAGGGTGGCCAGGCCAATGCCCAGCCACACCCACTGGCTGGTTTCACCGGGGCGCACCATCATGTCGCCGCCCAGCAGACCCCAGGCCATCAGCGGCACCCCAAGGCCCATCCCCAGCCACATGTGCTTGAGTAGCTGGCGGTAATGGGCCTGCTCACGGGCCTCTTGTTCACTGCCATCGTCTTCCGGGCGAGCTTCACTGGCGCCATAGCCTGCGTCTTCCACGGCCTGGATCAGTGCTTCGGCAGACGCGGAGCCGGTAATCTCTGCCGTGCGATCAGCGAAATTCATTTCCGCCTGCTCCACGCCGGCCGTGTGCCTCAGGGCTTGTTCAATGGTGCGGACGCACGCTGCGCACGTGGCGCCGGTGATGTTCAGGGTGGTGTGCGTTTTCCGGGATGCATTACCGGGGGCTGTGGGCGTGGCGCCTGTTTCAGTACTGCTCTCTTCTTTATTGGGTGCGTAGCCTGCGGTGGCGATCGCCTGGCTCAGCGTTGCTTCCGGGGTATCCGTGTCAGTGGTGATTTGGACCTGTTGCTGATCCAGATCCACGGTGGCCTTACTCACGCCAGGCACGGCGTCCAGGGCAGCGATAATCTTGCGTGCACACCCCTGGCAGGTCGCACCGGCAATCGGCAATGTGTGCAGGACCATTCTGGCCTCCTGTTAACGCAGACAACTCGTGGGATAGCATCACAGATTGTTAAACTTTAGGGTAACCCCAAGGTCAAGCGCGTGGTATAAATCTGCCCGCGCATTGAAAAACTTTAATAAAGATCCGGGTTTTCGAGGCTGTAGCACAGTCAGGTCCACCCTTGAAACAGTATAGTGATGGCGTTTTGACGAGCCGTTTCAATTTTGAAGAGGACGTATTTTTCATGTTCAAGAAAGCATTGCTTGTGTCTGGTATCGCGCTGACCGTTTCTGGTACTGCCATGGCGGAGCAGCGTACTTCTGCTGTTCGTGACAACGGTTTTTCCTACAGCTACGGTCAGCTGGCTTATGACCGCTGGGATGTGGATGGCGACTGGGACGCGGATGCGTTGAGCGCGGAAGGCAGCTTTGGCCTTGATGAGCATCTGTTTGTTCGTGGTGCCCTGCGTTTCTACGATGGTGACTATGATATCGATGGCAAACAGCTGTCCGGTGGTATTGGTTTCCACACCCCGCTGCAGCAGGGTCTGGATTTCGTCACCAGTGCGGACATCATTTACGATGATCGCGATCACCGTTTCGGTGATGACGATGATGTGGGCTTCGAGATCCGTGGTGGTGTCCGTCACGCCACCACTGACAAGATTGAGCTGTCGGGTGGTCTGACCTACCTGGATCTGTATGACGACGATCTGGGGGTTTACGGTGAAGGCCTGTTCAAGGCAACCCCTGCCGTTGATATCGGTGCCCGTGTGGTGGTGGCCGGTGATCGCGACACCATTGGCGTATTTGGTCGTTATAACTTCTAAACGGGTTATCGACGATCGTACAAAAAAGCCCGCAGGGATGACCTGCGGGCTTTTTTTGTGTTGATCGCGGATTTCCGGGAAAGCCCCCCCGCTTTTCCGTAGGGGCTTGTCTGCAGGCAGGTTATTCGCTTCGCTCCCCTTTGGGCCGCACTGCTGCGTGCGTTACTCCGCTGCGCTACGTTCCTGCGGTGGATCACTGAGACCTCTGTGGTAAAACGGGCTTTGCTGATTGTGTGGGAAGTTCAGCTTGCTGAATTTACCCCGGACATCGATCTCACTGGGCGTAGTAAAGCGCAGGAATCGCGCCGCCACCGAGCGCAGCGAAGGAACGCCTGACAAGGCGGCCCCGCAGGGTGGCGGAGCGAATAACCGACGCGCCTACGTAAAGGTGGCAGGGCTTACTCGCCATCGCCACGTAGCTGCCAGGCTTCCAGTGGCCCCCAGCCTTCCTCTGCACTGGCGGCAAGGGTGTCGAGCAAGCCGGGGCGGCTTTCATTCCAGGCACTGGCGGCGCTGTCCGGCAATTGTTCCAGTGATGCCAGCAGCCTGTCGTTGACGGTGCGGCGAACGACATCCGGAATCACCAGTTCATCATCATTCACGGCACTGCTGGCCAGTTTCTGGTGGCGCTGGATAATACGTGACAGGGCGCAATCCAGATTGTCAGCGGACACCGGAAGGGAATTGCTCAGGCTCTGATAATCCGCCACGGCCTGTTCGCCGGCCAGTTTCAGATAGCGCAGCCGTCGCGGCGCGTTATTGTCTTGCCCCTGAAAGTGATCCAGCCCGCGGAGGGCATCACCGCTACCATTGAGCACGACCAGCATGGCTGCAAAGCCGAGACTGGCCTCCGCTGCATCCGTGGCGCCGTGCTGGAGGCGCAAGGTCTTGCGATCCATTTCCAGATACGGATCGCTGATCAAACCGGACTCCGGCCATTGCGGCATGGCGTCGATGTAGCCTGGATAAAGCGGCCAGCTGTCCATGCGTTCCAGCAAGGCCTGCTGATCCAGCTGACAGGCGCGGGCATTGAGCAGCAGGGTTTGTGCGGTGAAAGTCTCATACCAGTCAGCAAGGGCGAGACGCGCCGCGTCCAGGCTGTCCTGGTCCGCTTCCTGATCCATTGTGACCAGTGCCTGCTGCCAGCGGGCAGCGGCGGCTTCGAATTGTTGGCGATGCTGTTGCTGCCAATCGCTGACGCGAATGCTGCTTTGCGCTGGCTCAGGCTGCTCTGCTTGCGGAGCCGGGGCGTCGGGGGCATCGCAGCCGGACAATGCGAGCGCCAGCAGGGCGGCAGCCATAACGGTGATGGATGCTTTCATGGCGGTTACCGGGTTCATCGCAGGCTCATGATTTGCCAGCCGCGCTCTCGGGCTTCGCGCTCCAGGCTGGCGTCCGGGTCCACTGCCACGGGGTGGTCCACCTGCTCCAGCAACGGGATATCGTTGTGGGAGTCGCTGTAGAACCAGCTGCCCTGCAGGGATTCATCGTGCTCCTTGAGCCAGTCATGCAGGCGCGTGACCTTGCCTTCCCGGTAGCTGGGAATGCCGGCCACTTCGCCGGTATAACGTTCCTTCTTGCATTCGGCCACGGTGGCAATCAGATGATCTACGCCCAGGCGATCAGCCAGTGGCGCAGTCACGAAATCATTGGTAGCGGTGATGATCATCAAGGTGTGGCCCTGATCCCGATGTTGCTGGAGCAGGGTCTCCGCCTTGGGCAACCACATCTCGTCCAGCTTTTCCGCCAGGAATTGTTCGCGCCAGAAATGCAGCTGGGCCATGTCGTTGTCGGCGAGCACCTTCAGGGAGAAACGCAGGTAGGCCATGATGTCCAGACGACCATTCTGGTAATCCACATAGAACTGGTCGTTGGTTTCCTTGTAGTGCTCGGCATCCACAATGCCCTTTTCTACCAGCCAGTCGCCCCACAAGTGGTCGGAATCGCAGCCAATCAGGGTGTTGTCCAGGTCAAAAATCGCGAGTGTCATGGCCTCTCCTTTGCTAAGCCGCTCATTCTAGGGGATGGCGGTGACAAGTTATAGCGAGCACTGGGTGCTTTCCGCGAAGGAAAGCCGGCAAAGGGTACAAAAGTTGCAGTGATTCCCGTACTCGGGAATTGATTGCAGGTTGCCGGACAAGGTTTAATGGGGCAACAGCGCCCGAAAGGCACGTAACAGTAACCCTATGAGTCATAGGGGTTTTCGGGCATTGGCTGCCCTCGCCACCTGGCCTGGCACGCAGCCCCGATTCCAGAGAGATCATGACAGGCATTATTGATGAAAAAGGGTTCCGGCTGAATGTCGGAATCATTATTGCCGGCGACGATGGCCGGGTGTTCTGGGGTCGCCGGGTAGGCAATCGTGATGCCTGGCAGTTTCCCCAGGGTGGCATGATGCCCGGAGAAACCCCGGAAGAGACCCTGTTCCGCGAACTGGAAGAGGAGGTTGGTCTGCGTGAAGAGCATGTGGAAATTATTGCCTCTACCGAAGGTTGGCTGACGTATCGGCTGCCGCGTCGTTTTCTGCGCCGGCCACGCAACAAACCCCATTGTATCGGCCAGCGGCAGAAATGGTTCCTGCTGCGACTCACCGCCAGTGAGGAATCCATAGACCTGTTTGCCAGTGAGAGCCCGGAGTTCAAGGCCTGGCGTTGGGTGAACTACTGGTATCCGATCCGCAAGGTGGTGCATTTCAAGCGGGGCGTGTATGCCCGTGCGCTGCGTGAGTTGGCGCCGGCGCTGAAAAAGGAGGTGGGCACGCTTGCTTCCGGGCGGGCCGCTGATCCGGCCCGGACGGGAGGCAGTAACGATGCTTGATACCCTGCGCCGCATTGTTCAGGAGGTGAACAACGCCCCGGATATCCGAGCGGCGCTGGATCTCATGGCCAAGCGTGTGCGGGATGCCATGGGCACCGAAGTGTGCTCCATCTACCTGCGGGACGAAGAAGACCAGCGTTATGTGCTGATGGCCTCAGAGGGCCTCAAGCAGGAAGCGGTGGGAAATGTGAGCCTGGGACTGGCAGAAGGTCTGATTGGTCAGGTGGGGTTGCGCGAGGAACCGGTCAACCTGGAAGACGCGTTCACGCATCCCAAGTTTCATTACCTGGCGGAAACCGGGGAAGACCCTTTCCATGCCTTCCTGGGTGTGCCGGTGATGCACCACGGCAAGGTGCTGGGCGTCATGGTTGTGCAGCAACGGGATGTGCGGCGTTTTGATCAGAGTGAAGAAGCCTTTCTGGTAACCATTTCTGCCCAGTTGTCCGCAGTCATCGCCCATGCACACGCTTCCGGCGTATTGTTCGATCAGCTGGAAGCCGGTGTGGATGGCTCGCTGCCCAGTTTCTATGACGGTTTGCCCGGCTGCCCCGGCGCCGCTATCGGCTACGGTGTGTTGTTGTTCCCGGAAGCGGATCTGGCGTCCGTGCCGGATCGGAACGTGGACGACGTCGGTGATGAAATTGCCCGGCTGGATGATGCGCTGGTACGTACCCGGCAGGAAGTGCGGGACCTGGCCGAGCGGGCCTCCAAGTCCCTGGGGGCTGAAGAGCAAGCATTGTTTGATGTGTATCTGCGCATGCTGGATCGGCATGCCTTGCCGGCGGAGGTCATCGCCCAGATTCGTGAGGGGCAATGGGCCCAGGGGGCCTTGCGTGATGTGGTGGACACGCATGTGCGCAACTTCGAAATGATGGATGATCCCTACCTGCGCGAGCGGGCGGCGGATGTTCGGGATCTTGGCCGGCGAGTGCTGGCCCAGCTGCAGAGTCAGACCCGCCGTCATGTGATCTTTCCGGATGAATGTATCCTGCTTGGTGAAGACATTTCGGCGCCCATGCTCATGGAAGTCCCCCGTGAGCGTATTCGTGGCATCGTCACCACTCGCGGCTCGCGTAATTCCCACATGGCCATTGTGGCGCGGGCCATGGGCATACCTACCGTGGTGGGTGCCCAGAATCTGCCGCTCAAACAGATGGACGACAAGGAAATCATTGTGGATGGTTTCCGCGGCCGGGTGGTGGCCAATGCGTCTGCGGAGCTGAAAGCGCAGTTCGAAGAGATCATCCGTGAAGAAGCTACCCTGCAGGCCGGACTGGAGCGTCTGCGGGATCTGCCTGCGGAAACCGAGGATGGCAACCGGATCCAGCTGCAGGTGAATACCGGGCTGATGACCGATATCAGCCGGTCGCTGGAGCGGGGCGCAGAAGGGGTGGGGCTGTACCGTACCGAAATTCCCTTCATGGTGCGCGACCGCTTTCCCTCCGAGGAGGAGCAGCGGGTGATTTACCGGGAGCAGCTGGCGGCGTTTGCTCCCCACCCGGTGACCATGCGCACCCTGGATGTGGGCGGGGACAAGTCTCTCAGTTATTTTCCCATCGAAGAGGACAACCCCTTCCTGGGCTGGCGGGGGCTGCGAGTCACTCTCGATCACCCGGAAATTTTCATGGTGCAGTTGCGCGCCATGCTCAAGGCCAGCGAGGGGCTCAACAATCTGCGCATCATGCTGCCTATGGTGACCAGCGTGATCGAGGCAGAGGACGCCCAGCACTTTATTCACCGGGCCTGGCTGGAAGTGCGAGAAGAAGGCCTCGACATTCCCATGCCGGAAGTCGGAGTCATGATCGAGGTGCCTGCGTCGGTCTATCAGGCAAGGGCGCTGGCCCAGCGAGTGGATTTCTTCTCCATTGGCACCAATGACCTGACCCAGTATCTGCTGGCGGTGGATCGCAACAACCGCCAGGTGGCCTCACTCTACAATTCCTATCACCCGGCGGTGCTGCACGCGATCCTGCATGTGGTGGAACAGGCCCGGGAAGAGGGAAAGAAAGTCTCGGTGTGTGGCGAGATGGCCGGTGAGCCGGCAGCGGCCCTGCTGCTCATGGCCATGGGGGTGGATGCCCTGTCCATGAATGCGTCCAACCTGCTGAAAGTGAAGGCGGCCATTCGCCAGGTGAAGATGTGCTTTATCCGCAAACTGCTCAGTGAAGTGTTGGCCATGGATAATGGCGAAGTGATTTCGGCCTACGTGGATCTGCAGCTGGACAAGGCGGGTCTCGGTGACCTGCTGCGAAACCGCAAGGCGATCAACTGATCATGTCTGGCCGATTGCTGGCCCGACTCGGTGTCCTGTTCGTGCTGTTGCTGGCGGGACTGCTGGCGGTGATGGTGAGCCGCACCTTATTGCTGGCCCCGCAGGAACGCAAGGCCGTTGCCCTGCCGGCACTGGCTGAATCCAGTGATGAGCCCGCCATGGTGGCTCGACTGTCACGGGCCATTACCTTTCCTACCCTTACCGGCAATGATGCTGCCTTTGATGACTTCCATGCATTCCTGCGTGATGCCTTTCCCCTGGTGCATGCTTCACTGTCATTAAAGATCTTCGGCCATAGCCTGTTGTTTCACTGGGACAGCGGCCAGGGCTGCAAGCCCACTCTTCTGCTGGCCCATCAGGACGTGGTACCGGTCTCATCACCGGAAGACTGGCGCTATCCGCCGTTTTCCGGGGTGAATGAGGAGGGATATATCTGGGGGCGGGGTGCCATGGATGACAAGGTTTCGGTCATGGCTATCCTCGAAGCCGTGGAGGGGATGCTGGCGGCGGACCAGCAACCGCCCTGTGATGTCTGGCTGGCTTTCGGTCACGATGAGGAGACCGGCGGGGTGCATGGCGCTGCCAGAATGGCGGCCTGGTTACTGTCGCAAGGGCTGCAGTTCGAACTGGTGCTGGATGAGGGAGGCATGGTGTTGCCGGGCAGTACCCTGGGTATCAGCGCGCCGGTGGCGCTGATCGGTATCGCCGAGAAAGGCTATCTCAGTGTGGTTCTGAGGGCCCATGGGGAGCCGGGGCATTCATCACGGCCGCCGGCGAAGACCGCAGTGGGCCAAGTAGCCGCTGCCATTCAGACGCTGCAGTCGCATCCTCGCCCGGCGTCCCTGGGGATGCCGGTGCGGCAGATGCTGGAACAGGTGGCGCCCTGGCAACCGTTTGCCAAACGCATGGTCTTTGCCAATCTGTGGCTGTTCGAGCCGCTGGTACTGCAACAGCTTGCCAGCAAGCCGGAGACCAACGCCTTGATCCGAACCACCCAGGCACCCACCATGCTCAACGCCGGGGTGAAGGACAATGTGCTTCCTGCCACGGCGGAGGCGGTGGTGAACTTCCGCCTGTTACCCGGCGAGAGCCGAGACAGCATTCTCGGTTGGCTGGAGGCTATCCTGCCGTCGGACGTGCAGGTCACTGTAAAGGACGGTTTCTTTGCGGAAGCCTCGTCGATCTCGCCGGCCCACTCCGCTGCGTTTGAACGGGTGGCGGGGCTGGCGGCGGCCTTGCCGGACGAACCGGTGCCGGCCCCCTTTCTGATGATTGCCGGCAGTGATGCCCGGCATTATCAGGCCTTGTCGGAAAATGTGCTGCGCTTTCTGCCGGTGTCACTGCAGCAGGAAGACATCGCTCGCTTTCACGGGCCCAATGAGCGGCTGGCCCGTGACCAGTATGCCCTGATGGTCCGCTTTTATGCGGGCGTGCTGCAGAGCAAGTAGGGCTTCAGCGGGAGCCGCTGGCTACAATCGGCCCGGCGGTCTGCCCATCCGGTTGCCAGCCCTGTTCCAGCATCGCCGGGCCGTTGCTCCTGTCCAGAATCACTGCGCTGCTGGCGCGTGTGCCGTAGGTGGGGGACTGGATAAAGACCGGCGCCACCAGTCGCTCCAGGTCCAGCCCGACACCGGTATCAGGCAGTTCGTCATCGGCGGGTTGGTGACGGTCGTTGACCACGTCCAGAAGCTGTTCCAGTGCCCCCCCCTGTGCGATGACCTCCTGCATATGCCGTTTGGCCCGTTGTACCTTGGGCCAGGGATCATCCATGAGCCCGTTGCTCAGGCCATGGATGCCCGGTGTGACTGGCTGCGGCGGGGCGCCGCGGTTGCCCAGGTACCACAGGCTCTCCGGCGTGCCCAGCAACAGGTTAAAGGCGCCATAGTGGTGTTGCTCGCCAGCCAGTTCCCGGGCGAACTGTTCCGGGCTGGCGCTGGATTCCAGGAAGGCGCTGGGTAGCAAGCCGCGGGAGCGCTCCCCGGGCTGGCGGTCGGTGACCGGTTCGCGGTAGTTGGTGACCACCGCAAAACGGCCGTTGCGGTGAATACCGAGCCAGGTGCCGCCGGCGGTCAGATCAATGCCGCAGAAAATATCTCCCCGCCAGCGCGCCGGCTCTGCGGGCCGGGCATGGAACTCATCCCGGTTCGCTGCCACCCGTAACGGGGTGTCAGACTCCGGCTGCCAGTCCAGCAATACTATACACATTGGGTCTTCCTTTTCTTTTTACACGCCTGAAGTCATCAACGTAGCAGGGCTTGTGCTCCAATGCTCAGATGCCCGATGGCTTTTAGCGTCAGGCATCGAGCGTCCGGCGTCAGGCGTCCACCCGTGCTAGCATACCTGCCTTGCGGTGGTCTGTGTCGGGAGTCGGTGTGCTGGAACTGTTTGTCATCTGTCTGGGTGTGGGCGTCGGCGCCGGGTTGCTGGCCGGGGCGCTGGGTCTGGGCGGTGGCGTGGTGATCGTACCCGCATTAATTTTCCTGTTTCATGGACTGGGTTTTGCGCCGGACCTGGTGGCCAAGATGGCGGTGGCCACCTCCTTGAGCACCATCATCATTACCTCCATCAGCGCGGTACGCACCCATCACAAGGCCGGCTATGTACGCTGGCCGGTGGTGTTTCGGCTGGGCGCGGGCATTGTGCTGGGCGCCTTCGCGGGCGCGTTTATTGCCGATGCCATGAACGGTGAACTGCTGACCCGGTTGTTCGGTCTGTTTGCCATGATCATTGCCCTGCAGATGCTGCTGGCGGGACAGAAAGCATCACGGCCCGGCGCAGAGGAGCGTTTGCCCGGGGCTGCGGTGCTGGGGCTGGCCGGGGTGCTGATTGGTACCGGGTCCGCCATTTTTGGCATTGGTGGTGGGTCGCTGACGGTGCCTTTTCTAAGTTGGTGCCGGTTGAAAATGCAGCAGGCCGTGGCGATTTCCTCGGCCTGTGGTCTGCCCATTGCGGTGGCCGGCACGGTGGGGTTTGCGGTGGCTGGCTGGGATGAATCCCGTCTGCCGGATGGGGCGATGGGCTATGTGTTTTTACCGGCTACAGCCGGTATAGTGCTCACCAGTTTTCCGTTTGCCCGCCTTGCGGCCAGCATCAGCCATCGTTTGCCCTCTGTCACTCTCAAGAGGGTTTTTGCCGGGGTGCTGTTCCTGCTTGGGCTGAAGCTGTTTTTTGGATAGAACGTTATGGAATTTCCTGTGATTGATCCGGTGGCCATCGCTATCGGTCCGCTCAAGGTGCACTGGTACGGGCTGATGTACATGATCGGCTTTGCCGGGGCCTGGTGGCTCGGTACCGTGCGGGCAAGCAAGCCGGGCTCCGGTTGGACCCGGGAGCAGGTCAGTGATCTGATCTTCTACGGGGCCATGGGGGTGATCCTCGGTGGCCGTCTGGGCTATGTGTTCTTCTACAACTTCAGCAAGTTTCTCAGTGACCCGGTCTGGCTGTTCCAGGTCTGGGATGGGGGCATGAGTTTCCATGGTGGGGCCATTGGTGTGCTGGTGGCCTTTGCCCTGTTTGCCCGCAAGACCGAGAAGCGTTACTTCACGGTGGCAGATTTCATGGTACCCATGGTGCCCATTGGTCTGGCGACTGGCCGATTCGGTAACTTCATCAATGCCGAGCTGTGGGGGCGCACCAGTGACGTGCCCTGGGCGATGGTTTTTCCCACCGATCCGCAACGCTTGCCGCGTCATCCTTCCCAGCTTTACGAATGCCTGCTGGAAGGGGTGCTGCTCTTCATCGTGTTGTGGGTGTATTCCGCCAAACCACGCCCGGCGGGAGCGGTAACCGGCCTGTTTGGTGTGGGCTATGGTGCCGCGAGAACCTTTGTGGAATTCTTCCGCGAGCCGGATGCCCATATCGGCTATCTGGCCGGTGGCTGGCTGACCATGGGCATGCTGCTGAGTATCCCCATGATCATTCTGGGGACCGCCATGATGGTATGGGCGTATCGCAACGATGAACGCCAGGCAACAGCGTAAAAAGGTGAGGGCATGAAGCAATATCTCGATCTACTTCGTCATGTGCGTGAACACGGCACCTTCAAGGAAGACCGGACGGGCACGGGCACCTATGCGGTATTCGGCTACCAGATGCGCTATGACCTGAGTGAAGGCTTCCCCATGCTCACCACCAAGAAGCTGCATCTGCGTTCTATCATCCACGAGCTGCTGTGGTTCCTGTCCGGCGAGACCAACATCCGTTACCTGAAGGAAAATGGCGTTTCCATCTGGGACGAGTGGGCTACCGAAGACGGTGAGTTGGGCCCGGTGTACGGCGAGCAATGGCGCAGCTGGAAAACCCCCGATGGTCAGGTCATCGACCAGATCACCCAGGTGCTGGACGAGATCAAGCGCAATCCGGATTCCCGCCGTCTGGTGGTGAGTGCCTGGAATCCGGCGGTGCTGCCGGATCCGTCCATTTCGCCGGATGCCAATGCGGCGGCGGGCAAGCAGGCGTTGCCGCCCTGTCACTGCCTGTTCCAGTTTTATGTGGCGGACGGCAAACTGAGCTGCCAGTTGTACCAGCGCAGCGGCGATATCTTCCTCGGCGTGCCGTTCAATATTGCCTCCTATGCGCTGCTGACCCTGATGATGGCGCAGGTGTGCGGTCTTGAACCTGGTGACTTTGTTCACACCCTGGGCGATGCCCACCTGTATTCCAATCATCTGGAGCAGGCGGACACCCAGCTGGCCCGCGAGCCCCGTTCGCTGCCCACCATGACCCTGAATCCGGAGGTGAAGGACCTGTTTGCCTTTACCTTCGATGATTTCACCCTGAGCGATTACGAGCCCCACGCCCACATCAAGGCGCCGGTAGCAATATAGAGACGCAACACGCAACACGCTTCACGCAGCACGCGTGGGGCATGGTGCGTGGTGCGTGATGCGAGGTTTAGATGTCCATTCGACTTTCCATGATGGTGGCCAAGGCCAGTAATAATGTGATCGGCCGGGACAACAAGTTGCCCTGGTATCTCCCCAATGACCTCAAGTATTTCAAGCAGGTCACCTTCGGCAAGCCGGTGATCATGGGACGCAAGACCTGGGAGTCCCTCAAGGGGCCGTTACCGGGCCGTACCAATATTGTGATTACCCGTCAGGCGGATTACGTGGCCGAGGGCGCCAAGGTGGTGACGACCCTGGATGAGGCGGTGGAGATGGCCCAGAACGTGGCGTTCATCGAAGGTCAGGAAGAAACCGTGATCATGGGCGGGGCGGAGATCTATCAACTGGCGCTGCCAAAGGCGGATCGCCTTTACCTCACCGAAGTGCATGCAGAGGTGGATGGCGACACCTTCTTCCCGGATTACGACGCCACCGAGTGGAACGAGATCGGGCGCGAGGACTTCGCCGCCGAAGGCCCAAACCCCTACGATTATTCGTTCGTGGTTTACGAGAGAAAATAGAGAATAGCTACGAGCTACGCTTGATTCGATAGAGGAGCCCTGAAAAGTCCCGAGCTTCTGCATTGCTACGAAGCCGCTGTAGGAACGTAGCGTAGCGGAGTAACGCACGGAGTGCGGCCCCGAAGGGGTGAGCGTAGCGAATAACGAGCCTGCTCGCGATCCGAGCCCAAGCGAGGTAAGGATTCCAGAATCGCTGTTCGATCTGTAGGAGCACCGTTCAGGGTGCGAACCGAGCTCCAGCGAGGCAAGCGGTGCTGCTGGCCGCCCTGATGTCAGGATGGATATTGCCACCGCCGTTCGGCCAACATGTTGGCTCTCCAGCAGCTTAAGCAGGCGCGGGGAAAACGCTGCTCGTTTGGCTACAAGTCAAATTCGCGTTGCTGCTTGTAGCTTGAGGCTTGCAGCTGATTCACCCCCGCGGCTCGATGATCACTTCACTCTTTACGGATTGGGCAATAAAACACTTCTCGTGTGCACGTTGATGAAGCGCCTGGATCTGACCGATGTCGGGCTGCTGGCCGTTGAAGGTCACCAGTGGCTGCAGCTTGATCTGCTTCACGAAGATTCTGGCCTGGTCGTTCTGGCCCAGTACCGCAGAGGGATCATCATCGTAGCTGGCCACGGAAAGTCCTTCCCGGGCGGCTTCGGTCAGGAAAGACAGCAGGTGGCAGCTGGCCAGGGCCGCGATGAAGGCCTCTTCCGGCTCCATGAATTCCTGTTGCCCATGCTGGCCATCCACCACGCGTACTTCGTTGCCATCGGCCAGGTGCCACAGGTAATGATCCTGGTTGCCATGGGCTGTCCAGCTCAGGTGCATGGTATGTTGCGGCACAGCATATCCCCCGGTTTGATTCCGTTGTTGTGGCTTCAGTATGCCATTTATCGGCGCCTTTGCCATTGCAGGATGTAACCGGTTGTTCAGGGCTGGTCCTGGTCCTGGTTCGGGCTCCCGGCCAACTCCCAGAAGCGGAAGATGGCCACGTTGTTAAGGATGGACAGTACGCTGATGGGCAGGGCAATCAGCAGGCTCGCTGCCATGATGTTGGGCACGGCGGTGCTGATGAGACTGGCCAGCATGCTGCTGATCAGGGTGTAGGTCAGGAACACCAGCACAATCACCAGCAGCAGTGGCCACTGTTGCGATTCGGTCATGGTGAAAGACTGGCGGATAGCACGCAGCGGGTTGTGGCGATGCAGCACAACCAGATAGGGCGCGAAGCTGAGCCGGGTATAGACCCAGAGCGCAGGGAAAAAGAACGCCAGCCAGCCGAGAGCAACGCCCATGGCAATGATGGCGTACGTTGCCAGCAGGGCCGGGTACATCAGTAGTGCGGGCGCCATGCAGGCGAGCAGGCCGGCGGGTTTTCCGCCACGGCTTGCAGCCAGCTGGGTGATCACCGTGCCTTCCGCCAGGGGGCGGAGCAGCATGATCAGTATCAGGCTGGTGGTGCTGAAGGTGATGCTGCCGTTCGGGTCGTCGGGCAGGGCGATGGCTGCACCAAAACCCCATTGCAATAACTCGGTGGTCAGGGCAAAGGGGGCGGAAACCAGAAACAGGGGGCCGAGGTAGCGCCACCAGAAGTAGAGGATTTCGCGAAAACGTTGACCGATCATGGCGTTGCCGACAGACAAGAAAGTGACGCAACCTTACGTCAGCACCGCGGGATTTTCCAGCCGGGAAGTGTCCGGCTGAACCGGTTCACCACCAGTACTTGCCCCAGTTTTCCGGATTGGCCCAGAACCGTGAATTATTCCAGCTGCGCTCGAAATTGTAGTTGTCGAGATCGTAGCTGTAGATGTCCAGGCTGCGCCCGTCGTGACTGAAATGCCCTTGCTCCCGGCAGCCCAGGGCCAGAAAACCGTTGCTGGGCCAGCGCAGGGTCTGGGGGGCCAGCTTGGGCTGGTAAACCGCCACAACCGAATCGGTATGCAGGTTGCGCAGCAGCCCCATCAGGGCTTCGCCGTCACGGTGGGTCATGTATTCCAGCTGGTCCGCCACAATCGCCATGTCCACACGCTCAATCTCTTCAAGCGCAGCAAAGGGCGTGGGGGACTGGATTTCGTGGAGTTTGCAGTCGTGGTCCTTGCACCACTGACTGACCACCGGGATGGGATTGAGGCTTACTGCCAGAACGGAACGGGGCTGGTGGCTGTCCAGGATAGCGGCCAGACGTTCCTGGGGGGACTCGGTCATTGGATGTGCCATCGCAGTATTCATGGTTTCAGTCTAACCCCATTACAGGGAACTTTTCGATAGCGGAAAGTAAAAAGCTGTGTGGTTCGGTGAAGGGGAAGATTGAAGCAGGTCCCGGTTCAACGGGAGTGCTAGCGATGTGTTGCTGATGACGGTTTCGATTGCCCGCCTGCTCTTGCGATGGCTTGTGTCTTCGTCAAAGGGGGTTGGCAAAGGTTGAATCGTGATGCTGTTCAGATAATCGCAAAGAGGCGTTGACGAATGTCTAATCAATAATGATAATGATTCTCATTTAAGACATGGAGGCCAGCATGACACAGCTAAAGAAGACCGTTACCTCGTCCCCGCGCCGGGTGTCCATCAATGCGGAGAGCAGTGTGGCAAGTTCCCTGTTGCTGAACCACCAGGGCAAGCTCTGGATTGAGCATGCCGGTGAGCGTTACCTGCTTCGGCGCACGTCCAACAACCGATTGATTTTAACGAAGTGACGCTGCACGCAACACGCTTCACACACCAACGCGAAGCAAGGTTCTCATTCCTGAAGTTCCTGTGCCAAACGCGGTAACGTTTTTATCGCGGCTCAAGACTTTCAAGCACGGATAGCCTTTCCCCGCGTTGTTGCGTGCAGCATGTTGCTTGTTGCGACTCTCTTTCTCCCTGACGTGGATCGCCAGCCGCCGCCAGCTTTCCACACCTAATACTGACGCACCGGGAGGTCTGGTGCGTAAGACCTGGAGGCATTATGTCTGTCATGGCATGGCCCTCGGCACCGGCGGCATCTCCCCTGCTACGGCAATGCGGGGCAGCACTGGGTGACCGGGTCCTGCGACTGCAGGATGAGCCGCTGGCTATTCTCAAAGGGCTCTACCGTCTTGGCTCACTGGTGGTGACCACCTTCTCTTCCGGCTCGAAAGTGTCGCAGAGCATGCGCTACCCGACCCTCAATGATGGGGAATGGAGCCTGGAATCGGTGGGTGAGCGCTGTCGTCTGCGTCAGAATTTGCTGGTGGCGCAATGGCACTCGGTGCTGGCGGTGCTGGAGCCCACCGGGTCGTTGCCGGCACGCAGCCTTCTGTTTCTGGATCGCCATGGTCAGCCTTTGCAGCAAATGGCGGTGGCGCCGGACAGTGGCGGGCTGGCATTTGAGGAGCTGGTCTGTGCCATGTTGCATCCGGACCAGCAGGCACTGGATCTGCCACGTCCGTGCGGGGTCTCGCTCCGGGGTGTTGGCCATTCCCTCAATGAGATGGAAAGGGTGTGGAGCGGCAGTCGCGATGATGACGATTTTGCCAGCCTACTGGCCGGCTACCCCGGCACCCGTTCCAGCTTGTACGCCTCAGTGCGTGACAGCTTTGCCTGCCAGGTACGCCCGGAAACCCTGCCGGTGGTGCTGGCCGAATCTGCCTGTCAGGATGCGGCGACCACCCTGTGTGTCGGCAATCAGGGGGTGCGACTGTGCATGACCGCGCCCTGGTCATCTCCCCGCTGGCAGAACAGCCATTGCCACCTGGCCCACAACGGCGCCCTGGTCTCCCTGGATATGTCGAAGATGCATAGCCTGTGGCGGCTGCGCAAACCCGGAGACGGGCAGGTAGTAACGGCCCTGGAAGCACTGGATGAAAACGGTGATTGGCTTTGGACGCTGTCAGCGGGAGAGGATGAACAACATTGGCGTGATTTATTGAAGGGGGCGGTGATTCGATAGTTGTGAGCTACGAGCTACGAGCTACGAGCTACGAGCTACGAGCTACGAGCTACGAGCTACGAGCTACGAGCTACGAGCTACGAGCTACGAGCTACGAGCTACGAGCTACGAGCTACGAGCTACGAGCTACGAGCTACGAGCTACGAGCTACGCTCGATTGGATAGGGAAACCAGGAAAAGTTCCCGAGCTTCTGCATTTCTACGAAGCCGCTGTAGGAGCGGTCGTTCGACCGCGATCCGAGCCCAAGCGAGGTAAGGATTCCAGAATCGCTGTTCGATATGTAGAAGCACCGTTCAGGGCGAACCGAGCTCCAGCGAGGCAAGCGGTGCTGCTGGCCGCCCTGATGTCAGGATGGATATTGCCACCGCCGTTCGGCCAACATGTTGGCTCTCTTGCAGCTATTAGCAGGCTCCTGACTCGACAGGTCGCTAAGAATAACCTCCCTTCGGTCGCCTCGCTGCGCTCGGTTCGTCCCCTGGAAGGGAACTCCTACAGCGCCGATCTGAGGTCGGGCTGGCAAGTAAGGGCCGAGCGACGATAAGTGATTTTCGAAAGGCAAAACCGGTTTTGATCTTCGAAACTCGCAGATTGCGGCACGTCACTCGCCTCAGCGATTTTAAAAATGCTCGTCGAACGCCTTCAGCAAGCTAATGATTTCCGTCATATCCTGCTCCATTTCTTTCAGTGCCTCTTCTGCCATGGGGGCCACATCGCAGCTGCCGGGCAACGGGGCGCCGGCATCCATCATGGCGCGAAACCGTGCCACGAAAACCCATTGCAGCCACTGGCTGAAGTCCATGGTGTCCGCAAAAAACGGTGTCTGGCTTTCAAAGGCTTTGGGGGCAGGAGGGTGGGTTGCCCAGAGGCCCTGATTTTCCATTTCGGTTTGCAGGTCATCCAGGATGGCAGCGAGGGCGTTATGTTTTGTCATCAGGCCGGTTACTCATCAAACAGGGGTATCAAATCAGGGATTTCCTGAAGGTTATGGATGTGGTGGCGGGGTTTTTCGAGTTCATCCGGCCAGTCCAGATCCACCAGGTTGGCCCATACTGCATGCATGCCATGCTCGCGGGCGGCATGCACGTCTTCCAGCGGATGATCGCCGATATGCACTGCCTGATCGGCGCCGACGCCGGCATCTTTCAGTGCGGCGGCGAACATGTCCGGGGCCGGCTTGCGCTTGCCGATGGTCTCCGCGGAGTGGTGAAAGGCAAACAGGTCATCAATGCCGATCATTTTCAGATCCGCATTGCCATTGGTCAGCGCGCCAAGGGTGTAGCTGTCCGCCAGTTGCTCCAGTACCGTCCGGGCACCGGGAAAAAAACTCACCTGATTGCGGGCGCCATGGAATACCTTGAAGGCATCCAGGGCAATACGGCGGGCTTCGGCTTCGCTGAAACCGTGCTCCATGAAGGCCCGGCTCATGGCGTCCTGGCGCAGGGCGGTGAGATTGTCCAGGTACTGGGGCTTTTCCTTAAGCAGGGCCGTGCGCACCGCCCGTACCCGCTCCGCGCTCAGGGCTGCTGACGCGTCCGGGTGGTTATTCGCAATCCAGTCACTGCAGGTCTTCTCCGCATGACGAATCACTTCGTCCACCGGCCACAGGGTGTTATCGAGATCAAAGGTGATCAGCTTGAGTTTGCTCATGGGGGTAGTGTAGCGCATGCCCAGAATTTAGGCCCGGCTATGGCTACAAAGCCGCTGTAGATACCGTCTCTCTCCATACCCTGCAAGCCGTCTCTATGCGACTTGTGGGGTATATTTCTTTTGGTGCTTGATTACCCCATAGGCGATTTGCACCAGCTTGCGCATTGCTGCCACCACAATCACTTTACCTGTCTTCCCCCTGTCTTCCATGCGCCGTCTCAGTGCCCGGATATCGGGGTTGTGGGTGCATGCTGTGACTGCTGCCATGAACAATTTTCCCCGTACGTTGGCGCGGCCACCTTTGCGGATCTTTGTCGGCTTTCTGGAGTCGCCGGATTCATTGTGCACCGGCGTAATGCCCAGGAAGGCGGCACATTGCTTGGCTGACCGGAAGTCCCGACTGTGTATTAGCGACAGCAGCTCTCGGGACATCACATCGCCTACCGCAGTGATGCTCTCCAGCAGTGAGCGGTCCTGTTTCAGTTCAGGATGGCCATCAATGTGGTCATCGATGTCCTTTTTGAGCTTGCGGATCTCCTCATTCAGTGTCGCGATCATGTCCTGTATAGAGGCAATGACTCGCTCGCTTGACTGGTTGAATTCCGCTTTCTCAAGCCGGTTTTCTTCCCGCTGACGGTCTTTCTCCAAGGCCTCCAGACGAGCACCAAGCGCTCGTAACTGCCTGATCTCTGGCGCTTCCGGCTGCCATTTATGTAGTCGCTCATGCTTCTCTTTCACGTAGAGAGCCAGGCACAGCGAGTCGAGCTTGTCTGTCTTGCTTGAGAACCCTTCACTCTTGGCGAAGTCCCTGGTGCGCGCCGGATTGGCCACATACACCTGCAACCCAGCTTCATGGAGTGCGTAGGTCAGGTTCTCGTGATAAATACAGGTGGCTTCCAGCACCACATGAATCTCGGACGGCTCAGCACCGGTCTGCTTGAGCAGCCACTGCGCAACCTCGTGCTCCTTCCCGCGCCGATTCTGGAAAACCCGTGTTTTTACCTTCCGGGGATTGGCCTGGCGCAGCCAAAGTGTATCGAGGCTCTTTTTGCTGACATCAATTCCAACGAAGTGCATCTCTCGTGTCTTCCCTTGCTTATACGGCTTCATCCCGCGGAGGGGAGAGCCCGGATACCGTTCAGATTTAAGAGAATGGGTCGGAGCCAGGATCTACGTCACAGGGTCTATGCCCTCAGGAGCTTGTCAGGCTTTAACCCGACCCGTGAGTGCTGGTAGCTAATCAGCACTCGTGGAGAGATACAAGGAGCTTGCCTGCAAGCGATCCGAGCCTTGGCGAGGTAAAAAGATTCGAGTTGCGAGTTTCGAAGGGAAGAACCAGAAGCATGGAAAGCGGTTTGGGTTTTGATCTTCGGGATGTGTTTCTGGAATCCTTACCTCGCTTAGGCTCGGATCGCGGTCGAACGACCGCTCCTACGGCAGGTTCTAGCTAGCGTGTGTTGTACCGATGCAAAAAGGCATCAGGCATCAGGCGCCGCCAGGCTTCCATCATCCGCCGCGTTTCTTGCCGGCTTTTTCCAGCACCATGAGGGTGTCTACGTAATTCACGAAGTGATCCAGATAGGCGGGGGAGAGGTCCTTGAGGGCGCTGATGGCGTGGGTGACCAGACGGTGGGAATTGAGCGGGCCGGCATCGGGGGGGGTGTGGGTGAGGGCGTCTTCGATGCGGCGGCGTTTGCGTTGTTGTTGCTGGCCGGCGCGCACCCGGCTCAGGGCTTTCAGTTCTCTTGGTGCATCACTTGCCGGTTGCGGTAGCGCATCTGCTTCAAACAGATCGCCTTCCTGTTCCTGCAGCATGGCACGCAGCGGATCGCGGTTGTCCGGTTTGTGTTCTCCGCTATGACTCTGGCGCAGCTGTGTCAGCACTTCGGCAAGGGGGGAGGGTGACGGATTTGGAGCCAGCTGCCGCAGTAATGCCTTGAAGGCGTGTTGTTCGTAGAGCGGGGTAAGTTCCGGTTGTTGCTCCGGGTTCCAGTGTTGCTCGGCCTGCTGTTGTGCCGTTGCCAGTTGCTGTTCCAGCCTGTGCACTGCCTCGGCTAGACGGTTCAGGGGGCGTGGGCTGGTGTGGCGCAGCTGCGCCAGCCGTTCCTGTTGGCGTTGCAGGAAACAGAAGCCCGCAGGATCAAAGCGGTCCGCCCCCTGGGCTTGCAGGGTGTCGATGCGGTTTGCCAGATCACTGAGAGAGACTGCGTCAGTCATCGCTACCCTCTGCAGCGGCGTCGGTGTTACGACGCGGCACGGTGGTCAGCTCCACCCGGCGGTTTTGTGCCCGGGCGGCGTTGTCCTCATTGGGGACCACTGGCTGGTGAGGGCCAAATGCGGCAGCGAACACCTGGTCGGCGGGCATGCCTTGATCGATCAGACTGCGGGTAACGGTGAGGGCGCGCTGGGCGGACAGTCCCCAGTTATCTGAAAAGCGGCTGTTGCCTCGCTGGATCGGCAGGTCATCGGTGAAGCCGCTGACCATGAGCATTTCGTCATGCTGGTCCAGATACAGCTGCAGCGGCTTGACCAGATCCTTGAGCAGCACTTCGCCTTCGTCCTGCAGCTGGTCGGAGTTGATCTGGAACAGCACGCTGCCGCTGATGCCGATGCGGCCATCGCGAAAAGTAACGCGACCACTGGCCAGTGGATCGGCGAGGGCCTTTTCCAGTGCCATGCGGCGCTGTTCTTCGGCGAGGCGTTTTTCCTTTTCCTGTTGCAGCGACTCACTGAGTTCCAGCTGGATACCGATGACCCACACCAGCACCAGTACCAGGATGCCCACCAGCGCGGCCATCAGGTCGGAAAAGATGGCCCAGACCGGTGAGGCCTGGGCGTCGTCGTGAAGCTCTTCCATCAGCTGGCCTCGGCCGCAGACAGGTTACCCAGGGCGTCGATCACGTCTTTCTGGGAGGTCATGCTCAGCTCGATCACTTCGCGAGCCTGTTCCACGTAGTAGGCCAGCTGTTCATCGGCGCGGATGGCGGACTTGTCGAGGGCGCTTTCCACTTTTTGCAGGTTGTCCAGCAGCTTGTCGTTGCTGTCGCTGAACAGCTGCACGGCGGTGGTGAAGGAATCACTGAGGCTGGCCACTTCGGCAGCGCTGCCGGTCACATCGCCGGCCACTTCATTGAGGCGTTCGCTCTGCTCGCTGACCTGCTGGGTGAAGGTGTCGCCCACCTGGCTGAGGGTCTCGCTGGCGCGGGTGATCAGGGTCTCGATGGCCTCGCGCTGGGCGGTGGCCGCGTCGCGCTGGTTGCTGAGCAACTGATCCAGCTCTTCGGTAATGCGCTGACGTTCTTCCAGCAGTTCGTTGTCGCGCTCGCTGCTGCGGGTCATTTCCTCGCGCAGGCGGGTGATCACTTCCGCCGCCGCTTTCGGGGTTTCCGAGGCGGTTTCGATCAGGCGGGTCATGGGTTCTTCCAGGGCGGAGCCCAGGCGAGTCAGGTGCTCGCTGACGGTGCCCTCAAGAGCGGCCAGTCGATCGCTGGCGGCGCTGGCGCGTTCGGCTTCGGCGTCACGCAGGGCGGCCAGTTCACCACGGATACCCGCTACCAGTTGATCCAGACCTTCGCGCTGGCCGTCCAGCAGGTTGGCGGTGCTGGCTTCGAATTGCTGGTTGTTGCTGCTGAAGGTGTCGCGCAGGGCCTGCAGCAGTTGCTCATTGCTCTGCTGTTGCTGGCTGCTGTGCTGCTGCCATTGTTCGCCGGCCTGTTGAATGGCCTGGCTGAATTCGCCGGTGGCGGCATTCAGGCGGATTTGCTGCTGTTCGGCAAGGGCGGCCTGGGCATCACGGGCTTCCTGCAGCTGACGGACGTGCTGGGCCTGTTGTTCGGCCAGTTGCTCCTGCCAGTGTTGCTGGCCGTTGCGGCTGGCTTGCGCGAACTGCTCGGCCACCGTTTGTAGTTGCTCGCGGCTTTGTTCTGCCAGCCCCTGTTGGCTGTCACGCAGTTGCTCCACCAGGCTGTCACTGTTGGTCTTGAAGCGATCGTGGTGCTCCGCCAGGGACGTGCTGATATCGCTGACCAGCCGGGCGCTGGTTTGCTGATGGGTGTCGAGCCCTTGCTGCCAGTGGTTGGCGGCGGCTTCGGTGGTAGCGCGGAATTCCCGGGTCAGGTCGCTGAGCTGCTTCTCGGTGAGCTCGGCCAGACGGGCATGGGTACCTTCCACCTGTTGGTTGAGGGTGGCCAGGGAGGTTTCCATCAGCGGCTGGATGTTCTCTACGGCTAGACGGCTGCTGTCGGCCAGGGTGTCCTTGAGGGACTGGCTGACGTCGCTGGCCAGCTGGCGGTACTGGCTGTTCACCGCTTCATGGAACTGCTGCTGGTTGCCGGTGAGGCTGTCGCGCAGTTCAGAACCCAGGCCTTCCATGCGGGTCGCCAGCGCCTGCAGGGCGTCCACCAGGGCCGGGAAGGTTTCACTCTGTTGATGCAGGGCCTGATAGGCCGCTTCACGCTGATGATCCAGAGAGAAGGCATGCAGGGTGGTGTCGCTGAGGGTGTCCAGCTTGCGCGAGATCAGCATGCGGTCGCGGCGGCACAGGGTGGCGGTGAGGCCGAGCATGGCGGAGGCAGCTACCCCGGCGATAGAGGTGCCGAAGGCCAGGCTCAGGCCGGCGATGGGGGCGGACAGGGCGCTGCGGATGGCGGTGAGCTCGCTGCTGCCGTCCAGGGCGGTGGCGGCGCCCTGCAGGGTCACGATCATGCCCACAAAGGTCCCCAGCAGGCCGAGCATCACCAGCAGGCCGGTGAGGTAGGGGGTCAGTACCGGGCCGGGCAGGGCGGCGGGGTGGCCATCAATGCGGCGCTGGACGCTGTGACGCAGCGGCACCGGCAGGCTCTGCAGCCAGTGGCGCAGACTTTCGCGGCTGTCCGGCAGGTCGTCCAGGCGTTTGTCCAGCGCGGCGGTATTGCGCCGGAAGCGCAGCAGTTCAGCGAAGCCCAGGGCATAGACCGCGGCAATGATGGCGGTCACGGTAAAGGCCACGGGCTGGCTGACGAAGGTGATGGCGATCCTCAGGACTGCGATGGCGCCGATCACAAAGGGCGCAGCAAATAGATAGCGTTTCATGGAGTGGGGCTTACCTCATTGGTGTCATGCGCGTCGGCGGGGGCCGCATCGGTTGCTTCCCGGGCCGCCGCGAGCAGGCCAAGAACCGGTTCCTGTCGGGCATCCAGTTCGGCCAGTAACAGCATTTTCAGTTCCCGTCGAAACTGGGTGAGCCAGCCCTGTGGGCGGAGCCAGTCGGCGGGGGTATGGAAAGGGTCGCGCTGCTGCCAGAGCAGGCGGTAGCGTTGTTCAAGTACGCCGGTCAGGGCGGCAAAGCCCTGGCGGGCGTAGCTGGCCAGGCCGCATTCAAATACGGCGTCCAGTTCGGCCAGGTGCGCCAGCGAGGCGCTGTGACCGGCCAGCAGGCGACGGCAGCGCAGTCGCAGGTTGCTCAGGCCGGCGATCATCTGTCGCTGGTGGGCCTGATAGAAGCGCTCGTAGGCGCCGAAGCTGGGGCGCTTTTCGGGGTCGGCGTCGTCACGCAGGGGCGGCAGGGCAATTACCGAGGCGGCTTTTTCGCCGCTGAAGCTTCGGCCCAGGTGGTCGAGCAGGGCACGGCGGGTCTTCAGCAGGTGCTCCTGCAGCTGTGCGGTCAGATCGTCGCCGGGGCTGAAGGGCCCTTTGGGCGCAACCCGCGTGGCACCGTCCAGGGCAATGGCATCGGACAGGTCAAACAGGCGCCCGAGACGCTCGGCAAAGTCGCCGTGGCTGGCCTGGGCGGCCTTGCTGTCCAGGCTGCTCAGCAGCTGCACCAGGCGGCTGCCGGAAAGGGCGGATTGTGTGCGCGGTTGCGTCCTGTGCATGATGACGGCGGTGGTCCATTGGTGTTCACGGTGCCGGGCGGGTGGTTCCGCCGGGCGAGCCGGACATTCTAATCGGGAAAGGGGTGGGATGATAATGCGTCTGTCGGTTGGGGGATATGGGGCGGATTTCTGTAATACTGGGCAATATGTCAGCAGGAGATGGATGATGAAGGCGGTCGTGATGGTTGCAATGCTGTTGTTGGCGGGCTGTGGGCCGAAACCGGTGGGCGCAGACCGGGATCGTCACGGGTGCCTCGGCTCAGCAGGTTACCAATGGTGCCCGACTATCCAGGAATGTGTGCGTAGCTGGGAGCTGGCTGAGGACCGGGGCCTGGCGAATACTCCCGAGGCGGTAGAAGCCTTTTGTGCCGGGGAGGAGGGGGGAGCGTAGGGAATAACGGCCGTTCGACCGCGATCCGAGCCTCAGCGAGGTAATCAAGTTACGAATTACCAGAAGCGAGTTTCGAAAGGCAAAACCCCAGATCGTGTGCCTGGCACGGTTTTTTATCTTGGACAGGCGTATCTGGAATCCTTGCCTCGCTTAGGCTCGGATCGCGGTCGAACGACCGCTCCTACAGCAGGTTCTAGCGAGTGCTTTCGACGCAAAAAGGCCCGCCCGGTTTACCGGGCGGGCCTTTTTGCGTCAGGCGTCAGGCGTCAGGCGTCAGGCGTCAGGCGTCAGGCGTCAGGCGTCAGGCGTCAGGCGTGCTATATCTGGCTGTCGATGGGCAGCCAGGACAGCAGCCATATCTTGAAGCGGGACCAGGCGGAGGTTTCCGGGTCATGGTCTTCTTCCAGCCGGCCCTGCGCGGTGTCGGCAGTCCAGCGCAGATCTCCTTGATCATCAAATCGCACTGACCAGGCAGAATCCCCGGCGACCCAGCGATCGAAAATGTCACTGAGTTCCTGGTTGATGGCCGGGCTGTCGATCAGCAGGGCGATCTCGGTGTTCTGCAGGATCGAGCGGGCATCCAGGTTCACCGAACCGACCACGGAAAGCCGGTCATCAATGACCATGGTCTTGGCGTGCAGGCTGGCGCGAGAGCGGCCTTTGAACCAGTGCATGCGCTTGTGTTGACCCGCGGTGGAGCGCAGTTCCCAGAGCTCTACCCCGCCTTTCAGCAAAGGCTTGCGATAATCCATGTAGCCGCTGTGGACAATGGCCACATCCGTGGTGCTGAGGGAGTTGGTGAGAATCTGCACGGAAACGTCACGTTCTTCCAGGCTGTTGAACAGCGCCACGCCCTTGTCTCCGGGGACAAAGTAGGCGGTGCTGATCTTCACCCGGTCACGGCTGGATTCCAGAATGGTTTTCAGATCCGCGCCGAGATAGAAGGACGCATGCAGGTCGGCGTGTTCCAGGACTTTCTTGGGAGTGTCCACCAACAGTGATGCGTTCCCCCAGTGGAAGGGCACGTTACCGTCCTTCATTGCCTCACTCAGAGTGCTGGTCCGTAATGCGTTGATAAACTCCGAGTTTTTCTGCTCTTCGAGAAAATCGCTCAGGTTTTGCCGCAGGGTGGCCAGATCCGTGTCGCTGTCCTCCGCGTTGAGCAACAGGTGCACGGGTACGCTGGCGGGGTAGGCCCAGTACTCGTCAAAGCTGCCGCTGGCCGGCGGTACGATGGGGCCGACGGCAAGGATATCGATGTCCTGGAAATCGATATTGGTGCTGGAAAAATACAGGTCCCCCAGATTACGTCCGCCGGTGATGATGGCCACCCCATCTGCCACCATCAGCTTGTTATGCATGCGGTGATTGGTGCGGCTGAACTCCTTGAGAATTTCCCAGTTTCTTGCCGCACCATTGCGTGACGCGACAGGATTGAAGACGCGAATTTCGATGTTGGGGTGTTGATCCAGCCGGGCCACCAACGGGTTGTGAAGTTGTGTGCCCATGTCATCCACCAGCACCCTTACCCGCACGCCACGGTCTGCGGCACTCAGCAGGCGGCTGATGATGATGCGCCCGGTCACATCGTGGGTGAAGATGTAGTACTGCAAGTCCAGGCTGGTTTGGGCGTTTTCGATCAGGGCAATACGGGCCAGAAATGCGGACAGGCCATCGTGCAGAAGGTAGAAGCCGGACTGCCCTTCATGCGCAGCCTCACGGGATCGCAGCCCTGTCACCAGTGGTGAGTCGGTATTCACCAGGGTGGTGCTTTCCGGGCGCTGTTGCGGATCGTAAGGCGGGGCGCTCTGGCAGCCTGAGGCAAAGAGGGTGGATAGAACCAGAATGGCGACAAGTTTTGGCAGTGCGGTCATGGCGCTTGTAGGATAAGTCATCGATGGGGTAATCAAACCTCAGCATGGGCAGGATTACAAACCCGGGAGAGGGTATGGAAAGGAAGCGAATCGGGGCTGCAGTATTGGTCTGTGGGCTGTGGGGGGCGGCGCAGGCGGGCTTCATGGAAGAATACATGACCGACCCGGAAGACGGCATGCCGGATGCCAGCCGTTTTCTGTCAGAGCTTCCCTTTAGCTTCATGCCAGTCCCCGTGGTGATCACCGAGCCCGCCGTGGGCAATGGGCTGGGTGTGGTAGGCGTGTTCTTTCATGAAAGTGAGGAGCAGAAGCAGCAGCGGGTGGAAGGCAATGCGCCGGCTATCCTCCCCAACAACATCAGCATGCTGGGCCTGGCGGCCACCGAGAACGGTACCCGGGCGGCGGCAGCGGGGCATATGGGGTTCTGGCGCAATGACACCATTCGCTACCGGGGCTTTGCGCTGGTGCCAGACCTGAATCTGGATTTCTATAATTTCGGTGGCCGTAATATCGACCAGCCGATTGAATTGAACCTCAAGGGACCGGCCGTCATTCAGGAATTGAAATTCCGGCTGGGAAGCAGTCGCTTGATGGTGGGGATGAGACAAACCTATCGTCAGGTCGAACTGGATCTGGCAGAAGATATCCAGTTGCCCAATCCTCGCCTCGAAGCGGCGGTGAATCGTTTCCTGGATAATCAACTGGGGGAAACCATCCGCACGTCCGGGTTGGGGGTGTTGGCGGAATACGACTCCCGGGACAATCCCATGGCGCCGCTGAACGGACTGTATTACACCGCTAACTATGTCTGGTACGGCGACAGCATTGGCAGTGATGTGAACTATGGCAGCTATACCCTGGAAGGGCTGAATTACTGGAACGTGAACGAGCACTTCAATTTTGCCCTGCGCATGCAGTACGACGGCATTGATGCCGGCGACAGTGCCCGTTTGCCTCCCTATGTGTCCCCTTATGTGGACTTGCGCGGGATTCCGGCGGTGCGCTACCAGGGCAAGTCGGTGGCCCTGGCGGAGGTAGAAGCCACCTGGAAAGCCTCACTGCGTTGGCGTTTCAATTTCTTTGCCGGTGGCGGGCGTGCTGCTGAAAGTGTCAGTGAGCTGTCGGATGCCGAGGTGGCCAATAGTTACGGGGCCGGTTTTCGTTACCTGATGGCACGCCGTTATGGCATGACTATGGGGATCGATGTGGCCCGTGGTCCGGAAGACACCGCCTGGTATATTCAGGCAGGCTCAAGCTGGTAGCTACAAGCTACAAGCTACAAGCTACAAGCTACAAGCTACAAGCTACAAGCTACGCTTGGTCGGATAGAGAAACCCGGAAAAGTTCCCGAGTTTCTGCAATTCTACGAAGCCGCTGTAGGAGTTCCCTTCCAGGGGACGAACCGAGCGACAGCGAGGAACTGAGATGCAGTTGGCGCCTGTCGTCGTTAGAGTCCGTAGGAACGTAGCGTAGCGAAGTAACGCACCGAGTGCGGGGCAGCGAAGCGAATAACCTGCTTGCAGGCGATCCGAGCCAGGGCGAGGTGAAAAGCGTCGAGTTGCGAGTAACGAGTTTCGATAGGCGAAACCAGCAGCATGGAACCTGGAAAGCGGTTTGGATTTTGAGGTTCGATACGCGTTTCTGGAATCCTTGCCTCGCTGTCGCTCGGATCGCCCAGGCAAGCTGGGCTCCTACAGGGGGGAATAGCGAGTGTTTTACCGACGCAAAAGACCCGCCGGGTTACCGGGCGGGCCTTTTACGTCAGGCGTCAGGCCGTCCTATTCTTCGCTGCCTTTGTCCATGTTCTTGCTGGCTTCTTCGGCATCTTCCAATGCCGCGAACTGTTCGGATATCAGGCTGCCGATATCGTTGTTGATGCGGCGAATGGTGTCGTAGACCATGCCAATGGTCTTGCGCTGTTTGTCTTTCAGGGAAGCGGCCTGCTCTTCAAACAGCCCCAGTTTTTCCAGGGCGTCAAATGGCAAGCTGGCGATGTGCTGGTGCACGTCTTCCACGGTGGTGGCGCCATCATCGACGGCCTCCTGAATCATGTCTTTGAGCAATTCTGCCCGCTGTACGGCTTTTTTCATGGTTGTCCTGCTGTTGTGCGTATTCTGGTGGCTAACTGCGAATGTAGCGGAAAGTGGATGGATCAACCATACGTGGAATTGTGAGAAAAATTGTTGATCCATGACCGATTGTCAGACGGAGGCCGCCATTACTGGTGCCAGAGTTGACCTCGGTAAACAAATCGCGGCAACCTGAGCCTGGCAGCCTCTGAATCCTGATCGGAACCTGGAGTGCGATGATGGAAGACGTTAAGACAATGATCACCGACATCAAGAGCAAACTTGATGAACTGGAAAACGAACTGCTGCAACTGGAGCAAAAATCGCTGGGTGACAGCGGTGATGTGAACACCGAAGCGGAGCGCCATCGCCTGGCCCTGCAGGAAGTCCTCACCGACATGCAGCAGCGCATTGATGAATACCATGAACTGGCGGACCTGGACGGCACCCATGCCGGCGACAGCTGGAAGCAGATGGATCAGGATCTAAAGGATCTGGACAGCGACCTGTACGGCGCGAACTAGCTACAAGCTACAAGCTACAAGCTACAAGCTACAAGCTACAAGCTACAAGCTACAAGCTACAAGCTACAAGCTACAAGCTACAAGCTACAAGCTACGCTTGATTCGATAGGGAAAGCCGGGAAAGTTCCCGGGGTTTTGAGACAAACGGAAAAGACTTTCAGATCGTTGAGTTCGGCGGTTTGGGAACCTGATCAGCCGCTGTAGGAACGTAGCGAAGCGGAGTAACGCACGCAGTGCGGCCCGAAGGGTGAGCGTAGCGAATAACGGTCGTTCGACCGCGATCCGAGCCTCAGCGAGGTAAGGATTCCAGAAACGCTTTTTCGGCGGCGCCCCGGGCCCTCGCTTCACTTGTAACCTTCGGCGATGGCGCTTCGCTTGAAGCCCCCGTGCTTTTCCGCAAGCCCCCTGGGCACTGGCCTGACGCAAAGGAGTGCTCCATGCCATCCTTCCATCTTCGCACTGAGCAGCCCGGCGATATCCCGGCCATTCACGCCCTCACCGCAGAGGCGTTTGCCAACGTTTCCCACAGCGATCAACGGGAACCCTTTATCGTGGATGCTCTCCGAAACGAGGGAGCTCTCTCCCTTTCGCTGGTGGCGGAACTGGAGGCTGAGCTGGTGGGGCACATCGCCTTCTCCCCGGTGACACTTTCCTGCGGTGCCAGCCACTGGTACGGCCTGGGGCCGGTATCGGTGCTACCGGAATGGCAGGGGAAGGGCGTTGGCAGCCAGCTGGTGCTGGCGGGGCTGGATGCGCTGAAGAAACAGGGTGCCCACGGCTGCGTGCTACTGGGGGATCCGACCTGGTATGAACGCTTCGGCTTTGTCGCCACACCGCTGTTGCGTCTTGCAGGCGTACCGGCTGAATATTTTCAGGCGTTACTGCTCAACGGCACCTGGCCGGATGCGGAAGTTCACTATCACCCGGCGTTTCAGGTTTAAGAGGCAAGCTTCAAGCTACAACGCGAGAAAGTCTTATGTATCATCTATGCCTTTGCCCGCGCCAAAGCATTTGTCCGCGGCACGTTATTTCAACATCTACTGTCTGGGCTCGCGTTGCAGCTTGTAGCTTGTAGCTTTTATTACAGCAACGTCCCCAGGCCCAATACCGCCACAAAGCCCACACTGTACGCCGCCAGCAGATAGCCGAAGTAGCGCAGGTAGGAGCCAAATGTGAGGGCTTCCACCTTGCTCATGGCGATCACGCCGGCGGCGGAACCAATCACCAGCAAGGCACCGCCAACCCCCACCGAATAGGTCAGTGACAGCCATTCTGGCAGGGTCATCTCAATACCGGAATTGAGCAGGGCGGCGGTCAGTGGCACGTTGTCGAACAGGGCCGAGGCCATGCCCACGACGAAGTTGGCGGCTACCGGGGGCATCACTTCGTAGAGTGCCGGGAAGTAGGCCAGCATGCCCAGTTCCTTGAGCATGCCCACCAGTAACAATACGCCAAGGAAAAACAGCAGGGTGTCGAATTCGATCTTGCGGATGTATTCCAGAACCGGTTCATCCTTGTTCATGAATTGTACCACCATGAACATCAGTGACAGACCGAACAGAAAGCTCAGCACCGGCGGGATGCCAAACGCCACATTGGCGGCAATGGTGCCGAGGATGGTGGCAAAAAACAGCAGGGCGATGACCTTGTCACCCCGGTCGATGACCCGGGCCTGTTTCTTGATGTGCAGTTCGCCATCGAGTCCCAGCGACAGCAGGCCCGCCAGTACGGCCACCGCAGCGCCCGCGGGAAGGCTGAGTAGCAGCAGATCCGGAATGGCCACCTTGCCAGCCAGGAAAATCATCAGGGTGGTGACATCACCGGTAATCAACGCGGTTCCCCCGGCATTCACCGAGAACACCACCAGCACCAGATAACGCATCATTTTCCGGGCCGGCAGGTCCAGGTTCATCAATACGGCAATACACACCAAGGTGGCGGTAATGTTGTCCGCCATGGAGGAGAACAGAAAGGCGAACAGCCCGGTGAGCAGCATCAGTTTGCGTTCACTGATCCGCGCTGGCAGCAGCCGGTTGACCATGTTGTCGATGATGCCCTTGCCGGACAGGTACGCCACGAAGGTCATGGCGGCCATCAGGAACAGCCACAGGGTGGCGATGTCCAGCAGGTTTTCATTCAGGCTGTCCATCAGCTCGGCATGGCTGAGGTGTGAGGGTGGAGCAATGAAGAACAACAGCCAGGCAAAGGATCCGAAAAACAAGGTGGTCTTGGCTTTGTCGATATGCACGATGTCTTCAATGACGATGGACACAAAGCCCAGAGATACCAGAATGAGGAGCACAGTAGTCATAAGGTTGTCTCGCAGAGTGAGGGCGGACAGGACCGCGACAGCGTTTGCTGCGAGCTGCATTCTAGGCCTGATATGAACTGCGTTCACCATGGAAACCTGATGTATCCCCCTTTTTACCCCCGGAATTGCCGGACAACAGCCCCGAATCGGTGTTTTTTTGCCGTTATCCCTTTAAAATAATGAGAATAATTCGCATTATTGTGTTTTTGGGTAGTCCGGTTGTCCGGGAAGCCCTGCTTTGCTGTCGAGTATCAAATTGAGGAAACCCTATGTTGACCCGTGTTGCTGCCGGAGGGCTGCTGCTGTCCTCCCTGTGGATTGCCGGTTGTAGTGATGAGCCCCCCGCCGCCCCTGCTGCCCCCTATGACGAAGCGCAGGCCCGGCAGGTGGTCAGCCATTACGGCGAGTTGGCCCTGGCGGTGTACAGCGATGCGTTGGCCCAGGCGAAGTCGCTGCAGTCGGCCATTGATGCCTTGCTGGCAGATCCCTCTGCCGAGACCCTGGCTGCCGCCCGTGAAGCCTGGAAGGTCGCACGGGTTCCCTACATGCAGACCGAAGTGTTCCGGTTTGGCAACCGGGTGGTGGACGAATGGGAAGGGCAGGTGAATGCCTGGCCTCTGGATGAAGGGCTGATCGATTATGTGGATGACAGCTATCAGGCGGTGATGGGCAACCCGGGCGCCCGTGCCAACATCATTGCCAGCGAGTCGCTGACGATCGGTGAGCAGACCCTGGACCTGAGCAATCTGAACGGCGAGTTGCTGGCCAGCCTCAATGAACTGGGCGGTTCGGAGGTCAACGTGGCCACCGGTTACCACGCCATCGAATTTCTCCTCTGGGGGCAGGATCTCAACGGCACCGATGCGGGTGCCGGGCAGCGCCCTGCGACGGATTTCGCCACCGACGGCACTGCCACTGGCGGCCATAACGAGCGTCGCCGGGCTTACCTCAAGGCGGTGACCGAGTTGTTGATCGAGGATCTGGAGTTCATGGTGGCCCAGTGGCAACCGGGGGCAGACAACTACCGCGCCGAACTGGAAGCGGATGATCCCAGGAACGGGTTGCGCAAGATGCTGTTCGGCATGGGCAGCCTGTCCCTGGGCGAGCTGGCCGGTGAACGGATGAAGGTGGCCCTGGCGGCGCACTCGCCGGAAGATGAGCATGATTGCTTCAGTGACAACACGCACTTCTCCCACTTTTACAACGGCAAGGGCATTCGCAATATCTATCTGGGCGAATACCAGCGGGTGAATGGTGAGACGCTGAATGGCCCGTCGTTGAGTGATCTGGTGATGGCCAATGACCCGGAGGCGGACCAGGCGCTCAAGCAGGAGCTGCAGGCATCGGAAGCTGCCCTGCAGGTGCTGGTGGACAATGCGGCCAATGGTACACACTTTGATCAGCTGATCGCCCCGGGCAATGCCGAGGGCGCGGCTGTAATCAACGGTGCCATCAATGCCCTGGTGGAGCAGACCGGGGGTATCGAAAAGGCCGCCCTGGTTCTGGATATCAAGGCGCTCAATCCTGACACGGCTGATCACCAGTTCTGAAATTGATTCTGGTTAACTGGTAAGATGACGCCGCCCATCCAGGCGGCGTTTTACTTGCCGCCGGGAAATGGTGCCGCCGTCACGTGGCTTTTGTCATTCTGGAAGGATACTTGCCTTGCGTTATACCTTGTTGTCTCTCTCCCTTGCCGGCTTGCTGGTCGGTTGTGATACCGGCCCGACCTTTACCCAGGCGGAACCCGGAGAGCACCTGTCCGCGGGTGAGGGTACCGTGACCAAAACGGACCAGAATGCCTTTTCGCTGCCGCTGGCCAATCTTTCTCCCACCCGGCGTCTGGATTTCAGTGTCGGCAACAGCTTCTTCCGCAACCCCTGGGTGATTGCCCCGGCGTCCACCGATGCCCGCGATGGGTTGGGACCGTTGTTCAACACCAACGCCTGTCAGAACTGTCATATCAAGGATGGCCGCGGTCATCCGCCGGGCCCGGAGGCCAAGCAGGCAGTGTCCATGCTGGTACGCCTGTCGGTGCCTGCCGGCGAGGGCGATGATCTGACCCGCAGCGGTCTGGTGGCCGAGCCCAACTACGGTGGCCAGTTCCAGGATGCGGCCATTCCCGGGATCGTCCCGGAAGGGCGGGTGCGGGTGGAGTATTCCCCGCTGGTGATGACCTTTGCCGATGGCCACGAGGTGGAATTGCGCAAGCCGCGGCTGACGTTCAGTAATCTGGCCTATGGCGAGATGCACCCGGCCACGCTGTTCTCGGCGCGTATCGCACCGCCGGTGATCGGGCTGGGTTTTCTTGAGGCGATCAGTGACGAGGATCTGCTGGCCAACGAAGACCCGGATGATGCAGACGGTGACGGTATCAGTGGCCGTGCCAACCGGGTGTGGGATCGAGCCAGCGGTACGGTGCAGGTAGGGCGCTTTGGCTGGAAGGCCGGTCAACCCAGCCTGCGTCAGCAGAATGCGGAAGCCTTCGCCAACGACATGGGGCTGACCAGCCATCTGGTGCCCACGGATTCCTGCGCGCCCAGCCAGGAAGATTGCCTTGCCCTGCCGGACGGGGGAACCCCGGAGGTGAGCGACGAGATTCTCGACAACGTGACTTTCTACACCCGCAATCTGGCGGTGCCGGCGCGAAGGAATGTGGATGATCCCCAGGTACTGAAGGGCAAGAGCCTGTTCCATGAAGCCAACTGTCAGGGCTGCCATGTGCCTTCTTTCACCACCTCCGCCGACGCCCCGGAACCGGAGCTGGCCAACCAGACCATTCGCCCCTACACCGATCTGCTGCTGCATGATGTGGGCCCGGGACTGGCGGATGGCCGTCCGGAGTTTCTTGCCAACGGGCAGGAGTGGCGAACCCCGCCGCTGTGGGGAATTGGTCTCACTGAAGCGGTGAACGGCCATACCCAGTTTCTCCACGATGGCCGGGCGCGCAATCTGATGGAAGCCATTCTCTGGCACGGTGGCGAAGCGGCGGCTTCCCGTGACAAGGTTTTGACCTTCGATGCCGAACAGCGTGCTGCGCTGTTGGCGTTCCTTAATTCACTCTGATCTGGCGATCGGCAGAGGAGAAAAGCGAATGCGTGCAGTCTATCTGGTCCTGCTGGCGGTGCTGGTATCCGCGTGCAGTAACCCGCGCGAGGAAGTCACCGTGCAGCTGGCCAATCAGGTACTGTTGCCGGCCCATGAACAGTGGCACGGCAGCAACGGTGCCTTGCGGGTGGCCGCTGAAGGGTTCTGTGCCGGCGAGCTGGACCGACCGGCGCTGGAGCAGTCTTTCTATCGTGCCTTGCAGAGTTGGTCCTACCTGCAGCCGCTAATGGTTGGCCCCATGGCAGAAGGCAACCGTAGCTGGCAGGTCCAGTTCTGGCCGGACAAGCGCAACCTGGTGGCCCGACAGGTGGAAGCGCTGCTGGATGCCTCCAACCCCCTGACCCCGGATGCGCTGGAAAGCGCAAGTGTGGTGGTGCAGGGGCTGACTGCTTTCGAGTACGTGCTGTTTGACGAAACCGTGGCGCTGGCGGACAGCATGGCCCGTTACTGCCCGCTGCTGACCGGTATCGCCCGTCATCAGCAGGCGCTTTCCGGCTCTGTACTGGCCATGTGGGAAGGCCCGGAGGGCATGCTCAAGGCGCTGACCCAGTTCCCCAATGATCGCTATGCCAGTGCCGATGAAGCGTTGGCCAGTATGCTGCGTACCCAAATCACCGCGGTGGATGTGCTCAAGAAGAAACTGGGCGTGCCCATGGGCCGGCTGAACAACGGAGTGCCGCAGCCCTGGCAGGCGGAAGCCTGGCGTAGCCAGCACTCCATCGGCAACCTGCAGGAATCCCTGGCCGGCGCGCGGGCGTTGTGGGAGCGGGTACGGCCGCTGGTGGGCGATGCCGAGCTGGTGACCCGCATTGATGCGGCCTACGAAAACACCGCGCAGAAACTGGCCGGTCTGCCGGACCCGCTGGTGGAGATGGTGCAGGACAAGGCCAGTCTGCCGCGGCTGAAGGTGTTGTACGAATCCATCGATCATCTGGAAAACCTGCAGCAGACCGAGCTGGCCCGGGATCTGGGTATTCAGATTGGTTTCAATGCCAATGATGGGGATTAAGAGCAGTTGCGAGTGACGAGTTTCGAGTTGCGAAAATCCAAGGCGCAAACCTTTCGCCTTCAGCCGTCCCGGGCTTTGCTCTTCGAAACTCGAAACGCGTTATTCGCCCAGGCAAGCTGGGCTCCTACAGGTTTTGGCCGGTTGTCGGCTGGTGGGTAGATCATGACACTGACACGACGACATCTTCTGGGTATGGGCGCGGCATTGGGCGGGGTGGCTGCGCTGGGGGGCTGGTCGCTCTGGCAGGGGCGCGGTCAGTCGCCGTTGTTGCTGTCAGCCCGCAATGATGATGCCGGCCGGCATTACTGTGCCGGCTACTTCCTGGATGGTTCCCGCGCTTTCGCCACCCCGGTGGCGGAGCGCTGCCATGATGTGGCTCGCCACCCGTTTCTTCCCCTGGCGCTGTTTGTGGGCCGACGTCCGTCCCGGGAAAGTTATCTTGTGGATCTGCGTGATGGTCGCCTGTTACAGACCGTGCACAGCCAGCCGCAACGGCATTTTTATGGTCATGCGGTCTTTCACGGTAGCGGCGACTGGCTGTATGCCACTGAAAATGATTTGAGCGAGCCGGGTCGTGGCGTGCTGGGACGTTATCGGCTGGACCGGCAGTCCCTGCAGTTGATTCATGAAGGCGAAGTGCCTACCCATGGGGTGGGGCCGCACCAGCTGGCCTGGATGCCGGACGGCGAATCCCTGGTGGTGGCCAACGGTGGCATTCGCACCGAAGGCAGCCGCGAAAAAACCAATCTGGACAGCATGGCACCCAGCCTGGTGATCATGGATCGGCAGGGTGAGCTTCTCAGCAAGGAAACCCTGCAGCATCAGCAGAGCAGTATTCGGCATCTGGCGGTGGCGGACGATGGCACGGTGGTCACTGGCCAGCAATATCAGGGCGAGGCCTGGGAATCGGTGCCGTTGCTGGCGGTGAAGCGTCCCGGTCAGCCCTATCAACCCTTTCCGGTGGCGGCGTCCCAGTTGGCCATGATGGACCAGTATACCGCCAGTATTGCCATCCACAGCCGCCGTCGGCAGGTGGCCATGACGGCGCCGAGGGGCAACCGCTTCTTCGTCTGGGATCTGGATACTGCCGCTACCCTGATAGAGGTGCCCATGGCCGATTGCGCGGGTGTGGGGGTGGTGGATGACGGCTTTGCCGTCACCTCCGGGCAGGGACGTTGCCGTTACTTCGGTTACCGGGATGGCCAGCAAGCCAGCCACTGGCTGGACCTGCCCGGTGGCTGGTGGGATAACCACCTGCGGCTGGGCTGAGAGCTACAAGCTACGAGCTACGAGCTACGAGCTACGAGCTACGAGCTACGAGCTACGAGCTTGATTGGATAGGCAAACCCGAAATAGTTCCCGGGATTCCTGCATTTCTACGAAGCCGCTGTAGGAGCACCACTTGAGGTGCGAACCGAGCGACAGCGAGGAACTGAGACGCAGCTGGCACAGGTCTTTGTTAGAACCTGTAGGAGCGAGCCTGCAAGCGATCCGAGCCCAGGCGAGGCAAGGATTCCAGAAACGCATTTCAACTCCTCTCTGCGGAATCGTCACGTCCCACAAAACGTGGCGCACACCACCTCATCCTCTTTCGGCGGTTGCACATAAGGGTCCTCTGCATCGCGATCCGCGTAAGGATCGCTCAGTGCGGCCAGCAGACGGTTAACCACACTGAGGTCGCCGTCTTCTTCTGCGGCCTGTAACGCCTTTTCCACCTGATGGTTGCGGGGAATGATAGCCGGGTTGTTCTGTCGCATCCGTGCCCAGCTGTCATCAACGTTGCCTTCGTGTTCCAGGCGCGCCAGCCAGCGTGCATGCCAGCTGGCAAAGGCATCATTGTTGTAAGCCTGGCCCTGCGGTTGTTGCCCGCCAATCAGCAGGCGAAAAGTATTGGTGTAATCCGCCTTGTGTAACTGCATCAGGGAGAGCAGATCCGTGATCAGGCTTTCATCTTCTGCCTGCTTGCCTGTCAGCCCCAGCTTGTTTCGCATCATGGCCAGCCAGCTCGCATCATAGGTGCTGCTCCAGCCCTTGAGTCGCTCGGTGGCCATCTCGATGGCGCGGTCTACATCGTCATCCATGCGGCTGAGCAGGGTTTCTGCAAAGCGGGTCAGGTTCCACTGGGTGATTGCCGGCTGGTTGCCAAACGCATAGCGGCTCTGGCGATCAATGGAGCTGAATACGGTGTCCTGGTCGTAACGATCCATGAAGGCACAGGGGCCATAGTCGATGGTTTCACCGCTGAGGGTTACGTTGTCTGTATTGAGAACACCATGGATGAAACCCACCCGCATCCAGTGGGTTACCAGGGCGATCTGCTCAGCTATTACTGCGTTCAGCAGCGCCAGCGCCGGGTTGTCGCTGCCCTGCTGGTCCGGGTAGTGGCGGTGCAGGGTGTAGTCTATCAGGGTGTCCATCAGGGCAGGGTCTTGCTGGGCGGCGGCGTACTGGAAGGTGCCCACGCGCAGGTGTGAGGCGGCCACACGGGTAAGGATGGCGCCGGGCAGCGGTTGGTCCCGGTAGACCGGCTCCCCGTTTGCCACCACTGCCAGGCTCCGTGAAGTGGGTATACCCAGGCCATGCATGGCTTCGCTGATGACATATTCCCGGAGCATGGGCCCCAGGGCCGCACGGCCATCGCCGCCGCGGGAAAACGGGGTGCGGCCGCCTCCTTTCAGCTGGATGTCCCGCCGGCGGCCATCCTCTGTGAGGTGCTCACCCAGCAGGATGGCGCGTCCATCCCCGAGCATGGTCAGGTTACCGAACTGGTGGCCGGCATAAGCCTGGGCCAGGGGGGTGCTGCCGGGAATCTCCGTGTTGCCGCTGAACCAGTCTGGCTGTTGGGCCAGGGCATCTGCGTCCAACCCCAATTCATCGGCCAGGGCGTGGTTGAACAGCACCATGTCCGGCTTGGCCACAGGCTGGGGGGCACTGAGGGAAAACAGGGCCTCGGGCAGCCGGGCGTAGCTGTTATCAAACTGGAAGCCGTAGGTCGGGCTCATGGTGACTCCATCACGTGACTGGGTGCATCAGCGTAACAGAGGGCGGGTGAGCCCCGCAGTGATTTACCGGCGACAATATTTGCCGTTGGCTCGGTGAACAGTGCGGAAAGGGGATTGGTGTGGGGAAAGGGGCAGGGAGGCCCCGGCCACCGGGGAGTGCCGGTGGCCGGAGCGGGTGGGGTTATTCCACCGGGTTGACGCATTCGGCGCGGGACGGTTCCTGCTTGCAGCGTACCTTGCGCAGCAGGCTCATCATGTCCTTGTTGTAAACGCCATCTTTGGTGAGGGCAATGCGGGCCTCGCGCATCATCTGGTCGTAACGCAGCTTGTCGGCCTCGGGGATGCGGATCCACCATTTGTCATCGATTTCGCTGCTGGCGTTGTCGATCAGCTTCATGGCGCGGTCAAACTGGCCAGACATGAATTTGCGGGATTGCTGACCGAAGCCGTCCGGGAAGCGGTCCTTGCGAATGATTACCTGGGCGCTCAGCTGACCGAGGACGTAATCCAGGATGCCGCCGCTGGGGGCCATGCCCTTGTAGAGTTCCAGAGCGGAATAACCCATTACCGGGGCAAAGCAGATATCCACGGAGCCATTGTTGAAGCGGGTAGAGAAGTTGGTGATATCTGACATGACCGGAGACATGCCCACCCGGGAGGCCATGTTGGCCTGGGCGCTATCGTACTCCAGAACGGCGATGGATTTACCGGCCAGCTCTTCCACGGTGTCAATTTCCTTGTCCTTGAGGAACAGGAAGGCCGCGCCGAGGGGGAACACGCCACCCACTTCATAGGGGCCAGACACCAGATGCTGGTCCACTTTGCCACTGGCCAGTACCGCGATCACGGTTTGCATGGCGTCGTAGCTGGGAATGGCGCCGATGGAATCCATGCTGCCGGTGTAGCTGTTGAACTGGCGACCGCGGATGCCGGTGAGAACAGCGGCATCACACTGGTTGGCCTTGAGATCTTCAGAGGCGATCTTTTCGTCAGTGTAGGGCTTGAGTTCCACATCCACCCCCCAGGCCAGGGCGGCGGTCTTGTAGTCTTTCATCATGTTGTAGGTGTCGCCACTGGCGCCGATGATGTCGAATACGCAGAAGGTACGCTCCACCGCCGCGAAAGCGGTACTGCTGAGCGTCAGCGCAGCGGCGGCACTCAATGCCTGAAACACTTTTTTTGTTTTGCTCATGGGACTCTCCCGTTAATTCCGGTACAGATATCGAAGTCGCAGCCAGCGCTGCAAAAAATGATGAAATGCATTTTGTTGGGTGCACAGAAAGGGCGCTGTAGTGTCCTTGTTGTGCGCTATCTAACGAATTGTGTCCTTTGTAGAGGTAGTGTTATTACTGACGCGTTGTTCACGTCTGGCAGAGGGATGGACAATTTGTCATCTGGGCAGCCCGGAAGAGCCTGATAGTATGGTTATATGGATATTCCTTCAGGAGATATGGAATGGAATTTGACCCCTTCCTGCTGGCGCGCTTGCAGTTTGCCGCCAACATCAGTTTTCACATTCTGTTTCCCACCATCACCATTGGTCTGTGCTGGGTGCTGTTCTACTTCCGCCTGCGTTATACCCTGTCCGGCGACAAGGCCTGGGAATACGCCTATTTCTTCTGGGTAAAGATTTTTGCGCTGAGCTTTGCGCTGGGGGTGGTCTCGGGCATCACCATGAGCTTCCAGTTCGGTACCAACTGGCCTGGCTTCATGGAAAGGGCTGGCAACATAGCGGGCCCACTGCTGGGCTATGAGGTGCTCACGGCCTTTTTCCTGGAGGCCTCCTTCCTGGGCATCATGCTGTTCGGCAAGGACAGGGTGTCCAACCGCACGCACTTGATTGCCACGGCGCTGGTGGCGGTGGGCACCTCATTCTCCGCGTTCTGGATCCTGAGCCTGAACTCCTGGATGCAGACGCCCAGCGGTTACCGTATCGAGGACGGGGTGTTCTTTGTGGAGAGCTGGTGGGAAGTGATCTTCAATCCTTCCTTCCCCTATCGCTTTGCGCACATGTTCAATGCCTCCCTGCTCACCGCAGCATTCCTGATCATGGGCGTCAGCGCCTGGCGGGCGCTGAGGCAGGTAGATGGTCCGGCTACCTGGAAGGTCATGCGCACCGGGGCGCTGATGGCTGCTGTGCTGGCGCCGCTGCAGGTGTGGATCGGCGATATGCACGGGTTGAACACACTTGAGCATCAGCCGGCCAAGATCGCCGCCATGGAAGGGGTCTGGGAAACCGAAAGGAATGCCCCCCTGACCCTGTTCGGTTTCCCGGATGAAGACGCTCGCACCACGCACATGGCCATCAAGGTGCCGGGCCTTGCCAGCCTGATTCTGACCCATGAATGGGATGGCGAGCTGAAGGGGTTGAATGAGTTCGAAGGTGATCACCCGCCGGTGGCGCCGGTGTTTTGGTCATTCCGCGTCATGGTCGGGGTGGGCACCTTGATGGTGCTGGTGGGGTGGTGGGCCGTGTGGCGACTGTTCCGTACCCGGGACGAAAGCAGCGCGGCGCACCCGTGGTTATTACGGGCCCTGTCGGTGATGACCTTTTCCGGCTGGGTGGCGGTGCTGGCGGGCTGGTATGTGACCGAGATCGGCCGTCAGCCATGGATCGTGGATGGCTTGCTGCGCACCTCCGAGGTGGTGGCTGATCACAGCAGTGCCACCGTGGCCGGGACCCTGTTTGGCTATGTGCTGCTGTACGCGTTCCTGCTGGTGGCCTATATCGCCGCATTGCGTTATCTGGCCACCAAGCCGGCCCGGTCCCTGTCGTTGTCACCGCAGCAACAGGCCATGGCAGCAGAACGCAGCGAAGGAGACGCATGATGGATCTTGGATACTGGTTGCCGTTGTTTTTTGCCGGGGCCATGGGCCTGGCGCTGTTGATCTACGTAGTGTTGGATGGCTACGACCTGGGCATCGGCATGCTGCTGCCCTTTGCTTCTGATCAGGAAAAGGATGTGATGGTGGCGGCCATCGGGCCGTTCTGGGATGCCAATGAAACCTGGATCGTACTCGGCGTGGGTATCCTGCTGATCGCCTTTCCCCAGGCTCACGGTATCGTGCTGACCTCGCTGTATCTGCCGGTGACCATCATGCTGATGGGGCTGATCTTGCGTGGGGTCTCTTTCGATTTTCGGGTCAAGGCGGGTGATCAACACAAGGCCATGTGGAACCGGCTGTTTGCCATCGGTTCACTGGTGGCCTCGGTGTGCCAGGGCTGGATGCTGGGAGCCTATGTCACCGGCCTCACCGGGGATACCACCAGCACCCTGTTTGCGGTGTTGATTGGCCTGGCATTGCCGGCGTTGTACATCATGCTGGGGGCTGCCTGGCTGTTGATCAAAACCGAAGGCGAGCTGTTCCAGAAGGCGGCTCGCTGGGGGCGGTTGGCAGTCTTGCCCATGGGGGCCTTCCTGCTACTGGTGTCTATCGCTACGCCGCTGGTGAGCGAGACCATTGCCGCCAAGTGGTTCACCCTGCCCAACGCCATTGGCCTGATGCCAATTCCCATTGCCACCGGTCTGGCGTATGCCGGGTTGATCTGGATCTTCAACAGCCGACAAATTCTCGATAATGGCTACGGCTGGCTGGCCTTTCTGTCGCTGATCGTGATCTGTGTGCTGGCCAGCATCGGCCTGGCCTACAGCCTGTTCCCGGACGTCGTGCTGGGCCAGTTGTCCATCTGGGAGGCCGCGTCGGCCACAGAGTCCCTGCTCTTTACCTTCTGGGGCGCGGTGATCGCGTTGCCAATGATCCTTGGCTATACCGTCTTCATCTACCGGGTGTTCCGCGGCAAGGCGACCCATCTCAGTTACGAGTGAGGTGGGTCGTCAGGATTCGGCCACGGCATTATCCGACCACTGGTCGCCTGCCAGGTATGGACGTTGTGTGAAGGAGCTTTGCACCGAGTCGAAAGTGTCATAATGATATTATCCGTGTGAACCAGGTCACGAAGAATAATGAAAAAGACACCTGCACGGCTGTTGACGCTATATCGATTGCTGGACTGGAGCGACAGGGACAAATGTTTGCTGTTGTCCGTATTGCTCTGGGGCTATATGGGCCTTGTCTACCTCTGGCACCTGTTTACCGTTCATTTCACCGACTTTGCCCGGCAGTTTGTCTCTGCTGAAGGCGCAGAGGTAATGAATCAGGTGATGATCCTGAATCAGGTTGGTTGGCTGGGGCTGATTGCCTGGGGCAGCCTGTTGCGTCGCCGTGAGCGTCATTCGCGGTACTATCCTGTCGCCTTCATGTCCTTCTTCAGTATCGGGTTTCTCCTGTTGGCCTGGACGGTGGGCTTCTACAGCCCCATGACCGGTATGGTGTTGATGGGTTCCCCCCTGGTGGGATTCATCCTGTTCGGGTTCCCGCAGGTGGCATGGAACTTTGCCTTTTCCGTTCTGGTGGTATTGCTGCTGGCCTGGTTGTCAGTGCTGGAGTACAGCGCCCACGCCATTTATTTTATTACCTACCCCATTACCCGGGAAGTGGTGTCCTATTATTGGGTGGCCAGCACGGTAGCCTTCATGGTGCCCTTCATTGCCACAGTGATCACCCTGATATCCCTGTTGCTGCGGCGCTGGATTTACCGTGAAGCCCAGATTCGTGACCAGGCGGTGCATGACCCCCTGACCGGGTTGGCCAACCGTCGCGAATTGTTCAGGTTGCTGGCGCATGAGTTGGCGCGCGGGCGTCGTAGCGGCTTGCCCATGGCGATCTGCATCATGGACCTTGATCACTTCAAGCGGATCAACGATCAGTATGGTCACGGTGCGGGAGACCGGGTGCTGGTCAAGATGGCAGAGACTCTCAATGCCTGTTTGCGGGAGAGTGATCTGGTGGGGCGAATCGGCGGTGAAGAATTTGTGCTGGTCATGCCGGAGACGGATGCTGACGGTGCGGCCAATGTGCTGGAGCGGTGCCGGGATGCCATTGCATCGACAAAGGTGATACTGGATGACGGCGGTATCCTCCATGTCACTGCCAGTTTTGGTGCCATCATATGGCTGGCGGATGCGGCCGGGCAGACACCACGGTCCGAGGCCCAGTTGCTTTCCCTGGCTGACCAGGCGCTTTATCAGGCCAAGGAGCAGGGGCGCAACCGGGTCCTGTTCTGGCAAGACGCATATCAAACAACAAGCAGTGCTGTCTGATGTCCCGTTTCTGCGGGATGTTGTCTCCAATTGTCCGGGCTTTTCTATCTTCCTTTCTCTTACATTGTTTTCCCTGACACCGATAACAATAACGACCATGCGGGCATCACGGCAGGTCGACCAAAGGGAAAGCACATGCAGCACGTCTACGATATCGTGATCAATCACGGTGAGGTTTTCGATGGGTCCGGCGAGAGCCAGGGGATCAAGCATCTGGGTATCCGCGACGGCCGGGTCGCCCTCATCAGTGAGCAGCCCTTGCCTGCTGATTCCGCCGCACGTTATTACGACGCTACCGGCCAGTGGGTAACGCCCGGATTTATCGAAACGCACAGTCACTACGATGCCGAAGTGATTGCAGCCCCCGCCCTGAAGGAATCGGTTCGCCATGGCGTGACCACGGTAATGATTGGTTCCTGCTCCATCAGCATGGTCAATGCGGCGCCAGAGGATTGCTCTGATCTTTTCACCCGGGTAGAAGCGGTGCCACGGGAACTGGTGTTGCCAGTACTGGAGAAGCGCAAGTACTGGAACGATGCCGCTGGCTATCGCCGGTTCTACGAGCACCATCCGCTGGGCCCCAATGTGGGGTCGTTTATCGGTCATTCAGACCTGCGTGTGGCGGTGATGGGGCTGGAACGCGCCACGTCCGACGTGAAGCCCTCAGAACAGGAATTGCAACGCATGGAGCAGTTGCTGGAAGAGGCCCTGGATGCCGGTTGCGTTGGGTTGTCGCTGATGACCACGCGGCTGGACAAGGTGGACGGGGATCGCGCCTGGTCTCGACCGTTGCCGTCAACGTATGCCCGCTGGAATGAATTCAAGCGTTTGTTCAGGGTGCTGCGGCGACGCAACGGGGTTATGCAGGGCGCTCCCGATGCGGTCAAGAAAGTGAATGTGGTGCGTTTTCTGTGGCAGGCCCACGGCCTGTTTCGTCGCCCGATGAAGTGTTCCATGCTTACGGCCCTGGACCTCAAGTCCAATCCCTGGCTGAACGTGGTCACTCGCCTCAGCGGCTTTCTGGCCAACCGTGTCCTGCGGGGTAATTTTCGCTGGCAGACCCTGCCCGCGCCGTTCACCGTTTATCTCAGTGGCCTCAACGTGAATGCCTTCGAAGAGTTTGCCTCCGGTGAACTGCTGCGCGACTTCAAGGATGAGGATGCCATGTATGCAAAGGTGGATGATCCTGCCTTTCGCAAATTGTTCAAGAAGCATGTGAATGCTCTCTTTACCAAAGGCCTTTGGCATCGGGATTTCAGTGATTGCTGGGTGGTGGACTGTCCGGATGTCGGCTTGATCGGCAAGAACTTTGAGGAAATCGGCAGGACCGAAGGCAAGGATGCGGTGGATGCCTACTTCGATCTGGCAGTGAAGTATCGCAATGCTCTGCGCTGGAAGACCAACTATGGTAATCACCGCCCGGCAGTGGTGCGCAAGCTGCTGGCCAGTCCCCACACCCATGTTGGCTTTGCCGATTCCGGGGCGCATCTGGAATCCATCGCCCAGTACAACTTTCCATTACGCCTGCTGAAATATGTTCGCGATGCGCAGCGCGAGGGTGTGCCTTTCATCAGTGTGGCAGAAGGAGTGCAACAGGTTACCTCCGACCTGGCGGACTGGTTCGGGCTGTCGGCAGGGCGCATCAGCCAGGGGGTGCGGGCCGATGTGGTGATCGTGAATCCACAGGGGCTGGGGGATGAACTGGATGAGGTGCAGTGGGCGCCCATGCCAATCGAAGATGTTGAAATCCAACGGATCGTGAAACGTAATGACGATGCTGTCAGCGCCACCATTATCAACGGACGGGTGGCCTGGGACAGGGAGGGCGGCTTTGATCCGCAACTCGGTGAGACGCAGGTGTTTGGTCGCTACCTGAGCGGAACACATCTGCTGCCGCGGCTCTCCCCGGGCGTGGCCGCCGCCCAGGGTGAACTGTCATAGCCTGCTGGGCATCGGCGGAGCGGACTACGCCAGAGCGGCCAGTAGATCATTGATGGCGCGGGCGAATGCCACCGGGGAATCTTCCTGAAGGAAATGGCCACCCACCAGCGTCTGGTGGGGCTGTCCCTTGGCCCCGGGGATGCGTTCCTGCATGAATGTGTCTCCCCCGCGGGTGATAGGGTCGCCGTTGCTGAAAGTGGTGAGAAAGGGCTTGTCCCATTGCTCAAGGACTTTCCAGGCGGCGCGGTTGGCGTCGCTGGCCGGGTCCTCCGGGGTCACCGGTACCAGCTTGGGGAACGCCCGTGCCCCGGCCTTGTACTTGCGGTTGGGAAAGGGTGCATCGTAAGCGCGCCGTTCATCCGGACCCAGCTTGCGAAAGGTGCCACTGTCGATGATCCGGGCAATGGGGAAGAGCGGGCTGTAGATGGCGAAATTCTTCCACAACTGAAAGGCCGCCGGCACTTTCTGGTCACCGGTGGGCAGCATGCCGTTGCCCACGACGATGGCGCGGAACCGTTCCGGGTTCTCGGCAGCCAGACGCAGTCCAAGCAGGGAACCCCAGTCCTGACACACCAGCGTGATGTTCTCCAGCTCAAGCTGGTCCAGCAGCGATAACAACCAGTCCATGTGGGTCTGGTAGCTGTAGGCTGCCATGTCGGTGGGTTTGTCGGATTTGCCGAAACCAATCAGGTCAGGGGCAATTACCCGGTGCCCGGCGGCTGCACAGATGGGAATCATGTGCCGGTACAGGTAAGACCAGGAGGGTTCGCCATGGAGCATGAGGATGGGGTGGGCGTCGCGGGGGCCTTCGTCCACATAATGCATGCGCAGGCCGTCCACGTCGGCATAGTGGGGATCGAAGGGGTAATCCAGTAAACGCTCAAACCGGGAATCCGGGGTACGCAAAAAATCCATGGGGCCTCCTGATGCTGATGAGTGTCTATTGATGCCACAGATAGGGATGTCATGACAGGCCAAATGGGCGGCGATTTGCTGAGCAGTTGACGGCGTGGTGCTTGAGGCAGGCTGGGCATTTCGCTACTGTGGCCAGCCCTCCCGTTTTCCGGCAGCGCTGTTTTCCGCTCCGGCTTTTGGATACGAGACTATGTGGATCAAGAACCTGATTGTGTATCTGGGCGATGAGCCCTTTTCCTTTTCCGTGGCCGAGCTGGATGAGATCCTGGCCAGCAATCGCTGTCAGCCCTGCGGCAGCCAGACCCTGCGCACCGAAGGGTTTGTGCCGCCCCTGAAGGGACAGGATCCCATGGCCTATGCAGTGGACGGTTTCATCTACTGTACCTATCAGGAAACCACTCGCCTGTTGCCGGGGCCGGTGATCAAGGAAATGCTCGACGAGAAGGTGGAAGCCATTCAGGACGAGGAAGGTCGCAAGGTGGGCCGCAAGGAAAAGGCCGAGTTGAAGGAGCAGATCACCTTCGAACTGATGCCCCGTGCTTTTACCCGTTCCCGCCGGACCAACCTGCTGATCGATATCGAGTGCAAGCGGGTGCTGGTGGATGCGTCTTCCGCTACCCGTGCTGAAGAAGTGGTGGCGTGCCTGCGCAAGGCCATCGGCACCCTGCCGGTGGCGTATCCGGCTCCCAACTCGGCCCCTTACACCAGCTTCAGTAACTGGCTGCGTGACACCAAGCTATTGCCGGAAGGCTTTACCCTGGGGGATCGCTGTGAGCTGAAAGGCACCAAGGACGAAGGCGCGGCAGTGAAATTCACCGCCGTGGATCTGGGCCAGGAAGAAATTCTCGCCCACCTGGAAACCGGCATGGTGGTGACCCGTATCAACCTGGCCTGGCAGGACAATCTGGAGCTGGATGTGAATGACAAGCTGGAGATCAAGCGCATCAAGGCGCTGGATCTGCTACAGGAAAATATCGACAGCCTGGATGCGGAGGACGCCGTGGCTGAACTGGAAGCACGCATCAGTCTGCAGGGTAATGTACTGCGTGAGGCGCTGGACGGGATGTTGGGGTACTTCGAGGTGAATCCGGCGTAACGGCAGGTACAAGCTTCAAGCTGCAACGCGGCATCGAGGTTTGATTGGGCTGCATTGACGAGGCCGCGTCCGGAATCCGGGCGCGGCCTCGGTCGTTATTCAGAGGCTTCCTAGTCGTGGATGTCCTCGTCGTCGTCCTCTTCCTTGTGCTGCTTCACCGTTGATTCTTCGGTGCACGTGGGGTTGTGGAGGAAGGTTTCGGTCACATCCAGATACCCCAGATGAGACAGGGTGCGGCGGCCCAGCAATACCGGATAGTTCATGTCGGAGCGGTCGTTGAGGGTGAACTGCTCTTCATAGAGGGTGTCGCCCATGCATAGCTGCATCAGCACCACCGGGCGTCGCTCCTCGCCACCGGCACCACGAATCAGTACCCGACGGAAGCGGGGTTTTTCGAAGGTCTTCGCGACCATTTTACCGCTGTCCAGGTCTTTCACGTTCACGGTGAAGCGCACCCACTTCTCACCGTCGCGCTCAAAGGTTTGCACATCGATGGCGTGTAGTGAGGAGGTCAGGGCCCCGCTATCCAGCTTGGCTTTGAGCTTTACGCCCCAGGGCAGCAGTGTGGTGTGTTCCACCCAGCCGTAAACATTCTTGGGCTCCACGGCCTTGCGCGCCATGGCCTGGCTGGTGCCGCACAGCAGGAGCAGGGAAGTCAGGGCAATCAGGGTTTTCTGCATGAGGTCCTCTTTACTGGCTTGTTGCTGGTGTCTGTGACCGCGCTCAGGCCGGTGTGTTCGGTTGGGCCAATCGTCAATCGTGGTATTTAACGGTTTTTTGCACAGGGTACCATTCCTGCTGATCTGGACGAACGTGGAGCAGCACCATGACCGAAAAACTGTCGCCACCGGCCTTGCGCCTGTTGCTGGGCGAAAGCCGCGCCCTGCTGGCCTATGGCCGTTATCTGGTGAAGGGGCTGGAGCACCGCCAGCTGCCTGCCGGTAATGGCGAGCCCGTGCTGGTGCTGCCTGGCTTTGGCGCCAGTGATGTGAGTACCCGCCCCCTGCGTCGTAGCCTTAGCCGCCTGGGTTACAGCAGTTATGGCTGGGCCCAGGGCACCAATACCGGCATGAATAACAAGCGACGCGGGTTGCTGGCGTCTCAGCTGCAGGCGATTCAGGCCCGCCATGGCCAGCCGGTGGCGTTGGTGGGGTGGAGTCTGGGTGGGGTGTTTGCCCGGGAGTTGGCGCGGGCCTTTCCCGAACATGTGAGCCGGGTGTTTACCCTGGGCAGCCCGATCAATCATGATCCGGATGCCAACAATGTGAGTGCCCTGTTCCGGTGGCTCAATCCGCAGCACAACCCGGACCTGGATGCTTTCCGTGAGCGCATCGCGGCGCCCCCGGTGCCCTGTACCGCCATTTATACCCGTGACGATGGCATTGTGAGTTGGCAGTGCTGTCTGGAAAATGAAGGGCCGCTAACCGATAACGTGGAAGTGGCGGGCACCCATGTGGGGCTGCCCTGGAACCCCCAGGTGCTGGCGGCCATCGCCGAGCGTCTGGCAAGAGGAGCATGAAGTGAGCGAGATCAAACCCGGCCGTTACCGTCATTACAAGGGGAACGATTATCAGGTGATTGGCACTGCCACTCATTCGGAAACCGAAGAAACCCTGGTGGTCTATTTCCCGCTCTACGGCGATCGGGCGCTGTGGGTCAGGCCGCTGAGCATGTTCATCGAGACGGTGGAGAAGGAGGGGGAAGTCATTCCGCGGTTTGCGTGGGTGGGGGAGTGAGTTCAAAGTTGAAAGTTCAAAGTTAAAAAGGCGCGAGACGGGTTTTGCCGTTCTGGACCTCTGTGCCCGCGCCATTACCGGAGATCGCGGGCACGGTATGGCAAAACCTGCTGCCCCGAACCGCGTTTCAACTTTAAACTTTGAACTTTCAACTCCGGCAGCTGCTACAATGCCCCCTCAACACCGGAGCCGAACCCATGTCCACCTTTGCCGAACTCAATCTCCACGAGCGCCTGGTGCGCGCCCTGTCCGAAATGGACATCACCGAGCCCACACCGGTGCAGGCGTCGGCCATTCCCGAGGCACTGGCGGGGCATGACCTGCGGGTAATTGCCCGCACCGGTAGCGGCAAGACAGCGGCCTTCCTGCTGCCCTTGCTGAATGGCCTGTTGCAGCACTCGCGCCCTCGCACCGACACCCGTGCCCTGATATTGCTGCCCACCCGCGAGCTGGCCCAGCAGACACTCAAGCAGGTTGAGGCCCTGGCCCGCTATACGTTCGTGAAAGCGGAGCTGGTCACCGGCGGTGAGGACTTCAAGGTGCAGGCGGCGAAGATGCGTAAGAATCCGGAGATCCTGATTGGCACGCCGGGGCGGCTTATCGAGCACCTGGAAGCGGGCAACCTGCTGCTGGGCGATCTGGAAGTGCTGGTGCTGGATGAATCCGACCGCATGCTGGATATGGGTTTCAGTGATGATGTGTTGCGGCTGGCGGCAGAGTGCCGCACCGAACGACAGACCCTGCTGTTCTCTGCCACCCGCGGCGGCAACGCCATGGATCGCGTGGTCGAAAATGTATTGCGTGAACCGAAGTTCCTGTTGCTGGACACGGTGCGCGATCTGAATGAATCGATCCTGCAACAGGTGATCACCGCCGACGATGTGGCCCACAAGGAACGTCTGGTGCAGTGGCTGCTGGCCCACGAAACTTATGACAAGGCGGTGATCTTTACCAATACCCGGGAACAGGCGGATCGCCTGGGCGGCGTACTGCGAGCCACCAGCCACAAGGTCTTTGTGCTGCACGGGGAGAAAGACCAGAAAGACCGCAAGCTGGCCATGGACCGGCTCAAGGATGGCGGTGTGCGGGTGCTGGTGGCCACCGATGTGGCGGCCCGTGGCATTCATGTGGAAGGGCTGGACCTGGTGATCAACTTCGACATGCCTCGCAGCGGTGATGAATATGTGCATCGTATTGGCCGCACCGGCCGGGTGGGCGGTGAAGGCACTGCGATCTCCCTGATTGCGGCCCACGAATGGAACCTGATGGCGAGCATTCAGCGCTACCTGCGTCAGCAATTCGATTTCCGCGTCATCGAGCCCTTGAAAGGCAAGTTTCTGGGGCCAAAGAAGCTCAAGTCCAATGGCAAGGCTGCGGGCAGCAAGAAGAAAAAGCTGAAGAAAAAGACGGATGCCAAGAAAGGTGGCAAGAAGCCGTTGAAGAAAAAGGCCCCCGCCAAAAAGCCCGCTGCTCGACGTAGTCAAAAGCCTGCGGCTCCGGATACCCAGGGCGGTTTCGCCACCGTAAAAAAACGCAAGAACCCTGGTCCGATTGATTAAAGCTGTTAACAGTGAATAGTGAACAGCGGCACGACAGGGCGCTGTTGTTTAAAGGCATCAGGCCACGTCCAGAATTGAGTCGAAGCCTGATGTGTTTACGGCTGCAGAACAGGGGGCGTGTTTCATCCAGTGCCATCGCTGATTCCGGCCTCCTTCAGCCAACATGTTGGCGCTCCTGCAAAGTCATCCTTTCCCCATTTATAAAACTCCGTAAAACCCCTGCTGGTTTTCACAGACGTGCAAATCAGGCAATGTCATCCTTGATATCTGTTCAATACAGGAGCTGCCTTTGCCATCGGACAGGGAGGTTTCCCTCAGCCGGCGCCCCTTGCGCCAGCCGGACGTGCTGCACTGTCCGGATTGCCATACCCGTCTGGCCCTGCCTTCAGGCAAGGGGCGAGGCAGCTGGCGTTGTCCCCGCTGTGATTGTCAGCTCAGTGGCGCCTGGCGTCTGAAACCGGATTCCCTGCTGGCCCTGTCGTTGGCAACCGCCTTTCTGTGGGTGCCCGCCCTTACCCTGCCGTTGTTACGCCTGGAGAACCTGGGGCTGGATAACAGCGCCAGCCTGCTGGACTGTATTGTGGCCCTCATGCATGGCGTCTATCTGCCCGCAGGCTTGCTGCTGTTGTTTACCCTGTTGATCATGCCGCTGGCGAATCTGGTAGCAGTGACCCGCCTGTTATGGGCGGCTCGACAACAACAGCCAGTGGCATCGCCACGCTGGATGCAGATCTACCGGCAGAGCCGGGAATGGGCCATGACCGATATTTTTCTGCTTGGCATCCTGATTTCCATGACCAAGCTTGGCGATCTGGCCTCGATCACGCCGGGTGCCGGTATCGTTTGTCTGGGCATGGCGGTGGTGTTGCGCCTGATTGTGGAAACCCTGGCCCAGCCGGATCAGCTACAACGGCAGATAGCCCTGCACAATGACGAGGGTGCCCATGGTGAATGAATCCCGCACTCTCTGCTGGGCGCTGCTGATCGCCGCGCTGGTCTGGCTGGTACCTGCCAACCTGTTGCCGATCATGACGGTGACCCAGGGCGGGCGCAGCAAGACCAGCACCATTGCCGATGGCATCTGGCAGTTGTTCGAAGCAGGGATGCCCGGCATCGCCATCATTGTCATGGTGGCCAGTTTGCTGGTGCCCTTGTTCAAGGTGTTGGTGCTGGCGGTTGTCTACTGGCGGGCACCGCATGAAACCGACCCGTTGCTGAGCACGCGGGCCTACCGGCTGGTGTACTGGATTGGTCGCTGGTCCATGCTCGATGTGTTTGTTGTGGCGCTGCTGGCAGCGCTGGTGGAATTTGGCAATCTGGCCAGTGTGAAGCCTGAGCCCGGTATTCTGGCGTTTGCTCTGGCGGTGGTGTTGACCATGTTGTCTGCCCACGCGTTCTCGCCTGGGCAGCTCTGGATGAAGACCATCCCCGATCAACGTGGAGTCTGAGAATGGAAACACCTGAAGTGAAAAAATCACACTGGCCCTCGCCGATCTGGCTGGTGCCGCTACTCAGTCTGATCGTGGCGAGCTGGTTGCTCTACGATCAGTTGCTGCAACGGGATGTGCAGATCGAGATCAGCTTTCAGAGCGGGGCAGGCATCAAGCCAGGTGTGGAGCTGCGTTACCGTGGTGTCCCGGTGGGCAGTGTTGACGATATTGTGCTCAGCGAAGATCTGAAGACCGTGAATGTGCATGCCAGCCTGAATCGGGATGCTGAAAAGCTGGCCAGTGAAAACAGCAAATTCTGGATTGTGGAGCCGGAGCTTGGCATTGCCGGTGCCCGCAATCTGGATACCCTGGTGTCGGGAAAATATATTGCCGTGGAACCCGGTGACGGTGAACAGAAAAAGGAATTTGTCGGTCTGGAAACGCCGCCGGATCAACAACCGGATCTGGGGTTGAAGATCACCCTGGTGGCGAACCAATTGGGCTCCCTGAAAAAAGGCCGGCATATTTATTATCGGGATATGGAAGTGGGCACCATTGGTGACAGCAGGCTCAGTGAGGGCAGTCGCTATGTGGAGATTCAGGCCATTATCAAACCCGAGTACAGCAAGCTGGTACGTACCAATAGCGTGTTCTGGAACAGTTCCGGTTTGACTGTGGATGTGGGGCTGTTCAAGGGGGCAGAGGTTCAGTCCAGTTCCCTGGAGAATCTCCTGCGCGGCGGTATCAGCTTCGCTACCCCACCCGAACCCGGCCCGCTGGCAGAAGAAGGGCGTCGCTTCCCGCTGAACCGTCAGGCGGAAGATGAATGGCGAGAGTGGTCGCCGATCATGAAATGGAAAGATTGAAAGGCAGTTAACAGTGAACAGTGAATAGTGAACATTTCGCGAGCAATGCCCTTCTGTGTTTAATGCAAGAGGCCGCGCCCAAAGCTTGGGCGCGGCCTCTTGCATTGAAATTACAACAGCGCCCTGTCGCGCCGCTGTTCACTATTCACTGTTCACTGTTAACTGCTTCTTTCACCCCATAAGTTTGTCCACAATCTTCAGCGGGAAGTTGCGCATGGCGAAGCCCATGGGGCGCCAGGGCCAGGCGGGCACGGCGGCGTGCATCACTTCTTTCTCGATGTTTTTCACCAGCTCCTTGCAGCCGGTTTCGGTATCCACGATAAAAGGCGTGTTCTTCAGCTTTTCGTTGATCTCGGAGCGGATAAAGCCCGGGAACAGGGTGGTGACCTTGATAGGTGTGTTTGCCAGTTCCATCTGCAAGCCCTCAGCCAACATGGCAATGCCCGCCTTGGTGGCTGCGTAGGTGGTGAGGTTACGCTTCATGCCGCGCATGGCACTCATGGATGAAATGACCACAAGATGCCCCTCATTCTGGGCGCGGAAAATTTCCATGGCCGCTTCCATCTGCGCCAGCGCCGCCACGAAATTCACTTCGGCAGTCTGCCGGTTGGCATAGAAGTAGCCGGTGCCGATGGGCTGACCCTTGCCCATGCCCGCGTTCACCAGTACCCGGTCAATGCTGCCCAGTTCCGTGCGGAAGGCATCGAAGACCGCAAACACCTGATCGTAATCCGCCACATCCAGCGGTTTGATCAGCACGCGGATGTCCGGGTGCTTTTCTTCCAGTTCGGCTTTGAGCGCTTCCAGCCGATCCATACGCCGCGCGCACAACGCCAGGTTACGCCCCTTGGCCGCAAAGATGCGCGCCATGCCTTCGCCAAGGCCGGAGCTGGCGCCAGTAATCAGGATATTCTTGCGGACGGGCATGGTTATTTCTCCAAAGGTTTTTCGTGAGCACGGGGCGGAACTGATGAGTTGAAAGTTTAAAGTTAAAACGCGGATCAGGTCCGTTGGTTTTGTGAGGCCATGCCCGCGTCCTCTGGTAACGGCGCGGGCACTGAGTCCCAAAACATGAACCGCTTGGCGCGCGCCTTTTCAACTTTGAACTTTAAACTTTCAACTCGCCTTTTATCTATACGTCACCTGCTCCGTTGGCAGATGCAGATGTTCGTTGACTGACACTAACCGTAATGTCCCGGCATTCACAACCAGCCGTGTCACGCTGGCGTTGATCAGGGTGCGGTTCCAGGTGAGCAGGGCGTCGTCGTTCAGTCCCATGAGATGCTGAATGATCACGCTGATGGCGCCGCCGGAGGTAAAGACCAGGGCGCTGTCGCCCTTGTTAAGGCTGTTGCCCAGGCTGTAGACGCTGGCCAGTACCCGTTCGCGGAATTGTGACCAGCTTTCACTGTAGCGATCCTCTCCCCGTTGCCAGCGCCGTACGGCCTGTTCGAATCGGCTCTGAAAGACCTTGCGGGGGTGCTCCTGCTGCATCAGCCACTCGGTCACCGCGGCATGATCTTCTGCCAGCGGCCAGTCCAGCGCCAGAATCTCTTTGTGATTGTATTCGTTGAAGCCGGTATCGGTGCGCCACTGGGCAGGCAGGCCCAGTTCAGTGAGGGTGGCTTCGGCGGTTTCCGTATGGCGTCGCATGGTGCCGCACACGGCTACCGGTACGCCCAGATCCTGGTTCTGCATGGCGCGGCCGAGCAGGCGACCTTGCTCCCAGCCATGGTCGGATAACTTGTCATAATCCGGTTTGCCGAAGCTGGCCTGGCCATGACGTATCAGGTAGATCACCGGCATCAGCTGGATTCCGCCTTCTTCAGCTGTCGCTCCATACGGCTGGCGCTGTCACGCATCACCCGTCGGAACAGGGCAGGCACAAAACGTTTGATAAACCAGGCGCGGCGGGCGCTCTTGTGGGGGATCAGCAGGAATTGCTGGCGGGCGACAGCCTGTTTGACCATGCCGGCAATCTGTTCAGCGGTCAGTTCATCGCTGGATAACAGCTTGTCCACCATCTCTACCATGCCGGGCTCGGGGGAGCGCACGGATTCGTGCAGATTGGTGCGGAAAAAGCCGGGGCACACCACGGTGCAGTGGATGTTGTGGATTGATAATTCGTTGCGCAGGGTTTCCGACAGGGAGATCACCCCGGACTTGGTCACGTTGTAGCTGGCCATCGCTGGCGCATTGACCAGCCCGGCCAAAGAGGCAACGTTGACGATATGACCATGACCCTGGCGTTTCATCATCGGCACGAATACCTTGCAGCCGCGCACCGGGCCTTTCACGTTGATATCGAAAATCCAGTCCCAGTCCGCCATGTCGCCCCGGTCGATGCGGGCGGCGGCGGCCACGCCGGCATTGTTGACCAGCACATCCAGCCCGCCCCAGTGTTGCTCCAGCCATTCCCGGGCCTGGTTGAAACTGGCGGGATCGCGCACATCCAGATACTGAAATTCCACCGTGCCGGGCAGGGCAGACAGCGCCTGCTCTGTCTCCCGGCCGCGCTCTTCGTTCACGTCGCCGATCAGCACCCGGGCGCCGTCTCTGGCCCAGGCCTCCGCCATGGCGCGCCCCAGCCCGGAGGCACCCCCGGTAATCAAGATACGTTGCGAACTCTGGCTCATGGTTTGTCCTGTGTTTATAGGGTTTCGGCCGCAGGCCGGGCGTCCAGCGTCAGGCATCCGGCGTCTTGCAGCTATCCATTGACCGATGCTAGTAAGCGGGTTTCAATAAATCCAATGAATTAACGACATGGAAATTGATAAATTTCATGCATGTTTCGCGCTTCGACCTGAATCTCTTCGTGGTGTTTGATGCCATCTACACCGAAGGATCCCTCACCCGTGCTGCCAAGGTACTGAACCTGACGCAGCCTGCCGTCAGTCATGCATTGGGGCGGCTTCGCGACCGGCTGGAGGACCCGCTGTTTGTCCGCCAGGGCAGCCGCATGGTCCCCACGGCCCGGGCCCGGGCCATGATCAGCCCGGTGCGGCACTCCCTGGGGGGCTTTCAGCGTTGCCTCACTGATGAGGGCGGCTTTGATGCCTCGGAAGCGGAGCGCACTTTTGTGCTGGGGCTGCGCGACGGTCTGGAGGGATGTCTGCTGCCCCCGCTGATGACGCAGCTGATGGAGGAGGCGCCGGGTATTCGTCTGCAATCGTTGACCATTCGCCGCCGGCAGATGGCCACGGAGCTGGCCAGCGGGCGTCTGGATCTGGCTTGCGATGTGATGCTGGCCATGCCGGAGACCATTGAGCATGTGCCGGTGCTGTCCGGGCCAATGGTGGTGATGATGCGCGAGGGGCATCCGCTGGCGGAGGGCATGGACCTGCCAGCCTACCTTGCTGCACAGCATGTGCTGGTGTCTTCCCGCCGTGAGGGGCCGGGCCTGGAAGATTTCGGCCTGGCGCGGCTGGGTTACCGGCGCCATATCCGCATGCGTTGCCAGCATTATCAGGCGGCCATCAGTACCGTCCAGCAAACCGATCTGCTGTTGTCCCTGCCGGCCACGCTGGCGGGACGTTTGTCCCGTGAAGGCATGACAGTCCGTCCGTTGCCTGCTGAACTCAGTGATCTGGAAATGCACCTGTACTGGCATCGAGACCAGAGCGGCGACCCGGCCCATGGCTGGTTGCGTGAGAAGGTGTTGGGGTTGCTGAAAGAACAGCAAGAAAGCAGTTAATAGTTAACAGTGAATAGTTAACAGCTAAACCCAAGAATCGTTCTGACGAAGCCGCTGTAGGAACGTAGCGTAGCGGAGTAACGCACGGAGTGCGGCCCGAAGGGTGAGCGAAGCGAATAACTTGCCTGCAAGCGATCCGAACATAAGCGAGGGAAAAGTCGTTTTGAATTACGAGAAACGAGTTTCGAAAGCGCGTCATCTTCGCTGAAATCAAAAGGTCACGCCAGAGAGTGACTGGGACTCGTGCCGTTAAAAACAAAGAAAAAATCGGATAAAAACTTGACAGGGTATGCCGGCCGGGCAGCCTTCACTGTTCACTGTTCACTGTTCACTGTTCACTGTTCACTGTTCACTGTTCACTGTTCACTGTTCACTGTTCACTGTTCACTGTTCACTGTTCACTGTTCACTGTTCACTGTTCACTGTTCACTGTTCACTAAAACCTTTCCTTCAAACCCCGGGTTTTCTTTCACCTGTACCTCGTTGGCGTTTACGGTATTGCCGCACTCGCCGCATTGCAGCTGGGCATCCAGGGTGTGCCCGCAGCGGGAGTGAATGCGATAGAGCGGGGCACCGTGCTCGCCGGCCAGGTATTTGTCTCCCCACTGGGCAAGGTGGACGATCACCGGGTACAGGTCTTTCCCTTTCTCTGTCAGGCGATATTCATGGCGCAGGGGGCGTTGCTGGTAGGCGACTTTCTCGACAATGCCGCCCTCTGTGAGCTTGCGCAGGCGGTCGCTCAGCACGTGGCGGGTGACTCCCAGGCGTTGCTGGAAATCATCGAATCGTCGAACACCAAGGAAACAGTCCCGCAAGACCAGCAATGTCCAGTTATCACCAATGATGGCCAGCGTGCGGGCCAGTGAGCAGGGCTGTTGGTCGATATCTTGCCAGCGCATGGGGGCTCCGAAATGTCTTGGTGTGATCATACCTGCTTGACGGGTTCCAAAAAAGAACCCACCATTGGTTCCGAATTGGAACTAACTGGACCAGTGAGGGAGACGCTGTCATGCAGCAGGCGGCAGTTCTGGTGGTAGGGGCCGGTGATGCCACCGGTGGCGCTGTGGCCCGGCGGTTTGCCCGGGAAGGCTACCGCGTGTGTGTGACACGGCGAACCGAAGACGCTCTGGCGCCACTGGTTAGCAGTATCGAGCAGGATGGTGGCTGGGCCAGGGCGTTTGGTTGTGATGCCCGCGATGAGGACGCCACGGCCGCCCTGTTCGAGACCATCGAGAAAGAGGTAGGTCCGCTGGAGGTGGTGATCTTCAATATCGGGGCCAATGTGATGTTTCCGATACGGGATACGTCTGCACGGGTCTATCGCAAGGTCTGGGAAATGGCGGCCTTTGCCGGTTTTCTCACTGGCCGTGAAGCGGCTCGGGTCATGGTGCCGCGCCAGAAAGGGACGATCATCTTCACCGGCGCGAGCGCATCCCTGCGGGGCAGCAGCGGCTTTTCGGCCTTTGCCAGCGCCAAGTTTGCCTTGCGGGCATTGGCGCAGAGTATGGCCCGGGAGTTGGGGCCGCAGGGAATCCATGTGGTTCACCCGATCATTGATGGGGCCATCGATACCGCGTTCATCCGCGATAATTTCCCCGCCATGTATGCGAAAAAAGAGCAGGATGGCATCCTGAACCCGAAACACATTGCGGATGCCTACTGGATGCTCCATCAGCAACCCCGGGATGCGTGGACCCACGAACTGGATCTGCGACCGTGGATGGAGACGTTCTGACGCTACGCCAAAACCTGGCTAGAGGAGCGTCAATGGTGACGCAATAACGCAATGTCTGGCATCGCGCCGTCAGCGCTGCTGCCGGGGAATGCCTGAAAGGAAAAAATCATGACGAAAAAAATGGAATTTCTGTTCGACGTGGGCAGTCCGACTGCTTACCTGGCCTGGACTCAGCTGCCGGCGATTGCCGAGCGAACCGGGGCCCAACTGGAACTCAAGCCTATCTTGCTGGGGGGCGTGTTCAAAGCCACCGGTAATGCGCCTCCTGGTGCGGTGCCCGCCAAGGGGATGTACATGATGCGTGATCTGGCCCGCTACGCTGCGCGCTATCAGGTGCCGCTGACCATGAATCCGCACTTTCCGGTGAATACCATTACCCCTATGCGCGTCATTACCGCGGCTCTGGGTACTGATCAGGCGGTGCCCGTAGTGGACGCCCTGTTCGACGCCATGTGGAAGACCCCGTGCAAATTGTCGGAAACCGGCGAGGTGGTCCGGGTACTCAGCGAAGCGGGCCTGGATGCCCAGGCCTGGCTGGAGAAGGCCGCCAGCGAAGCCGTGAAAGAACAACTCAAGGCCAACACGGAAGCGGCGGTGAAACGCGGCGTATTCGGTGCGCCGACCCTGTTCGTGGGCAATGAGATGTTCTTCGGGCAGGATCGTCTGGATTTTGTGGAAGCCGCCCTGAACGACGCTTGATCAGAAGCTGCGGGAAAACACCAAGCCGCCCCACAGCACGTTTCGGTCGCCTTCGCCCTCGCGCAGTTCCGAGGTGTGGCCGCGCAGCACATAACTCAGCCGGTAGCCATCCGCGAACGCCCAGGTATACCCCAGCCAGGCTTCGGCCAGGGCGTGGTTGACTTCGTCGCTGTCGTAGCTCACTTCGCTGTCGCGAAACTGGCCCTGCAGAAAGGCGTTGTAGCCTCGCCCGACCAGGGCGATGCCACCCCAGACATAATGCTCGCGAATGTGTTCGCGGGTAGTGGGGTTGTTGCGCTCACCATAGCGCACCAGCTCCGGATTGCTCTGCCACCAGGGGGTGCGCAGCTTGCCCGCCCGAAAACTCAGGCTCCAGCGTGCTTCCGTAATGTACCCCAGGGAGCCTTCCACGGTGCTTTTCACTTCCAGATTGTCCGAGGAAACGGGCAGGGTTTTCTGACGCGCCAGTGAGTAGCGGGCCGTGGGTTCGCCTCCGTCACTGATCTGGTTATCCCAGCCTTCAGCATGCTGACTGCCAATCACCTTGTGCACACCGTTCTGAACGTTACCGGCCAGATCCAGCCCCAGTGCGCCCAGCGTCAAAGTGCTGTGCCAGGCGACCTGTTGCTGTGGATTCACCTGAATGCGGCTGCTGGAGACATACAGCATGCTGGCATAGGGGCGGTCATCGTAGAGAGGTGCGGCGCTGGTCTTGTCCTCCGGGGTAAAGCCGAACAGTCCGGCTTCAAAACTGTGGCCACGCACACTGCTCTCGCCAATGCCATCAAATCCCAGGGTGCGGTCGATCCAGCCCAGAGGCGCATCCAGTGAAAGAATGAAATCCAGGGCCTTGGTGCCCGTGGCGGCGGCACTGATGCCGTAGGTGTAATCCTGGTCGCGGGTGCCGGGCACCAATGCATCATTATCAAGAGTGAAGGACCAGCTGCCGGTATCGTCATTGTCTGGCTGAATCCGTGGCTGGGGCGGCTGGCCTGCATCAAATGCGGGTTCCCCCGCCCTGGCCAGCTGCAGTGAGCTGCTGTGCCCGGAGAGTGCATCGGCGGATACCGTAGACGCCATCACCAGTAAAGGGATCACCAGTGCCGTGGCCAGTGGCGGGGTTGCCGTGTGTTGTTCAATCCTCATGGTTTGTCTTCACCCTGTGGCTGCTTTGTCGGCATGGGCCGAAACCTGGGTGCTGGACGGGTTTTGAATGCTGCGGTTTGTTGTTCTGCCAGCGGTGCGCATCACGCGCACTGTCTTGCTGACAATGATCATTGCAGCCCTTTCGATGAAAAAGAGGGTTAAGTGTTGGGATTTAATCGATTTTTTCGAACTTTATGTTTTTTTACGTAGTGCAGGCTGACCGGATTCACAGAGCAGAAAAAAAAGGCGTCATTGAGCGTGGCCCGGGTGCGTCGTAGCCTTCCCTGCATATTTCCCGTGGTAATCAGTCAGAAAGATTGAGGAGGCCCAGGTGGCACAAGCATATATCGTATCAGCGGTACGTACCGCAGGCGGCAAGAAGAATGGTCGTTTGAGCAAGACTCACCCGGCAGACATGGGCGGCAAGGTCATCGACGCCCTGATCGAGCGCACCGGTGTGCCCGCCGAGAAAGTGGACGACGTGATCTATGGCTGTGTGAGCCAGATCGGTCCGCAGACCTTCAATGTGGCCCGTACCTCCATCCTTAGCTCCTGCTTGCCGGAATCCGTGCCGGGCGTGACCATTGACCGTCAGTGTGGCTCCTCCCAGCAGGCCATTCACTTTGCCGCCCAGGCGGTCATGAGTGGCACCCAGGACGTGATCATTGCCGGTGGTGTGGAATCCATGAGCCAGGTGCCGATCGGTTCTCCGGCGGTTGCCGTGAAGGAAATGGGCACCCCGTTCGATGGTCAGGTGATCAGCGAGCGTTACCCGGGCGAGAACTTCAGCCAGTTCAACGGTGCCGAACGCATGTGCGAGAAGTACGGCGTCACCAAGCCCGAGCTGGATCAGTTCGCTTACGATTCTCACAAGCGTGGTATGGCTGCCACGGAAGCCGGTCGCTTCAAGGAAGAAATCGTGCCGATTACCGTGACCCTGGAAGACGGTTCCAAGGAAGAGCACGTGGTGGACGAAGGTATCCGTTGGGAAGCGGATCTGGACGCCATCAAGGCCCTGAATCCCCTGGTCGAAGGCGGTTACATCAGCGCGGCCAACGCCAGCCAGATCACCGACGGCGCTTCCGCCCTGATGATCGTGAGCGAGAAGGCCCTGAAAGAATACGACCTGACCCCGCTGGCTCGTATCCACGCCATGGCCGTGGTTGGTTCCGATCCCACCATGGTGCTGGAAGGCCCGATCCCGGCCACCGAAAAAGTGCTGGCGCAGGCCGGCATGACCATTGGCGACATCGACCTGTACGAAGTGAACGAAGCGTTTGGTTCCGTACCGCTGGCGTGGATGAAGGCCATCGGTGCCGACTACGAGAAGCTGAACGTGAACGGTGGCGCCCAGGCGCTGGGTCACCCGCTGGGTGGCACCGGTACCAAGCTGATGGGTACCCTGATCTACGAACTGAAGCGTCGTGGTGGCAAGTACGGTCTGCTGGCGATCTGTGAAGGTCTCGGCACCGCCAACGCTACCATCGTGGAAGTGTTGTAAGTTTAAATCGAAACAACGCGTTCGTTTTGGAAAAGCCGCCTCGGGAAACCGGGGCGGCTTTTTGTTTTCTCAGGGGCGAGTAACGAATTTCGAGTTGCGAAAGTCAAAGCGTAAAAGAAAAATCTTTTGCTTTCGGTTCGCGTGGGTTTTGCTCTTCGAAACTCGTTACCCCAGTCGTTCCACCAGCCACACCCCGGCCAGCAGCATAATGGACAGCGAACCCACTGGAACAAACACACGCTGATAGAAATGGGTTTGTCGCAATAGGTAAGCCACCGGGACAAAGACCAGCACGATGGCCACCTGACCCAGTTCCACGCCCAGATTGAAGCCCAGCAGCGGCAGGAAAACGCCACTATCGGTGAGTCCCAGGTCTGCCAGTACCGAGGCAAATCCCATGCCATGAATCAGGCCGAAGACAAACGCCATCACCCAACGTTTGGGGAAAAGCCGTGGCAACAGATTAGCCACCGCGCCCAGTGCCACAGTCGCGGCAATGGCTGATTCCACCAGCCAGGAAGGCAGCGATATGATACCCAGGGTGGCCAGCGCCAGGGTCAGGGAGTGGGTGAGCGTAAAGGCCGTGACAATAGACAGTGTCTGCCACAGGGCGGTGGTCATGCTGGGAGCCGGTTGCCAGCCACCAGTCCGCCACACCAGCACGGCCGGGAACAGCAGGGTGAGCAGAAAGAGAATATGGTCGTAGCCGATCAGGATGTGGTGAATACCCTGGACAATAAAACCCTGGAAGGCTTGCCAACGGGAATCACGACTCAGTTGCTGGCGACGCTCTGCATTGCTGAACGTGGCGGTTAGCACGGTGTCATCCTGATCCAGGCGCAACAGTCCATGGTGGTCCGGATCCCGGTGAAAGAGAAACTGGTAATCTATCTCCAGGCTCTCCGCATTAATGCTGCAGTTGCCCTGTAAATGCAGCGCTGCATAACTCCCATCCACATGTTCATTAACCTGAAGGCCGGTTAGCATCATGGGACAGACAGAAGCTTGCCCATCTGCCATGGCATGGACAGTGAGTGTGGAAAGTACCTGGGTGACCAGCGCCGGTTGTTGACGCTGCAATTCCCCCCAGGTGATCTGTCCGTCCCGGTTGGCATCCACAGGCAGCACCAGATTCAGGTCTCGCAATGCGATATCCCATCGGCCGGTAATGGCGGTGCTGTCAGAACGGGTTTGTAGTTGCAGGTAGCTGTCACTGGGTTTGTGGGCCTCCGCGAGTCCGGTCGTTAGCAGCAGCAGGGCGCAAAGCAATCGTTTCATGGAGTGTCATCCTGCAGCTGTTGTGATGGGGCATCACTGATGCCATGACGAACAATGAAGTCCCTTGCCAACTGATAGTTCCTTTCATCATCGCCGGCGGCGGCACTGGCTAGAAGCAGGCGCAGGTCGCTCAACTCACGCTGCGTTTCCCAGTTAGCCCTTGCCGTTTGCAGTGCGGCGTCAGTCTCGCCGGTGACCTGTAACTGGAAACGGGCCTGTTCGCGCAGATGAATATTTCTCCCGGACTGTCGGGCTGCGTCCAGGCGGGCCTGATAGGCCTTCTGCCATCGATCAGCATTGGGGTGCTGAAGCTGTTGACCGGCAATGGACAAACGCAGCAGGGCATTTTCCCTGTCCTGCCAGGGAGTCAATGCCTTGATGACCTTGTCGTGCTTGCCTTGCATCAGCCACAGATCACTTTGCAGATAAACCAGATAGGGATCCCCGTGGGCGAGCTGCAAGGCCGTACGCAGATGCTGGTGCGCCTTGTCCGGGTGTCCCTGCTGAATCGCCAATTCGGCTAGCAAGGTGTGCAGCCAGCGTTGTTCCTGGCCGGGTGCAGCAAGTCCGCTGTTGGCCAGGCGCTGGAGGGTTTGTGCGGCTTTTTCCTGCTGTCCGGTCATGGCCTGAATGCTGCTTTGGCAAATCACCACCGTGGTGGGAGGCAGGGTCGTGGCGGCTTGGCGGCATGCATTTCGGGCCTCTTCAAAGCGACCCTGAACGCGCTCCAGGTTGGCCAGCATCAGCCAGGCCTGCCCCTGCTCAGGGCGTTGCTCAAGCAATAGATGTAGTCGCTCCCTGGCACTGGAAAAGTGATGCTGGCGTTGTTCAACCTCTGCCAGCATCAGCGCGATGGCGGGTGATGAAGGCGAAACAGACCAGGACGTCAGGGTAGCTCGTGCATAGCCGAGGAAGCGGGAGTCCTCCCGGTGTCGGGCATAGTCGATATATTCGCGGGCCTGACGGATGGCCACAGCTTCGCTCTCAGGTGAAACCGGCTGTCCCATTGCCTGTTCGGCAGGGGACAACCGGACAAGAATCTGATCGTCGGAGGCGGGGGTGTAAGGCGCCGCACTGGCCAGCCCGGCAAGCAGGCTGAGCAGTGGGACAAAAAAACGTGCCACCACCGTGGTGTGATGGCACGTCCCCCGATCCGCAAGTTTACTGGGGGGTGTTGAGGACACTGTCATAGGCCTCTGGGTCGTTGCGGTCATAATCAATCAATCGGAGATTGTTGATCTGGACTGGGTCGCGGTCGTCCCTGGTGTTGGCCAGCTGGACTTTGACAAAGGCGGTGTAGTTGATGGCCGGCTGTACCTGTACCGGGCGGCGGTCATTGTCGTCTCCGCCGCACGCGGACAGTGCCAGTGCGGAACTCAGTACCATTAACGGTGTGAAGAATCGCATGTGGCCCTCCTTACATTGGCATGGCGGCAACATTGTTGGCGCCAGGCAGTGGAGTGTTCAGATAAGGGAATGTGGTGAGATAGGCAGCCGGGTCCGGCAGTGCGCCATCATTCACAATGGCTCCACCATTCACCTGGCTATCCTGGGTACCACAGTTGCCAATTTCCCCGCCGGGGGCACTGCCGTTCACATCGCCACCGCAGAGGAAACCTTCAGCTGCTGTCAGGGCAATATCCACCACATCATCAACGGGGCGACGGCCATTGGGGAAGCCGGCAAAGTCGCCACCGGCTACGCCCAGATCCACTTGTGAACCTGCGGCAGTGGCAGGGATACCGGTATTCAGGCGCAGCATTTCACTGGGCGTGACTGAAGGCAGTTGTGTCACACCGGGTACGCCGGTGAGGAAAACAGTGACCAGATCGTTACGTGGGGTTTCCGGTGCAGTCACCCCGAACAGGATTTCCACCAGTGCCGGCAGTGTCGGGTTGGTCACATAGGTGGCAAACTGGCCGTCGTCTTTGGGCTCGCTGGCATTGAAGCGGTCCTTGTCCTGAAGGCCAATCACGACCTCGTTCACCAACGGACTGCCGAGGCGGGATACCTGGGTATAAGCCCCTCCCTTCACGGCAGGGCCTTTGGCGTTGGCGCTGGCAGTAGTCTCCGTACCTTTTGGCGCAGGGTTAAAAACCGTGGCCTGACGAACGCTGGCGGTGGTCCAGCCACCGATAACGGTGTTCTCACCGGTCAGGCAGGAAGCCGGAACTTCCAGGGCCAGGCTGGTAACGTTCTTGTCACCAATGGTATTGCTGCGTGAATCACGATCTCCAAGCGGATTCAGGGCGACCAGATCAAAAACCTCACCCAGATTCACCACGAACCCTTCCTGGCGCTGACCAACGAATACCTTGCCAGGCATGGGGCAATCGGGAATGGTCACGTCATGGATAAAGCTGTTGGCATAGGTCGCATAGTTGTTAATGGACTTGGTGCCGATGTTATCCAGTGGCTTGTCGAAGGTGTCGCTACCGCTGCCCGCATCGGTGAGGGGCTGTACGTTACCGGTGCGGCGGTCGCCAGTGATCATTTTCACCGTGTAGGTTTCAAGTACGTTCTGTGCACTGTTGTCACCCGCAGTGATGGCGCCAATGTTGATCAGTGGAACAGGAACACTGGTGCCATCCACGTCGACGGCCAGATTCTTGCGTTCGGTATTGAACTGGAACTGGAAGGTGATGTCTTCCTGGGCGTTCCCGGTGTTGTCAATGTGAATCTCGTAGATGGCATCGTCATCCAGCGAGAAATAATTCGGGCCGCCGTAGGCATCCTGTAGTGGCAGGTAGTTGGCAATCAGTGTCACGTAGCCGTCACGGCCGGATTCGTAGCTGTTGAACATGTAGAAGTCGGTTCCATCCACTTTGGGCATGCCAGTAATGAACGGGGCTTCACGGTGGCTTGACGCCAGGGTGCCAGTGCTTGCCAGCAGGGCCGCCATGCAGGTGACTGGCAGGATTAATGAACGGCGTTGCATGAGGAATCTCCCTTCTTTGTTTTTTCGTGAAGAGAGTTACGTGTGGGTTTGCGAAACGGATGCAGATTTATTTTGTTTTTTTATGCATCCGTCGCCGTGTCTTTCACGTACTACTAACATGGCCAATGTCATGACTGGGCCCCTGTATCTACTCAGGTCTCAGTTATGGATTGCGATAACGAACGGCTGGTAACGTTGCTGGCGAAATCCGCACAAGGTGATCGGCAGTCGTTTGCTTGCCTGTATCAGCAAACCCGTGCAGCAGTGTTCGGAATGTGTGTGCACCTGCTGCGCAACAACGAAGAGGCTCAGGACGTGCTGCAGGAAACCTATATTCAGGTCTGGCACCACGCCGGTGAATACCACGCGGACCGGGGCACTCCAATGACCTGGATGATGTCCATTGGCCGCTATCGTTGCCTGGATGCATTGCGCCGTCGCCGCCATCATGTCGATTTTGACAAGGTCAAGGAAAGTCAGTTGGTGGACGAATCAGGTCCCATGGAAGCCGCCGATGCCCAACTGGACCGGCAGCGGCTCAGTGATTGCCTTAAAGACCTGGATGAGCGTTATCGGTCCACCATCGAGATGGCCTATTTTCGCGGCTTTACCCATCAGGAACTGGCGGTAGCCATGGGGCAGCCTCTGGGTACCACCAAGAGTCTGGTGCGCCGTGGGCTGTCGGTACTCAGGCGGTGTCTGGGACCATGAAGCCGGAACACTTTGAACGCAATCAGGCGCTGGCGTCGGAATATGTGGTGGGGACACTGCAGGGGGGTGCGCGCAAGCGTTTTGAGCGCTGGATGATGGAGTCACCGCGGTTGCGTCGCCAGGTATGGTACTGGGAGCGTCGCCTTGAACCTTTCAATAACAGTCTGCCCAAAATCGAGCCTCCTGCGCAGTTGTGGGACCAGATAGAGCAGCGCCTGTTCGCTGAATCTGTGCCGGTTGCCGACAAGCGTGGAGCGAGATTCTGGCGCTGGAGTGCGTTACTGGCCATGGCCAGCTTGTTGATCATGCTGGTGTGGACGCCGCTCCCCGAGCAGAGCCGACAGGGGTTGGTTGCGGTAGTCCAGTCCGAGCAGGCTCAGCCGTTGTGGGTAATGAACACTTCAGCCACAACCCACAGCCTGACGCTCAGGGCTTTGCCGCCGGTGGCGGTGAATGCTGAGCAGGATTACGAATTGTGGCTGCTGTCTGACAAGGGTGTGCCCATTTCCCTGACGGTGTTGCCCACCGAGGGGGCGGAGTTGCGCATTACCTTGAGTGAGGATCAGGTGCGAGAGTTGCTGAAGAGTCGTTCGTTGGCCATCAGCCTTGAGCCGAAGGGCGGGTCGCCCACCGGGCAGCCCACTGGTCCGGTGGTCTATCAGTCTCAGTTGGTAGAAATGTGATTTTTATGCCTGATGCCTGACGCAGGATGCTCGACGAAGCGATTTGTCTGGTGACATCATGCGTCCAGCATCATGCATCAGGCGTTTTATTCCATTTCCGCTTCTGCGTCTTCCAATGCCTCCATGGCTTCCAGTAAATCGCCTTCCAGCTCGTCGTGTTGTTTCTTGAGGCGGGCCTGGTCGCCGAGCAATCCATTCATTTCGTTCTTGCGACTGTCATCCGTATAGAGGGATTCGTCGCCCAGTGCGGCTTCTGTTTCCTCCAGCTGGCGTTCACAGTCGGCTAACTGTTTTTCCAGTTTTTCCACCTGTTTTTTTAGCGGCCGCAGTTGTTCACGTTTCTGTGCCGCCTGCTGCCGGCGGGCTTTGGCGTCCAGCCCGTCGTCGACCTTTTCCTCGCGCACGGGTTTGCCGTCCTTGCGGTTCTGTTGCAGCCAGCGGGCGTAGTCATCCAGGTCCCCGTCAAAACGGGAGACAGTACCGTTGGCCACCAGCCAGAATTCATCCACGGTGGTTTCCAGCAGGTGGCGGTCATGGGAAACCATAACCACGGCGCCTTCAAAGGCCTGGAGCGCCAGGGTCAGGGCTTCGCGCATGTCCAGATCCAGGTGGTTGGCCGGTTCATCCAGTACCAGCAGGGCGGGCTTTTCCTGCACGATCATGGCCAGTGCCAGGCGGGATTTTTCGCCACCGGAGAAACGACCAACGGGCGCAAACACATCATCGCCATGAAAGCCGAACCGGCCCAGCTCACTGCGAAGCTGCGATTCGCTCCACTTGGGGTAGAAGCGGGACAACATCTGATAGGGCGTATCGTTGTGGTCCAGCCGGTCCACCTGTTGCTGGTGGAAGTAGCCCACGGCCAGATCGTTGTCTTTTTCGAAGCGGCCGGCCAGCGGGGGCAGCTCGCCTACCAGAGTGCGCACCAGTGTGGATTTGCCGGCGCCGTTGGGGCCCAGCAGGCCCAGCCGGGATTCCGGTCGCAGGCTCAGGCTCACGTCATGGAGAATGGCCACATCCCCTTCCGCGTTCTGATAACCACAGCGCACCTTGTCCAGGTTTTCCATGGGGTTGGGTAGCTTCTCCGGCGTGTGGAAGTCAAAACTGAAACCGGAGTCCACGTGGGCGGGGGCAATCAGCTCCAGTTTTTCCAGCGCCTTGACCCGGCTCTGGGCCTGTTTGGCTTTGCTGGCCTTGGCTTTGAAGCGGGCAATGAATTTTTGCAGGTGCGCCACCTGGGCCTGTTGCTTGTCGTGCATTTTCTGTTGCAGGGCCAGCTGCTCAGCCCGTTGGCGTTCGAAATCGGAATAGCCGCCACTGTAGTGATTCAGCTTTTGCCGTTCGATGTGCAGGATCTGGTTTACGGTGGCATCCAGAAATGCCCGGTCGTGGGAAATTACCAGCAGGGCGCCGGGTTGTTGCACCAGATAGCTCTGCAGCCAGAGGATGGCGTCCAGGTCCAGATGGTTGGTGGGCTCATCGAGCAGCAACAGGTCTGCGTCAGTCATCAATACCTGGGCCAGGTTAAGGCGCATGCGCCAGCCCCCGGAAAAGCTGGAAACGGGCTGCTGCTGTTGCGCTTCGCTGAACCCCAGGCCGGCCAGTAACGTGGCGGCACGGGCAGGCTGCTGCCAGGCATGCAGGGCTTCCAGCTCCCCATGGGCCACGGCAATGGCATGATTGTCTCCCCGGCTTTCGGCATCAGCGAGTTTCCGTTCGGCTGTGCGCAATGCCTTGTGGCCGTCAAGCACATAGTCCACCGCGGGCTGTTCCAGGGCAGGGACTTCCTGCGCCATCATGGCCAGACGCCAGTCGGCGGGGCAGTTCAGATGACCGCCGTCGCTCTCCAGGTCACCCATGATAAGCTTGAACAGTGAGCTCTTGCCGGTGCCATTGCGACCCACCAGGCCCACCCGCCAGCCTTTGTGCAGGACAAAGCTGGTATCTTCCAGAAGCAGGTCGGGGCCGCGGCGCAGATTGATATGTTCCAAAGAGAGCATGATAGGGAGCCAGTTGGAGTCGCAGGAAACCGGCGCAGTGTAACGTATTGGGGGAACCGTGGACGATACCGTGAAACAGGATCTGTGGCGTTATGCGCTACTACGCTGGCAGGACCGGGCCTTCGAGCAGGCTTGCCTGCGCCTGCAGGATGACTACCAGGTGCCGGTGTCCCTGTTGTTGTGCGGTCTTTGGCTCGCCGAGGCGGGCAAGCAGCCGGATGCCATTATCGGCCGGCGCATGGCCGAGGTGGCGCAACAATTCGAAACCGACTATCTGCGCCCCCTGCGTAGCGTGCGTCGCAAGGCCGCAGATGACGCCCGTCTTCCCGAGTTCAAACGCCAGATCCAGCAGGTGGAGCTGGAGGGCGAGCGCTGGTTGCTCACCACGTTGCCTGGCATGTGTGACAACCTGCTGCCGGCAGGCCGGCCGGTGGATGCCATGGGGTGGTTGCTGGTGCTGGTGCCGGAGGTGGCGCAATGTGAAGGGCTGCAGAAAACCCTTGGCGAGCTAGTGGCACTGTAGGAGTACCTCTTGAGGTGCGAACAAATCCGTTACTCGTTAGCACCCGGTTCGCACCTCAAGAGGTACTCCTACAGTATCTGCCTCATGCCGCTTTTGAATTTTCAACGTCCCCCTGCCATCCTTCGCTTCCACGTTTCGCCCGGATAGCCCCATGACCACCGATCTTGATTTCGACCGTGACCATCTCTGGCACCCCTATACCTCCACGTCAAAGCCGTTGCCTACCTACCCGGTGGCCAGCGCCAGCGGGGTGCGGCTGACCCTGGAGGATGGGCGTGAGCTGGTGGACGGCATGTCGTCCTGGTGGGCGGCGGTACATGGCTATAATCACCCGGTGCTGAACCAGGCCGCAAAGGACCAGATCGATCGTATGGCCCATGTGATGTTCGGCGGCCTTACCCATGAACCGGCGGTGGAGCTGGGTAAAAAGTTGGTGGCACTGACGCCGCAACCGCTACAAAAAGTGTTTCTGGCAGACAGTGGCTCGGTGTCCGTGGAAGTGGCGATCAAGATGGCTCTGCAGTTCTGGCTCAGCCAGGGCTATCAGGGCAAGGACAAGCTGTTGGCCCTGCGCAACGGCTATCACGGTGACACCTTCGGTGCCATGGCAGCCTGTGATCCGGTCAATGGCATGCATTCCCTGTTCAGTGGCGTGCTGGCGCAGCATCACTTTGCCCCGGCACCGCGGAGCCCGTTCCAGGGACCGCTGGACCCGGCGGATGTGGCGGCCTTGCGTGAGCAGCTGGAGCAGCACGGTGACGAGATTGCGGCGGTGATTCTGGAACCCGTGGTACAGGGCGCCGGTGGTATGCGCATCTATAGCCCGGAGTACCTCAAGGCGGTACGCGATCTGTGTGATGAATTCAGTGTGCTGTTGATCTTCGACGAGATCGCCACCGGCTTCGGCCGCACCGGCAAGCTGTTTGCCCTGGAGCATGCTGATGTCTGTCCCGACATTCTCTGTCTTGGCAAGGCCATTACGGGGGGCTACATGACCCTGGCGGCGGCGTTGTGTACCGACAGGGTGGCTGCGGGTATCTGTGACGGTGAGGCCGGGGTACTGATGCATGGTCCCACTTTCATGGGCAATCCACTGGCCTGCGCGGTGGCCAACGCCAGTATCCAGTTGTTGCTCGACTCGGACTGGCAAGGACGTGTCGCCGCCATCGAGAAACAGCTGAGCGAGCAACTGTTGCCGTTGAAATCGCTGGATAGCGTGGAAGACACCCGGGTGCTGGGCGCTATTGGTGTGATGGAAATGAAAACGCCGGTAGCCATGGAGGAGGTCCAGAAAACCTTCGTGGAGCAGGGGGTGTGGATTCGCCCATTCGGGAAGCTGGTCTACATCATGCCGCCGTTCGTGATCGAGCCCGAAGACCTGAGCAAACTCATCGCCGCCATGAGAGATCTGGCAGAGCGGAGCTGACAGCTACAAGCTACGCTTGATTGAAAAGGCGAACCCCAAATAGTTCCCGGGTTTTCAGGCTTTCTACGAAGCCGCTGTAGGAGCGAGCCTGCTCGCGATCCGAGCCCAAGCGAGGTAAGGATTCCAGAAACGTTTTTGCCTTTCGACACTCGCTACTCGAACCTCGACACTCATCCCTTGCCAAGTCTTGTATCGCTTGCAGGCAAGCGCCCACAAAAGGCCGCAACGCGGCCTTCGCGTGTTGCCTGTTGCGTGAAGCGTGCGGCGTCACCTGTTGCGTCTCTTATCGAAACCCCGGCATGGCCTGAATCAGGTGCCGCTGCACTTCCAGCCATTCTCCGATCAGGCGCCAGTGCTGCTTGTCATCCAGATGGCGTGAAACGGAAGCATCCATGATGCCTTCGCCGTGGGTCATGGCTTGCACGTACTGTTGTGTATCGCGCAGGGTTACCAGATAGGGAATCTTCAGGCTGGCCAGAAACTGGCGCAGGGATTCATACATGCGGGTGCGGGTACGCACCCGGTTGGCGATCACCGCCAGTCGCCGAGGCCGGCGTCGATAACTGGGGGTGAGCATCACGTTCTGCAGGAAACGGGTGGTGGCCCGAATATCGATGGGGCTGGGGAGTACCGGAACCAGTACGATCTGCGACAGGCGCATCAGATGATCCAGCTGGTGAGCATCCAGCCCGGCCGGGGAATCGATGATGACGACCTCGCCGGCCTGGTCCAGTCGCTGTTGCAGGCGTCCCAGGGACAAAGGTTCTCCCGCCGGCCAACCGAGGCCATGGATGTAGTCGGTCAGGCGAAGCTTCAGCCATTGCAGGGCGGATTGCTGGGGATCCAGATCCATCAGGGTGACATGCCGGCCAAGCGCTTCGTAATAGCAGGCCAGGTTGGTGGAAATGGTGGTCTTGCCGCATCCCCCCTTGCTGTTGGCAACCAGAATAACAGTGCGCTTGGCCCCAGAAGAGGCTTGGGGAAAGCGTGTTGCGCGATTTGTCGTTCCGTTCTGTGCGCTATTCATGCCGTGGGTTGCCAAATATTTCGTATGATTCTACCCCTCGTGCCAGGGGATGCACATGCAGTGATAGAAAGAGTGACCCCGCTCACAAACCACCACAGTACCCCATTTGTTATGAAAGTGGTGTAAATTGTGAGGCGATTTGCCATCACCGGGGAACCTTCAGTGGTTTTCCTGTCTTAACTGGGGATGAAAGCGTCATGCGTTATTTCCTGATTCTGCTGGTGTTGATTGCCGCTGTTGTAGCTGCGCTGTTCTTCGTGCCATTGGAGAACGGCAAGCCTCTGCTCAATTGGCAACAGGTTGAAGACAACTGGCAGGACCCAGACCAGTTGCTGGACGGTGGAGTGGAAAGTTTGGTCAATAAATCGGAACAAACCACACTCTTCCGCTGGCGTGACCCGCAGGGAAACTGGCAGTATGGCCAGATTCCGCCCCCGGGGGTAGACGCAGAAGAGATGACAATCCAGGCCCGATGATCGTTTTTCAGTCCGGCCTGGGGGAATGAATACACAATAAGATGAGTCCATTTGGAGGCAGAATGAAGAAGTTGGGAATCGTGCTGGCAGGTACCGTACTGCTGGCGGCCTGTGGCCAGGAAAAAGCCGAGCTGGACACTGACAACCAGAAAGGCTCCTACGCGCTGGGCTTTGTGAGTGCAGAGCAGATGCAGCAGCTGGGTGTGCTGGACAAGGAGGCTTTCATTGCCGGTCTCAAGGATGGCCTGCAGGAAAATCCGCAAGGCGAGCTGACCGACGAAGAAATGCAGGCTGCCCTGCAGGCATTCCAGCAGCGCGTAATGGAAGCGCAGCAGGAAAAAATGAAGGAAGCCATGGAGCAGCAGCAGAAAGACATGGAAGAAGCGGGCGCCAAGAACAAGGAAGAGGGCGCGGCTTTTCTGGAAGAGAACGCCCAGCGTGACGGTGTGACCGTGACCGAAAGTGGTCTCCAGTATGAAGTGCTGACTGCCGGTGAAGAGGGTGCCCGGTCTCCGACCCTGGAAGACACCGTGGAAGTGCACTACCACGGCACCCTGCCCGATGGCACCGTATTCGACAGCTCCGTAGAGCGTGGCCAGCCGGCCTCCTTCGGTCTCAAGCAGATCGTCAAGGGTTGGCAGGAAGCTCTGCCCATGATGAAGGAAGGTGACAAGTGGAAGATCGTGCTGCCGCCGGAACTGGGTTACGGCGAGCAGGGCGCAGGCCCGGGCAGCGACATCGGCCCGAACCAGGTGCTGATTTTTGAAATCGAGCTGCTGGACGTGAAAGGCGACGAGTAATCTCGCCGTTTCACCCATAAAAAAAGGGCGCCTTGAAAGGCGCCCTTTTTTTATGGGTGAAAACGGCCGCCAGACGCTGGATGCCAGACGCCTGACGCTAAAAGCCGAAACCAAAACCGGGAGAGCTGGGTTGTGGGAGCGTGCCTGCACGCGAATCCTGTTGGTGACGTCAAGCCCTTCGCGTGCAAGCACGCTTGTATGGTTTCCCGGCGCGGGTGTGGCCTTTGCGTGATGCGTGTTGCAGCCGCAGAGCGGCCTTCAAGCGGCAAAAAAAACCGGCCAGAAGGCCGGTTCAAACGAGGAAATTCAGTTCCGTATTCAGTCGTGCCAGCCACTCACCTTGCCGGAGCAGACCCAGTCCTTGGAGGCTTTGGTGACACCAACCCAGTTATAGCTGTATCGGCCATTGGCCTTGTAGGTGCTCCATGACTTGGTGCTGCCGGCTGAAATGCCGGAAGCGCCACAATCCTCAGAACCGGAATTGCGCTCGTTGCAGAACCGCGCGTAGATGCGGTGACTGCAGACATTGCGGTAGGTGACGATGAACTTGCCATCGGTGTAAGTGCTCCATTTGGCGTCTGCCACCACCATGCAGGGCCCGCCGGTAGAGGTAAGGCCGTCCCAGCAGGTATCGCTGTCCACCGAAGAAGAGTAATCCGCCACTGCCAGCTGTGAAGACAGCAGGATGGCCATTCCCAGTACCTTTTTCATAGTTTGCTCCCGTTGCGTTTCATTCCCTGCCAGACAGGTTAGCGAAGCCGCGGGGCGAGCGCGTCACCCAAATGAGGTATGTGATGCAATGGTGAGTGCTGTTGGTCAGTCCTGGCGTTCAGGGCCATTGGCGCGCAGGAACATGTCCACGGCGCGCTCTACATGGGGCTGGGCTTCAATGGCGGTCATGGGCTCACGGATGCCGATCAGGGTACGCATATGCTCGCAGCCCTGGAGCAGGGAAAAGAAACTCTCCGCAGCGTGCTTCGGGTCCGGGGTGGCCAGCAGGCCGGCCTCGTTGGCCCGGTTGATCAGGTTTTCCATGGCGTTGAGCGTGCGTTGCGGGCCCGCTTCGAAGAACAGGCGCGACATCTGAGGATCCTGGGTCGCCATGGCGCACATCAGCCGCTCCAGAGCCACCACTTCCTTGCTGTGGATCAGCTCCACAAAGGCCAGGCCAATGCGGGTCAGGCTGGCGCGGATGGGAATGGACACGTCCAGATCGAACAGCGGTTCCGGTAGGGTGTTGTGACATTTCGCCTCTACCGCGGCAGAAAATAACGTTTCCTTGTCGCTGAAGTGGCTATAAACCGTAAGTTTGGAGACGCCAGCCTCCTTTGCCACCGCATCCATACTGGTGCCGCTGAAGCCGCCACTGAGGAACAGGCGCTTGGCCGCGTCCAGAATGGCTGTGCGTTTGGCGGGGTCCTTGGGGCGGCCGCGGTTGGCCGCGGCGACAGAAGTGCTCATAATTTCAATACTGGACGGTTCAGTTTAGTAAATTTACTATACCGGTCAGTATAGCATACCGGCAATAGCCGGTGACTGAGGGTGCTCACATGTTGCGTAACACCGTTTTCCCTGGCCTGCTGGCCGGTTTGTTGGCTTTACAGGGCTGTTCCGATGGGGACGCCAACCACAACGAGATTCCACGTCCGGCGCTGGTGACCCAGCCGTTATCGGCCAATGTGGGGCAGGATGTGTTCCCGGGCGAAATCCGGGCACGTTATGAGCCCCAGTTGGGCTTCCGCATTGGTGGCAAGATCAGCCAGCGGCAGGTGGATGTGGGTGACAGGGTCAGTAAGGGCACCAGTCTGGCCAAGCTGGATACCGACGATGTGCGCTTGCAGCTGGATGCGGCCCGGGCCCAGTTTGCCTCTGCCCAGGCGGATCACAAGTTAGCCAAAAGCGAGCTGGAGCGCTATCGCGAATTGTTGGAGCGCAAAGTGATCAGCCGGTCCCAGTTTGATTCTTTCGAAAGCCGCTTTGATGCCAGTACCGCCCAGCTGCGTCAGGCTCGTGCCAATCTGAATGTGGCTCGCAATCAGGCGGACTACGCCTCTCTCAAGGCCCCTCGTGACGGTGTGATTGCCCAGCGCCTGGCGGAAGCCGGGCAGGTAGTGGCTGCCGGGCAGACGGTCTTTGTGCTGGCTGCCGATGGTGACCGTGAAGTGCGCATTGATCTGCCGGAGCAGGACGTGGGCCGGTTTACCATTGGCATGGCGGTGGCCATCGAGCTGTGGTCCCGTCCGGGGCAGGTCTTCCCCGGCCACCTGCGGGAGCTGTCGCCTGCGGCGGACCCCCGTTCGCGAACTTATGAAGCGCGGGTCGCGTTCGACAACGACCAGGTCGGTGCGGAGCTTGGTCAGTCTGCCCGGGTGTTTGTCAGCGGGGCAGAGAATGACGTGCTCAGCATTCCTCTCTCCGCCCTGACCGCGGAAGAAGACGCCACCTATGTGTGGGTGGTGAATCCGGACAACAGCACCCTGGTAAAAACCCCGGTGGAAGTGGGCCCTTACCAGGAGCAGGTGGTGCCGGTGGTGTCCGGCTTGCAGGCCGATGACTGGATTGTGGCCGCTGGCACTCATCTGGTGCGCAATGGCCAGATGGTGATTCCCGTAGATCGCCAGAACCGTCAGGTGGAACTCACCGCGACCGCAGAGGCGCCGCGGCAGGAACAAGCCCCGGCCGAGCCGGCGGATGACGCTGTCGACCAGGGCGAATAAGGGGAACTCACCATGTCGTTCAACCTGTCGGAATGGGCACTGAAAAACCGCGCGCTGGTGCTCTATGCCATGCTGTTGCTCGGTGCCATCGGGGCGATTTCCTACGCCAATCTTGGCCAGAGTGAAGATCCGCCGTTCACCTTCAAGGTGATGACCATCAATACCCTGTGGCCCGGTGCCAGTGCCGAGGAAGTCTCCCGGCAAATCACCGAGCGTATTGAAAAGAAATTGATGGAGACCGGTGACTTCGAACGCATCCAGTCTTACTCACGGCCGGGCCAGTCGCTGGTCATGTTCATGGCCCGGGACGAAATGCGCTCAACCGATATCGATGATCTCTGGTACCAGGTGCGCAAGAAAGTGGGCGATATCCGCCACACCCTGCCACAGGATGTGCGTGGTCCATTTTTCAATGACGAGTTCGGTACCACCTTCGGCAATATCTATGCGCTCACCGGCAAGGGCTTCGATTACGCCATCATGAAAGACTACGCCGACCGTTTGCAGCTAACGCTGCAACGGGTTGACGATGTGGGCAAGGTGGAACTGATTGGCCTGCAGGATGAAAAGGTCTGGGTAGAAATATCCAACACCAAACTGGCCTCGTTGGGGATTCCCCTGGTAACGGTGCAGCAGGCACTACAGTCGCAGAATACGGTTGCCGATGCCGGTTTTTTTGAAACCCCCACCGACCGTGTACGTCTGCGCGTATCCGGCGAATTCACCAGCGTTGATGACATTCGCAATTTCCCGATTCAGGTTGACAATCGCACCCTGCGTCTGGACGACATCGCCAATGTGTACCGTGGCTTCAGTGACCCGTTCCAGCCTCGCATGCGTTTCATGGGAGAAGATGCCATTGGCATTGCGGTTTCCATGAAAGAAGGCGGGGACATTCTCCAGCTGGGTGAAAACCTGGACAAGGCGTTTTCCGAACTTCAGAAAAGCCTTCCCATTGGCATGGAGCTGCGCAAGGTCTCCGATCAGCCGGCGGCGGTGGAAGCCGGTGTGGGCGAATTCGTTCAGGTGCTGATGGAAGCGTTGGTCATCGTGCTGCTGGTGAGCTTCTTCTCGTTGGGTTGGCGCACCGGCATGGTGGTGGCGCTGTCCATTCCGCTGGTGCTGGCGATCACCTTTGCGTCCATGAAGTATTTCGATATCGGCCTGCACAAGATTTCTCTGGGGGCACTGGTGTTGGCCCTGGGGCTGATGGTAGACGATGCCATCATTGCGGTGGAGATGATGGCCATCAAAATGGAACAGGGCTTCAGTCGCCTCAAGGCTGCGGGGTTTGCCTGGACCAGCACCGCGTTCCCCATGCTCACCGGTACCCTGATCACCGCGGCCGGTTTCCTGCCCATTGCCACGGCAGAATCCAGCACCGGGGAATACACCCGCTCCATCTTCCAGGTGGTGACGATTTCGTTGTTGGCATCCTGGGTGGCAGCGGTGGTTTTTGTGCCGTACCTGGGGGACAAGTTGCTGCCGAGCCTGGTGCGTCATAATCGTGATGGCGAAGTACATGACCCTTACCAGAAACCGTTTTACCGCAAGTTCCGCCAATGGGTGGAGTGGTGTGTGCGTTACCGCAAAACGGTAATCGCCATTACGGTCGGCATCTTCTTTTTCTCGCTCTTCCTGTTCCGTTTTGTGCCGCAGCAATTCTTCCCGGCTTCAGGACGTCTGGAGCTGATGGTGGACCTGAAACTGGAAGAAGGGGCCTCGCTCAATGCCACCCAGGAATTGGCGTTGCGTCTGGAAAGCCAGCTTGGCGAAAACCCGCTGATTGAAAATTACGTGGGCTACATGGGAAGCGGGTCGCCCCGTTTCTATCTGTCGCTGGATCAGAAGTTGCCGGCCGCATCACAGGCACAGTTTGTGATCCTGACTCGCAATGTGGAAGAGCGGGAAGAAGTGCGCAGCTGGCTGATTCAGTTGCTCAACGATCAGTTCCCGACAGTACGTAGTCGCGTATCGCGTCTGGAGAACGGGCCGCCGGTAGGTTACCCGCTGCAATTCCGTGTTTCCGGTGAACACATTCCGCAGGTGCGCGAGTTGGCTCGCCGGGTAGCGGAAAAAGTGCGTGCCAATCCGCATACCATCAACGCGCATCTGGACTGGGAAGAGCCCAGCAAGGTGGTGCGCCTGAACGTGGACCAGGACCGAGCCCGGACCCTGGGGATCAGCACCCAGGATTTGTCGGTGGCGCTGCAGGCGTCCCTGTCCGGGGTGGTGGTGAGCCAGTTCAGGGAAGATAACGAGCTGATTAATGTGGAAGTGCGCGGCGACAGCCGTGAGCGACATGCCCTTGGGCTGCTTGGCAACCTGGCCGTACAAACGGAAAACGGGCGGGTGCCGTTGAACCAGATCGCGACACTGGAATATGGCTTTGAGGAGGGCATCATTTGGCACCGGGACCGGTTACCCACGGTGACCATCCGTGCGGACATTGGCGACGATGCGCTGCCGGCCACGCTGGTGAACGAAATCATGCCGACCCTTGCCGCGGTGCAGGCAGACCTGCCGCCGGGTTACCTGCTGGAAGTGGGCGGCACGGTGGAAGAGTCGGCCCGTGGCCAGCAATCCGTGAATGCAGGCATGCCCCTGTTTGTACTGGTGGTGATTACCTTGTTGATGTTGCAGCTACGGAGCATGCCGTTGTCACTGATGGTCTTTGTGACTGCGCCGCTGGGGTTGATCGGCGTTACCCTTTTCCTGTTGTTGTTCCAGAAGCCGTTTGGTTTTGTGGCCATGCTTGGCACCATCGCTTTGGCGGGAATGATCATGCGTAATGCGGTGATTCTGGTGGACCAGATTGGTCAGGATATGGCGCAGGGGCTGACCGCTTGGGATGCGATCATTGAATCCACGGTGCGCCGTTTCCGTCCCATCGTGTTGACTTCATTGACCGCTGTGCTGGCGATGATTCCGTTGTCACGGAGCGTATTCTTCGGCCCCATGGCGGTGGCCATCATGGGTGGTCTGATCGTTGCCACCGGTCTCACCTTGTTGTTCCTGCCCGCCCTGTACGCGGCCTGGTTCAGGGTCAAGGAAGAACACGCCGAACCCCGTTAACGAACGCTGAGTCTGCCGGTACCTACCGGCTTTCCCCTTGCCCCGGCCTTTTGCCGGGGCTTTTTTTTGGCTCTTCGCGGATTTGAGGGAAAGTTAAGCGGCCTGGTCGAAGGTCGGACGTCAGAAGTCTGACGCCCAAATCAAACCCCGGGTTTGCAGTCATGCTGTTCATTCAGGTCGTGATTTTGGTTTTTTGTGGGAGCGTGCTCGCACGCGAAGCCTTAATTTCAGAGCGCGCCATTCGCGTGCAAGCACGCTCCCACAGAGACCTTGAGCTTAAGTGAACAGCATTGCGGGTTTGCAGTGCTTGTGAGCGTAGTGGCAGGTGCATTGCGCAAGAGCTTGAGGGCTGCCGGTTTTCTGTCTTTTGCGTCAGACGTCCGACTTCAGACGTCTGACCAATCTGCTTTCCCGCTAATCCGCGATGAACCTTTTTTTTATGCCGCCCTGCGGCTGCATCACGTTTCACGCAGCATGCAACACGTGAAAGCGCAGCGCCTTCCGGACTATGTTCCGCTTTTGCAGGAGCCCAGCTTGCCTGGGCGAATGAATATCAGAAACGAGTTACGTTTTACGAAAAGCGAAAAGAACATTCAGGTTCAGATGTTCTGATTTTCGCAACGCGTCGATTCGCCCAGGCAAGCTGGGCTCCTACAGGGTTTCTGCACGCTACAGCGTGACGAAATTTTCGAACGGACCGGTGATTTCGTAGGTGATGCCGAAACCGTTCCCGCCCCCAAACAGATTGCTGCCACGCTGTGAACTGAAATACAGGCGCGTGCCATCCGGGCTGAAGGCTGGTCCGGTGATTTCCGAATCATCCTGGCCGGTGACCTGAATCAGCGGTGCTACCTCACCCTGACTGTCGATAACCACGATCTGCATGTCGCCACCGTCTTCGGCCACCAACACATCCCCGCCGCTGGAGACAGTCAGGTTATCCACGCCGGTCAGAATCGGATTGGCCGAGGTGGCGGCGTCATAAATCACCTCAAGACGGTTCAGGTTGGTATCCAGCCGCCATACCTTGTTGTCCCCCTTGGTGGTGAAATACACATGGCCGTGGCTGTACCAGCAACCTTCGCCGCCATCAAAGGCGGTGCTGTCCGCCAGCTGTTCCCGGGTAGGCGTTTCCAGCAGATTGGGGGTCGGGTTGGGCACGTCCAGCCAGCTTACATACCCCTGTTCATCCACGGCGGCGGCCTGTAGCAGGCCGTCGTCCAGATTCAGTGAGCCATCACTGTTTCTGCCAGCAGGCGTAAACCGGTAGAACCGGCCATCGCTTTCATCTTCCGTGAGATAGACCCTGTCGAATACCGGATCCACGGCGGCGGCTTCATGCTTGAAATACCCCAGACCGCGGCGCAACTGGGCCGGGTGTTCCCCGAATGGGTCGCATTCGAATACCCGGCCACATTGTGTTTCTTCGCAGGACAGCCAGGTCTGCCAGGGAGTGGGACCGCCGGCGCAATTAATGTTGGTGCCGCCCAGAATGCGATAGGCATTATTCACCGAGCCGTCGGCATGGAAGCGGATCGCCCCGGCGCCACCGCCAAGCAGGCTGATGGTTTCGCTGTTGGACACATATACCCAGCCGCCATCCGGGGCGGAAAAAGTGGCGCCGCCATCCGGATAGCTGTGCCAGCGATAACCGGTTCGGTTCCAGAAGCTGCGTCGTACACGCTGTCCTGCCGCCGCCACAATGCGAGAGGAAAATCCTTCAGGAAGACGAATGCCGTTGGCGTCAGGAGCCCTCAAGGGGCCAACGTCAGACAGGGTGCGAGCGGACAGAGGTTGGCTGATGGCAAGAAGGCTGGGGCCCACAGCCAGGGCGGCCAGGCCGGTGGACCCTTTCTTCAAGAGATCGCGGCGCGAGAGTGATGTCTTGGTGTTCATTTCCCTTCTCCCTGAAAGTAATGTGTGCAGGCCGGCAGGGTAACGATGAAATGCGACAAAAAGGGTGATGCGATTCAGGGCATGAGGTCGTCTTGCATGAAACGGGTCACGTTTCGAGAGAATGTCATCAAAAATTCATCCCTGGATACGCTGTTTGTATCAGGGAAGAAAAGCTACAAGCTACGCCTGGATTAGAAAAACCCAAAAAGTCTCCGGGCTTCCACATTGCTACGAAGCTGCTGTAGGAGCGAGCCTGCTCGCGATCCGAGCCCGAGCGAGGTAAGGATTTCAGAGCCCCGAACAGAATCTTGGCCTTCATGGTGATCCGATCCCATGCGAGGCCAAAGCACAGAGGCCCCCAAGTTCCGAGTGTCGAGTTGAGAAACCCCAACATTCCGGGCGTCCAGGTTTTGATCTTCGAAACTCGCGTTTCGTCACTCGAGACTTATTGACTCGCTTGGGCTCGAATCGCTTGCAGGCAAGCTCCCACAGGGGGGATGCCAGCTACCCGCGCCAGCAAAGTCACCGCGCTGGCGAGTCCACCAAAATCACCAATGGCGCTTCCTGATCCTGGTGGTCTGCGCGCACGCAGCGTAGTTCAAACATGCCGGACACATCAAAGCGCCAGGGTAGAACCACGGAGCTTCCGGGTTCGCTGAGGCGGGTGTTGGGGTAATCCTTGCGTAAGTCCGGCATGAGTCGGTGGATCAGGTTCTGGTCACGCAGGGCGGTGTTGTCGCCAAGGGCAAACAAGTGCCAGTCATCGCTGGTGTTCCTGATGGTCAGATTGAGGGAGTGATTCAGCGCAACAGCCAATGATGATGGCTGCCACTGTCCGGAGAATGCCACAGCCCTCACGGGGAGTTGCCCGGGTGTTCGCAGTGCTGTGCCTGCCGCCATGGGGATCTCGTCTGGCAGAATGCCATGCCCCCGGCTACCCTGTGACGCAAACAGGGCTGTAGCCAGTGTGATGAAAGCCAGTCTCCGCAAAACAGCCATCCATAATTACCCGGGAGGGATAATGTCGCTCAGATTGCATGTTTTGGCCACCGGCCTGTTGTTGGCCATGGCGGCCCTGGCCCAGGCCGCGCCCCTGACCGTGGGGGTGAAGTCCTCGCCGCCCTTCAGTTTCCAGAGCGGTGACCGCTGGGACGGACTCAGTGTGGAATTGTGGGAGAACGTGGCCGAGCAGGCGGAGATGGACTATCGCTACCGGGTCTACCCCTCCGTGAACGACATGCTGGTTGCGGTGGAACAGGGGCAGATCGATCTGGCGCTGGGTGCCATCAGTGTCACCGCCGACCGGGAGCGGCGGCTAGACTTCTCGCAACCCATGTATCGGGGCGGTCTCGGGATCATGACTCGCAGCGAGCCGGGTGGCTGGCTGATGACCTTGCAGAGTCTGTTCAGCTGGAAGTTCTTCTCTGCGGTTCTGGCGCTGGTGCTGGTGTTGTTGATCGTCGGTGTGCTGATCTGGCTGTTTGAGCGCAAGCGAAATCCGGAGCAATTTGGCGGTTCCATGGGAGAAGGCATTGGCAGTGGTTTCTGGTGGTCCGCCGTGACCATGACCACGGTGGGATATGGCGACAAGGCACCGGTAAGCCGTGCAGGGCGTTTACTGGGGCTGGTATGGATGTTTGTCAGCATCATCACCATTTCCGGTTTTACGGCGGCCATCGCCTCCAGTGTTACCGTTAACCAGCTGCAGACCAGTATCAAGGGGGCCGCAGATTTGCCAAGAGTGAATGTGGCCAGTGTGGAGAACACCAGTGGTGCGCAGTGGTTGGCCGCCCGCGGGATCCAATTCACCGCGTACCCCAACCTGCAACAGGCCATGCGTGCGGTAGCCCTGGGGGAACAGGACGCGTTGGTGGCGGATGCCCCGGTCATGCGTCACCTGATTCGTGACCGCGGCGACAAGGGCCTGCTGGTGTTGCCGAATCTGGTGCGTGAAGAAAGTTATGCTTTCGCCATGGCTAACGGCAGTCCCCTGCAAGAGCCGGTCAATCTGGCCATGCTGTCCATTCTGCCCACGGAAGAGTGGCGCATGGTGCTTAATCGTTACCTGGGGAAAAACGATTTGTAGTCTCTTCCGGCGCCGCTGTACCGAACAGCGGCGCCAGTTCCGCCAGGTCATCCTCCAGATTCCAGTTGAGATGCTGGGCAATGGTCTTCAGCAAGACCATGGCATTCACCGGCGCATCCGAAAGATTACGGTCCTGGAAGCGCTTGACGAAGCAGCGATTGAGTTCGTTCAGCGTCTGGTAGCGTTCGTTCAATCCCGCCAGTGAGGCCTGATCTTCCTGCCTGTTTTGCACAATCTGCTGAAGCAGATAGAGACTGGTGCTGCGCACCAGCGTTTCCGTATGGGAACTGAGGGGAAGATGGAAGCGTGCCATGGGCCGCAAAAAGCGGGTATGGGGGCAGTCACTGCTGGCGCAAATCAACCCGAACAGGGAACCCAGCGCCCGTTGCAGTGTGGTGTCCTGCTGGTAATTGCGCAGCTCGGTTCTCACTTCCAGGGAGATAGGTTGGTAGGATTCTCCTGGCGGCAGTTGCGGCAGCAGATAGGCCAGGTTGCGGGCAATCGGGCAATAGCTATGGGTGTCGGTACTTAACGGGCAATGGCTGCATTGGTGGTAGTCCAGCCTGGCCCAGTCCGGAGGGGAAAAGTCATCCGGCACCGCAATGGAGTGATCGTCCTGCAAGTGAAACGGGATGCGGGCTTCGGCGCCGTCCGCATCCCGTATCTGATAGAGGATATCAGGCTGCATGAGCCTCACCGCGCTGGCGGCGTGGTAGCTGGATAGTGAACGTGGTGCCTTCTCCCAGGTGGCTGCTTACCGACATGCTGCCTCCATGCTGCTGGATGATGTCATGGGAAATGGACAGCCCCAATCCTGTGCCTTGTCCAATAGGTTTGGTGGTAAAGAAGGGCTCGAAGATCTGGTCAATCTTGTCACCGGGAATGCCCGGACCGTCATCCGTGATGGACAGCGTGAACCAGTTGTCATCGCAGGTCACATCAATGTGGATTTCCCCCTTGCCCTGTATCGCCTGTGCTGTGTTGACGAACAGGTTCATAAAAACCTGGGAAAGCTGGCTTTCCGATCCCTGCAATGGCGGTAAATTTTCAGGAATATCCCGCTTTACCGTAATCCGGTTTTTCAACTCGTGATGGGCCAGGTTCAGCGATGCATCAATGCACTCCACCAGATCAATGGAAGAAAACTTGTCCGGCTGGTTGTGAGAGAAATGCTTGAGATCGCGGATGATCTTCTTGATCCGGTCAATGCCCTCCATGGTTTCATTTACCAGGCTTTCCTGATCTTCCAGAATGAAATCCAGTTTTTTTCTTTCCGGTACATTGCCTCCCTCAATAGCCAGAAAGCGGTCAAATTTCTCCGGTGTAATCCGCTTTTCCAGCCCGCGGATAACCCCGCTCAGGGCGCCCAGATATTCCTTGCAGCGATTGATATTGGAGGATAGGAACGCGATGGGGTTGTTGATCTCATGAGCAATGCCCGCCGAGATCGTGCCCAGTGAGGCCATTTTCTCGGAATGCAGCAACAGGGACTCCACTTCGTTGAGCTTCTGATCCTTGTCCATCACCGCCTGCTGCAGTTCTGAATTCTCCGCCTTGATATCGGTAATATCCGTGCCGAAATAAATATAGCCGTCATCCTCATCGGAGATATAGGAAAGCGGAAACAGGAACATGTTCATCCAGTACACCGAGCCGTCCGCCCGGCGGTTGCAGACTTCGCCATTCCATACACCGGAAAGCGCCCGCGAGCACTGCATGACGCCTGCACCGGACGGTAGCCTGTCTGCTGCCGGATGATTCACGGTTTCCGGCTTGCCGATAAGTTGTTGAAAGGAAAACCCGCTCAGTGAAAGGAACTTGCCGTTGGCGAACGTGATCACGCCATCGCGGTTGGTGGTGAGCACGCAGTACTCATCAATAATCCGGCCCAGGGGGCCTAGCGCCTGTTTGTTGAGCTTGTGTTCATCGGCATTCACTTCAATCAGCCGTAACCGACGTCCAAAGGTGTCATGGGTCAGCGAGGAAAACTCACTCAGCCGGGCCTCAACATTCATGGAGGTCCGGTAGGTTTTATAGAGGAAGAAAATAATGATCAGCAGGATCACAGTAGAGGCGATGAGGAACAGTCCCTGTGCCTCGATGCCCATGATGTCTGACGATGCCCAGATAGTGTCCATGGCCTGTTACCGCATATCCTGGAGTGAGTTCAGTCGCCAAGCCCCAAACTCTGCAAGGCTTTTTCCTGTTCGCGGACCTTCTGCGCCAGGATGCGGTTCTCCAATAAGATGTCATGGAACTTCATGCCTTCGCGAAGTGCATCCAGAAGCTGGTCGTCTTCCCAGGGCTTGGGAATAAAGCGGAAAGCGCCAGCCTTATTGATGGCGGACATGACGGTCTCGATATCAATCACCCCGGTGAGCAGAATGCGGATGGCATCCGGCTGCAGGTCGCGAATTTCCTGCAACAAATCCACCCCGTTCATCTCCGGCATCATGAAGTCTGTTACAACGGCATCGAAAACCGTGGTGCGGGCACGGCGCAGGGCCTCGTGGGGGTCTTGATAGGTCTCCACCTGCCAGTCGGTATTCATTGACAGGGTGCGGTGCAGAGCTTTGAGGATGTAGTCCTCATCGTCGACGAGCATGATCTGATACATGATAACTCCCTTGCTGCCAGGCTGTGCTGGCATCCTGCCGGCACAGTGAATAAACGACCGATCAAATCGCCGGCCTTACTTGAACGATACGCCTGGAGAAGGGGAGAGACAATTCACGGCCCGGGCAGGACAGGGCCAGTCATGCAGCCCCGCTAACCGCCGGTCGGCAGCACTGCAAAAACACGGATAAACGCAGGGATATCAGGCGGATTTGATAATGGACTTGGTCACCGACCCGGTGGCAATCAGGCGCTCTTCGCCGGCGTCATTCACGGCATAGGCTTCGGCCCGCATGGCAGCCAGGGTGCGGCCGATCCGGTCAGCCTTGCCTCGCAGTATCACCGTCTCACCCTTGAATGCTGCCCGAAGTACGCTGCTGTGGGTTTCAATAGTGACCGGTGCCTGGTCATCCTCCAGCAGTGGTACCGCCGCAAAGAAGCAGGCCACGTCCATGAGTGCATAGGTAATCCCGCCGTGCAGGGCACCCAGGGGGTTGGTGGTGAAGTCATTCACCTGAAAGCGTAGTTCGCTGGTACCTTCGCCGGCCTGTATTAATTCCAGCTCGCAGGCACGGTGCAGCGGGTGGGCAAGAACTTCATCGCGGGCAACATCAAGGCGGCTCATGGTGGTTTGTCCCTGTCTGGTTGAAAACGGGCGCTACTTTGCCGGCATCGCTCCGGATTGTGAATGACCGTAGGGAACGCATCGGCTTGACTGTGGTCCCATACATGGCGACGATACGCATTCCCAACCCGCTGGCGGCTTTCATGAAAGTACTGGTCTGGACATTGCTGCTGATCATCTGCACCCATGTGCTGGTGCTCGATGCCGTGCATCATGAACATGATGCCGGAGCTGGCTATGCCCAGTCCCTGAGTGATGACAGTCACCAGCAGGACCGTGCCCCGCTGGATGTGCTCGACCAGGGTGCCGAGCACTGCTGCCAGTGCCATGGCTTCATGGCCGGCGTTGATTGCCCGCCGGCGCAGCAGCCAGCGCCAGTCACCGCGCTGCTCGGCTGGCGCCCGGATCTTCCCGAAGCCCCCCCGGAATCCCCGTTCCGCCCTCCTATCGCCTGATCGTTCTGACGTTTCGTTTGCAGTGATGCGCCCCGTATCGGGCCGTTCACTGTGATTCATCGTGTCTGAATTATCAGGAGACTTCCCATGGGAAGCCGTTACCTCGTGCGTGTCAGTGTCATGCTGGCCGTACTGTGTGGCGCGCCATTGGCCGCCAGCGCGACTGTCGATCAGCATTCGGCAGCGCAATCGCAATGGGCGCAATGGGTGCGCCAGCAAGTCCAGCAGTTGCCCGCCAGCCGTGCTATCCAGGCACGGCAGGAGCAGTGGCTGGCAGAAAGCCGTGGGGCAGAGCAACCGCTCTATAACCCCAATCTCAATATCAACTATGAAGACAGTGCCGAGGTTACCCAGACCGTGGGCCTCAGCCAGACTCTGGACTGGTCTGGCAAGGCGCGGGCCAGTCGCGATGTCAGTGCAGTGCGACAGACGCTGGCGGACCTGCGTGCGCAAAAGGCGCGGGCCGATCTGTTGGCGCAATCGCTTCAGGCATTGGTCGCCTGGGATGCCGCCCAGGCACGACTGCAGGCCGCCCGCCAGCAGGAGCAGCAGCTCACCGAACTCACAGGGCTGATTCGCCGTCGCCAGCAGGCCGGTGATGTGGGGCAGGTGGATGCCAGCCTCACCCTGCTATCGGTGGGGCAGGCCCAGCAATCGCTGGCCGAAGCGGAAGCCAGCGCCACCCGGGCACAAACCCGGTTGCGCGAAGTGATGGCGTTGTCCGTTCCCGCCTATGGGTTGCCACAGGACGGCTTCACTTCAGCGGGTGCCCTCACGGGCTCGCCCGATGCGCGCCTGCCAGCCAACTACGATCTGCAGCTGGCGGAACAGCAACTGGCGTTGGCCGAGCAGGGCGTCACCATCGCCAACAAGCAGCGCAATGCGGACCCCTCCCTGGGGGTGTACGTGGGCAAGGAGGGTGACGACAACCTGTGGGGCGTGGACCTCAGCTTGCCGCTGAAATTCTTCAACACCGACAAACCTGCCTACCAAAAGGCACTGGCCGACAGCGATGCCCGCCGTGCCCTGCTGGAGAAAACCCGCAACGAAATCCGTGCCCGCCTGCAAGGCGCGCTCGACAACGCGCAGCAACAACAGCAGCGCTGGGACAACTGGCAGCAACTGGCGCAACCCTCGTTGAGCGATAACGACGCCCTGCTCAAACGTGTCTGGCAACAGGGCGAGCTCACCACCCAGAACTACCTGCTGGCCCTCAATCAGAGCCTCGACACCCGCCTGTCCGGCATCGCCCTGCGCGAAGCCATGCAGCAAGCCTGGATCCACTGGCTCCAGCAAAGCGCTCAGCTGGATGAGTGGTTAGCCGCACTGGCGGATTAATTGTTTTGTAGGAGCGGCGCTTGAGCCGCGAAGAAATTGGCACTGCATGCCGTGTAACGCTTCGCGGCTCAAGCGCCGCTCCTACATAAAAAATTGGAAATTCTTTATGAAAACCAAAATGACTTTCAAAAAAACGCCGCTGGCGATCGCCCTGCTGGCAACCCTGTCCTTCCCCGCATGGGGCGAAGACGATCACGGCCATGACCATGATGCTGCGCCGACGAACAGTGAATCTCACGCGCAGGAAAACCATGATGATCACGACGCCCACGATAATCATGACGGCAACGCACCCACGCACGATCATCAGGACGAACACGGCGAGCAAGAGGAATCCGGTGTAACCCTTACGCCCGAACAACAAGCCATGCTCAACCTGCAAGTCATCACCCTGCAGCCGAAACCGAACGCCACCCAAACTCTCACCGTCCCGGCGGAAATCACCAGCAACCAGTACCGCACCTGGGTAGTACCGGTACGCATCGATTCCCAGGTGCAATCGCGCAGCGCTTCTCTGGGTCAGCACATGAAAAAAGGCGAGCCCATTGCCACCCTGTTCAGCCCGGCCATGGCGGAACTGCAAAGTGAACTGCAGGTGGCCGCCGATGCCTGGCGGCGGGTGAATAACCTGGGCCGTCGCACCGTGGGCAACCAGCGTTATCTGGATGCGCAAAGCCAGTACCAGTCCTTGCGTGCCCGCGCCAAAGGCTATGGGCTGGATGACGCCGCCATCCGCGCCATCGAAAGTGGCAAAAGCGAAAAGGGCATCTACACCCTCACCGCCCCGGATGAAGGGCTGGTGCTGGAAGATGCCTTCCAGCAAGGGCAGTGGCTCACCGCCGGTAGCGAACTGGTCACCCTGGTGGATGAATCCGAACTGTGGGCAGAAGCGGCGCTGCCGCCCAGCCCCGGCCTGAACATTCCCACCGGCACTTCTGCGCGGCTGCTCATCGGTGATGCGACTGTAGAAGGCGAAGTGATCCAGTCCGGCCACCGCCTTAACCCGGTAACGCGAACCTTGTCGGTACGTGTGGCGGTGCCCAACGCCGGGCACCTGTTGCACCCCGGCATGTTTGCCGATGTGGCGTTGTCACTGTCGGCACCGGAGAACGCGCTCACCGTACCGGAAGAGGCTCTCACCCGTGGCCCGGATGGGGATTGGCAATTGTTTGTGGAAGAGGAGCCGGGTCATTACCAGCCGGTGGAAATCGAACTCACCGGCCAGCTGGGTGAGCAACGCATCGTCACCGGCATTGAGCCTGGTAAACGTGTCGTCACGCGCGGCGCGTTCTTCCTCGCCAGCGAAATGGCCAAGTCCGGTTTTGATATCCACAATCATTAAGGGATCACCGTTATGTTTAATCGTATTGTCGATTGGGCGGTGACCAACCGTCTGATTGTATTGTTGCTGCTGGTGATCACCGTGGGAGTGATCGGCTGGCAATTGCCCAACTTGAAACTGGATGCCTTCCCGGACGTGACCAACGTCCAGGTGCAAGTGAATACCGAAGCGGAAGGCCTGGCCGCCGAAGAAGTGGAGCAGTTGATTACCTATCCCGTCGAGGCGGTGATGTACGCGCTGCCCCAGGTGGCCGAGGTGCGTTCCATTTCCAAGACCGGCCTGTCCATCGTCACCGTGGTGTTCGAAGAGGGCACCGATATCTACTTTGCCCGCCAGCTGGTGTTCGAACGTTTGCAGGCGGCGCGGGAAGATATTCCCCAAGGCGTCGGCACCCCGGAGATGGGGCCGAACACCTCCGGGCTCGGACAGGTCTATCAATACCTGCTCACCGCCAAACCGGGAGCCAACATCGATGCCATGCAACTGCGCAGCCTCAACGACTGGGTGGTAAAGCTGTTGCTCATGCCCGTGGGCGGCGTCACCGATGTGCTCAGTTACGGCGGGGAAGTGCGCCAGTATCAGGTCAACGTGAACCCCACCCGGTTGCTGGCCTACGACCTGACCCTGCAACAGGTCATGGAGGCCATCGCCGCCAACAACCGCAACGCCGGTGGCTGGTATCTGGATCGCGGTGCCGAGCAACTGGTGATTCGCGGCATGGGCTGGGTAGGCAGCGGCGAGCAGGGCCTGCAAGACATCGCCGCCATTCCCCTGCGCGAAGTGGATGGCACCCAGGTACGCGTCAGTGATGTGGCCAAGGTGGAATTCGGCGGCGAGATTCGGCAGGGCGCGCTCACCATGACCCGTCGCGATGCCAATGGCGAACCGGAAGCGTTGGGCGAAGTGGTGGCGGGCATCGTGCTCAAGCGCATGGGCGCCAACACCAAGGCCACCATCGATGGCATCAAGGCACGGGAAGCGCGCATCCAGCAGGCCCTGCCCGAGGGCGTGGAATTCCAGGTGTTCTACGATCAGGCAGATCTGGTGGAAAAAGCCGTCAGCACCGTGGTTACCGCCTTGCTGCTGGCGTTTGTGTTTATCGTCATCGTGCTGGCCCTGTTCCTGATGAACCTGCGCGCCACCGCCCTGGTGCTGCTGTCCATTCCTCTGTCCATTGGCCTCGCCCTGCTGGCCATGGCCAGCTTCGATATGTCCGCCAATCTTATGTCCCTGGGCGGCCTGGCCGTGGCCATCGGCATGCTGGTGGATGGTTCGGTGGTGATGGTGGAAAACATCTTCAAGCACCTGAGCCGGGTGGAAGGCAGTCGCGATGCACAAGGCGGTATCGCCCTGCGGGTGAAAGACGCCGGTCAGGAAGTGGCACGCCCGGTGTTCTTCGCCGCCAGCATAATTTTGGTGGTGTTTCTGCCCCTGTTTGCCTTCGAAGGGGTAGAGGCCAAGATGTTCGTGCCCATGGCCATCAGCATCATGCTCGCCATGGCCGCCGCCGTGCTGGTGGCGCTGATCGTGGTGCCCGCCCTGGCCGGTTTTCTGTTCCGTCACGGCGTGGAAGAAAAGCCCAACAAACTCATGCAGTGGCTTGAGGCCCGTTATCGGAAGCTGTTGGCCAAAGCCATGCAGGCCCGCAAGGCCGTCATCGGCGGCGCGGTAGGTCTGTTCGCTTTGGCGTTGGCCACCACTCCCTTCATCGGCACCGAATTCGTGCCGGTACTGGAAGAGGGCACGCTGGCCCTGCGCGTGACCCTGGCGCCGTCTTCCAGTCTCGATACCGCACTGGAAGTGGGTGAAAAACTGGAGAAGGAGATCATGACCTTCCCGGAAGTTACCTACGCGCTCAGCCGGGTAGGGCGCGCGGAAATCGGTGGCGACCCGGAGCCGGTGAGCAACGTGGAAATCTATATCGGCCTCAAGCCGGTCGATGAATGGGAAAGCGCCAGCACACGTCTGGAGCTGCAGGAAAAAATCCAGCAAAAACTGGCGGTCCATCCCGGCCTGCTGCTCAACTTTTCCCAGCCCATCGCCATGCGCGTGGACGAACTGCTTTCCGGCGTGAAAGCGCAACTGGCCATCAAGCTGTTCGGCCCGGATCTCACTGTGTTGCAGGAAAAAGGCGAAGCCATCACCCAGACGGTGAAGGAAGTCGACGGCGCCACTGACGTGCAACTGGAACAGATCGCCGGGGAAGCCCAGCTGGTGGTCACCCCGGACCGAAACGCGCTCAGCCGTTACGGCCTCAGCGTCAATCAGGTCATGGATCTGGTCAGCAACGGCCTGGGCGGCGGCAGTGCCGGGCAGGTGATCAACGGCAACGAACGTTACGACATCTATGTGCGCCTTGAGCAGAGTGCCCGCAACAATGCGGAAGCCATTCGCAACCTGCGATTGAAAGCCGCAGACGGTGCCTGGGTACGGCTCATGGATGTGGCAGACGTGGACCTGGTGTCCGGCCCTCCGCAGATCAGCCGCGACGACGTGCAGCGCCGCGTGGTCATCCAGGCCAACGTGGCGGGCCGCGACATGGGTTCCGTCGTGGCCGATATTCAAAACGCCATCGACACCGAAGTAGATCTGCCCGCTGGCTACAGCGTGGACATCGGCGGCCAATACGAAAACCAGCAGCGCGCCCAGCAACGCCTGACCATGGTGGTGCCCGTGGCTGTGGGGCTGATCGCCCTGTTGCTCTACTTCGCCTTCGGCTCCGTGGCCCAGGCCGCCCTGATCCTGGTCAACGTGCCCCTGGCCCTTATCGGCGGCATTCTTGCCCTGGCAATTAGCGGTCAGTACCTGTCCGTGCCCAGCTCCGTGGGCTTTATTACTCTGTTCGGGGTGGCGGTGCTGAATGGGGTGGTGATGGTGGAGGCCATTAATCATCGCCTGCGCGATGGCGAAGCGCTGGACGTCGCCATCTTCGAAGGGGCAGTGTCGCGGCTGCGCCCGGTACTGATGACCGCGCTCACCTCCATGCTGGGGTTGATTCCCATGTTGTTGGCGACGGGTGTGGGCAGTGAAGTGCAGCGGCCATTGGCGGTGGTGATTGTGGGTGGGTTGGTGTCGGCTACGGCGTTGACGTTGTTGGTGTTGCCGAGTCTTTATGGGGTGTTTTCGAAGGAGAGGACGGCGGAATTGCAGCGATAGCGTCCAGGCACGGGCTTGACGGTCCGGGGAATGGGCTCGATAATGAAACCACAACTCACCCCTCGCAGGCATCATTCAGTTGGTGTTTGCCTGGGGCGGAAAAACCGCCTTCTTGGCGGTTTTTTCATTTATGGCATAAGGATATGCTTTGAAAACAATAATCTACGTGGACGGGTATAACCTGTTCTATGGCTGTCTTAAACATTCAGGGGATAAATGGCTGGATCTGAAAGTGCTGCTGGCAGACCAGATTCTCCATGCCCAGAACCCTCACGCTGAACTGGTGAAAATCAAGTTCTTCACTGCCGATATCAAATCCAGAGTCGCATCTAACGGCGCTGCTGCCCAACACGCGCAGCAGGCTTATCATCGGGCTCTCTCTGTCCGTTATCCCGACGAAATCGACATTATCAAAGGCTATTACAGTCTTGAAAAGGCGCGGTTGCTGAAATTCAAGCAGCCGCCAGATAAAACAGAACGTGTCGATGTGTGGAGGCTGGAAGAAAAGCAGACTGATGTGAATATCGCTCTGGAAGCATATCGAGATGCGTCCAAAGGTCTGGCTAAACAGTTGGTCTTTGTGTCGCGACGGATATAAGGGACACCCATGAATTGGCGGATCTCCTACGCCAAGAATGATTGATCTCTGATGTTGAGCTGATTGTTTGGTCAGTATTGTTGAGTCATGGATAAGTAAGGAGGCGTTCCATGACTCGTGCTCGCTATACCCAGGTTTCTCTGGACTCCACTCCCTACTATCACTGCATCTGTCGCTGTGTGCGGCGGGCGTTTCTGTGTGGTCGGGATCACTATTCCGGCCAGGATTATGAGCATCGCCGCCAGTGGGTGGTGGATCGCCTTGCGGTGTTGGGTGAGGTGTTCGCCATCGATCTCTGTGCCTATGCAGTGATGTCCAACCACTATCATGTTGTTGTCCGTATCAATGAGAAAAAGGCATCAGGCTGGAGCGACACTGAGGTCGCTGAGCGATGGATGCAGTTGTTTCGTGGCCCGGAGGTGGTCAAGCGCTGGTTGTCCGGGCAGGCAGAAGGGGGTGAAACACTTAAAGCGCTTGAGATTATCGGGCTGTGGCGGGAGCGGCTTTATGATCTTGGGTGGTTTATGAAGTGCCTGAATGAGTACCTTGCGCGTCGTGCCAATGAGGAAGACTGCTGTAAGGGGCGCTTCTGGGAAGGGCGTTACAAGTGCCAGGCGCTGCTGGATGAAAAGGCGGTGCTGCAGTGCATGGCGTATGTGGATCTGAACCCTGTCAGGGCAGCGATGGCGGCGACGCCGGAGGAATCTGACTATACCTCCATTCAGCAGCGGACAAGCGCGATCAACAGCACAGGCAAGCAGAACCAGACACCACGGTTATTGCCGCTGGTGGATGATGCGCATGTTGAGGCGGATGATGATGAAACGGTTTGTCGGTTCCGATTGATGGACTACCTGGTGATTGTGGACAGTACAGGTCGGGCGATCCGCCATGACAAGCGAGGTGCTGTCTCTCTTGAGGTGGCAGGGATTTTGGGGCGGCTTGGCATTGAGGAGTCGACCTGGATGCGGCATATGAGACCCAGGAAGAAAAGGTTGCCAGTGGCAGTAGGAGGCGTGACGAGGCTGAAAGAGTATGCGGCACGGACGGGGCGGCGCTGGGTTGTGGGTCAGAGGGAAATGATTTGCTGAGTATGTATGCTCTTCTTGAAAGTGATGCTGCCCCCGGAATGCAATGCATGTTTTGCCGTTGGTGAGTCTGAGCGCCCCGTTCCTCGTTGCTGGCGGGTGTTCGTTTTCCGCTGGACCGACCAGGTACTTTTTCACTGGGCGTAGAAGGGGGAGGGGTGTGGTTGGGACGTTTTGGTAAGGACAGTGAGGCTGAGCTTTACGGTATTGAAGCCGCGGCGATTGGCAGGGCCCATGTGGCCAACGGTACGGATGTTTTCTTGCGAGCTGGCGTCTTGGGCTGGGACGTAGATTTTGATCACGGTAATGATGATGAAGGCACTGACGGTTTCTGGGGGCTAGGTTTCACCTACGGGCTGGATAAGCTGAAGTTTCGCGATAGCGTGAACCGCTATTCGCTGGATGACGTGGATGTGGAAACCTACACATTGGGCTTGGAGTACCCCTTTAACTGAGTGCGATAAAGAGGAATAAACGAGGAATAAAGGACACCCATGAATTGCTCAAAGTGATGCGTGTCACGGATTAAGGCAGGATTAAGGCTTCCGGAGCGGCCGGCGTGGCAGAGGAATGTGCCGGCTATGCTTTTTGAGCCAATGATGCTCGCGGCGGCTGGGGTCACAGTATTCCAAGGCCTGACAATTGGCTCCTCTCGACCTGTTTTCGCAGGTGTAGATAGCGAGACTTGGTGTCCAACCCCCAGCGTATTTCCTGAGGAAAGAACATGAAAGCAGTGGTATGTCATCACGGTGAGTTTGAGGTTCAGGATGTGGCCGAGCCGCAACCGGAAAAAGGGCAGATCCTGCTGAACGTATTGCGATGCGGGATTTGTGGATCGGATTTGCATGCCCGGCATCATGCGGACGAACTGGCCGAAGCCACGGAGCGTGTTGGTTATCCGCATATCATGCGCAGTCACGAGCATGTGGTGCTGGGCCATGAGTTTGTGGGTGAGATTGCGGATTACGGGCCCAGGACACATCGTCGCTGGAAGCCGGGCAAGCGTGTGGTTGCCATGCCCATGCGCCGGACCAACGGGGTGGCCCATCTGACGGGGCTGTCCACTGCGGCTCCCGGTGCCTATGCCGAGCGGGTGCTGGTGGAAGAGTCGTTGGCGTTCCCGGTGACTAACGGGATATCCGATGATCATGCGGCGCTCACTGAGCCCATGGCGGTGTCTCTGCACGCAGTGAATCGTTCCGGAGTCAGCCGTCGTGACACCGCCATCGTGATCGGTTGCGGCCCCATTGGGCTGGGCGTGATTGCCATGCTCAAGGCCAAGGGCGTGAAGCATATCGTCGCCAGTGACTTTTCACCCACCCGGCGCAAGCTGGCCAAGGCTATGGGGGCGCATGTGGTGGTGGATCCGACCCAGGGCAGCCCCTATGACGGCCTGGAAAAGCGTGGCTTTGTGGTGAACGCCCCGCAGCTGTTCGAGATGGCGCTGGACGGCATGGCCATGCTACGCATGACACCGCTGCCCTGGGAGCCGTTATGGCGGGCGGCAGAAGTGGCCGGCGTCACCAACCCAAAGCGGCCGGTGATTTTTGAGTGTGTGGGTGTCCCCGGTATGATCGACAGCATTATTGCCGAGGCGCCATTGCGTTCCTGCATTGTGGTGGCGGGTGTGTGCATGAAGCAGGATCAGTTCTTCCCGGTGAATGCCATCAACAAGGAAATCGATTTGCGCTTTGCACTGGGCTACATGCCCATCGAGTTCCGCGATGCGTTGCACATGATTGCCGAAGGCAAGGTGAACGTGGATCCGTTGATTACCGGCACGGTGGGATTGTCCGGGGTGGATGAGGCCTTTGCCGCGTTGGGTAATCCTGAGCAACACGCCAAGATTCTGATTGATCCGGGCAAAGCCTGAACCGTGCGCCGGGGAGGTGATTCCTCCCTGGCGCTTCCCCACACATTGTGAAGATTGATCGACCCGTCGCTCAGTACGCCAGCGCCATGGCGTTCAGTGGTATCTCCAGCCGGCAAAGACAGCCGCGCCCCTGGCAGTTTTGCCATTCCACAGTGGCGCCAATCTCGTCTGCCCGATGACGGATGTTGGCCAGGCCCATGCCGCGCTGTTCCACGTCTTCCGGGAGCCCGGGGCCTTCGTCACTGATGACCAGGCTGAGCGTGTTGTTCGCAATTTCGCAGCGCAGTCGTGCCTGCCCTGTACCGGCATGCTTGATGATGTTGGAGGTCAGCTCGCGAAGAATGCGGCTGAGGTGATAGGCCTTGGCGGGATCTGCGGGTGTATCGGGGATGTCGTCACAAGTGTCGTACTGGAAAGCGATTCCGGCATGGCTCAGCCGGTTCTCGGTTTCGGTGATGGCGTTGGCGATCAGCTCATTAAGTGGAAGGATGTCCCGTTTGCTCTGGCTAACGGTTTCCCGCAGCGAAGAGAGTGCCTCTCTGGCGAGTAGTGACTTCTCATCGTCCACTCTGGAATGAAGGATGGAGAGCAGCTTGGCTCCCACATCATCGTGCAGGTCTCGATAGACTTTCTGGCGCTCCTGTTGAGCATGGTTGTACAGGGCGAGGGCATGGTTCTCCGCATAGCTTTGTTCCAGCGATGCGGAAATTTCGGCGACACGCGTTTCCAGCTGGCTGTTGAGGGTTTCGCTGTGATTCAGGGCGCGTACAAAGGTGCGAACCAGATGGGCGAAGATCAGTATCAACAACACGGCGAACCCGTATTGCATATAGGTGCCTTCCGGTAATCGGCCGGGTTGCTGTGCTGCCGCCTGAAAGGCGTAGATGTCGTGCAGCACCAGCAGAGAGATCACCAGAAACCCGGGAATCAGCAGGAGTAATTCCTTGCTGCGTTTGTGAATGGCGAGGCGGGTTCCGATGGCCAGAAGGTAAATCACCAAAGCCAGGTGCATGCCATGAACAAAGGTGATCACCAGTGTGTGCAGGCGCATGGGCATGATGAACAGGAGAATGCCTGAAAGCATGACGGCGGCTATGGCGGTGGTCTTCAATCTTGGCCTGTCCAGTTGCATTAGCCGGTAAAGAAACATGAAGAGGAAGAAGCCGGACAAGTCCACACAGTAGAAAACGAACCGTAACCAGGTGCCGTGATCAATTGGGGCAAAAGGGATCGCCATGTAGAACATCACCACTGACCAGCTGAAGCAGAGCAGAGAGAAATACAGATAAAGGCGATCGCTACGGCGAAGCAGCCAGATGAACAGGGTCAGGCTACCCATCACAAGGCAGGTGATCATGCTCCATTCGGCGATGCGAATCTTCTGGAAGACCGTTTGTTGATAGTGGCCCTGAAGAACAGCTTGATCACCGATAATCAGCGGTGAGAGAACGGCATTGGGTTCGCCGCTTCGAATTCGGATAACGAGCTCATTGCCGGTGTCCTGCCAATAGGCGGTTGGCAGTCGGGTATGGAACGGGTGGTTCCAGCCGGTGGATTCCCTGCCGTCCAGGCGCAGGCTATCGTCGACAGCATGTCCATTGAGAAAAATGCTGATATCAAAGACATGGTTGCTCACATACAGGCTGTCGCGTTGTGCTTCAGGCAGGGCGTCGAGGTTGAAACGAAACCAGAATGTGCCGTGGATCTGGCTATAGGCCCCTGAAAAGGGCAGTGAGGTGTCTTTCCAGTTGCCGTCCGGGAGCTGAACCGTGGGCTGTTCCGTATAGAGATACTGACCCTGGGTGATGCGTGTGAAGGCATTATCAGCAGCAACCAGGCGGGAACACAGCAATGAAGAGAGGAAAATCCACAGCCAGATTGTACGCATTGGGGCATTCACTATCGTCCAGGAAATCTGAAATTTAGCATGCTTGTGTGTCATCAAGGGAAAATAATTGTGAGCCAGTATCGGGACCACCTTTGCAGGGGGGAAGTGGAGTGTGAAAGGTGGAGGGGAAGAGAGGAAGAGAGGAAGAGAGGAAGAGCGTGGCGAGGGTGACGCTATTAAGCTGGCAGCGTAAAGTGACCGGGAGCAAGGCGCAGCGTCTGATCGCTGCGCTATGCATGAGGGGTTTGATGACAATGCCATTACCAGGGACGGGTAGCTCAATGATGCGCTTTATCAAGACAACGATTGTGGGCGGGATTGTCTTTCTGGTGCCGCTGATTGTCATTCTGATGGTGTTAGGTAAAGCCTTTAGCCTGATGAGAAAGGTGTCCGAGCCGCTGAGCCGGTTTATCCCGGTGGAATCCATTGCCGGTGTTGCAGTGGTTGATGTCCTGGCGGTCGTGGTGTTGCTGGTGTTGTGTTTTGTTGCCGGAATGGTTGCCAAAAGTCCGCCCGCACGCCGGTTATATGGCCGGTTGGACAATGCCCTGATGGTGGTGCCGGGATATGCCTTTATTCGATCATTCTCCGATCATTTTCGACAGGAGTCGCCTGGCAATGCGCCTCTCAAACCGGTGATGGTGACGTTTGATGATTACTCGCAGCTTTGCTTTGAAATAGAAAGGCGCGAGAGTCGGGTTGTTATTTATATGCCGGGTGCACCTGACCCCTGGGCCGGGACGCTCGTGTATGTAAGCCAGGAGCGGGTCAGTGATATCGACTTGAGCTCCCTTGCTGCGGTGCGTCACATCCGCCAGCTGGGCCGTGATTCCCTGTGGCTCGATGAGCAATTCAGGGAGAGTTAAAAGCCTCTTGAATGAAATTAATGTGACTCCCGTTGTGTGACAGTCGCTAGCCAGCCCTGTAGGCTTTTCTGATCGAAGCAAGCATCAAGAACACAGGGACGGTTTGATTATGGAGAAAGCGGCGGTTCGTAAATCCACAATTCTGTTTCCGGTATTTGTCCCGGCGGTTGTGGTGTCTATTCTTCTTATTATCGGCACTATCAGTAATCCCGACATGGCCGGGCAGTTGTTCAGCGAAGTGCAGCACTGGATCACTGAGACCTTCGGCTGGTTTTACATGTTGGTGGTGGCGCTCTTCCTGATTTTTATCATCGGCATCAGCCTCACCCGGTGGGGCAATATCAAGCTGGGTCCGGATCACTGTGAGCCGGAATATTCCTTTGTGGAATGGTTTGCCATGCTGTTCTCGGCGGGTTACGGCATCGCCTTGCTATTCTTCGGGGTCGCAGAGCCGGTGCTGCATTATGCAGAGCCACCGGTGGGTGCGCCGGAGACGGTGGATGCGGCCAAGCAGGCGATGCAAATCGCCTTTTTTCACTGGGGCTTTCATATCTGGGCTATCTATGGACTGGTGGGGCTGGTGATGGCGTATTTCGCGTTTCGCCACGGTTTGCCGCTGTCCATGCGCTCGGCGTTTTATCCGCTGATCGGTGAAAAGATTTACGGTCCCATCGGCCATGCCATCGATGTGTTTGCCATTCTCGGCACCATGTTTGGTATTGCTACGACGCTGGGGCTGTCTGCAACACAGATTAATGCCGGGCTGAATTATCTGTGGGGGCTGCCCATGGGCACCACGGTGCAGATATCGGCCATTGCCATTGTCACGGTTGCGGCCACCTTTTCCGTGGTGGCGGGTATGGACAAGGGGGTAAAACGTCTGTCCATGCTGAATATGGCGCTGGCTGTTCTCTTGATGACCTTCGTGTTCATCGTCGGGCCCACTATCCATATTCTGGAAAGCTTTGTGCAAAACACAGGTAGCTACCTGAGTGGCATAGTGGAACGCACCTTCAACCTGCAGGCCTATACCCACAATGACTGGATTGGCAACTGGACGCTGTTTATCTTCAGCTGGACGATTGCCTGGGCACCGTTTGTTGGCTTGTTTATCGCCAAGATCAGTCGCGGCAGAACCATTCGCCAGTTCGTCGTCGGGGTCATGCTGGTGCCAAGCCTCTTTACCTTCCTGTGGTTCTCGGTATTCGGTGATACCGCCCTGAATATGATCATGAATGAAGGGGTGACCGTGCTGGTCGAGGAAGTGCAGGCAGACAAGGCGGTGGCGCTTTTCCAGTTGTTTGATCTGATGCCCTGGTCCTCGGTGATATCGTTCCTGGCGGTGCTGTTGATTGTTACGTTCTTCGTCACCTCGTCAGACTCCGGCTCGCTGGTGGTGGATTCCCTCGCCTCCGGCGGTGTACTGGAAACCCCGGCCTGGCAGCGGGTGTTCTGGGCGGTGCTGGAAGGGGCCATTGCCTCCGTGTTGTTGCTTGCCGGCGGCCTCAGTGCCTTGCAGACAATGACGATTGCCAGTGCGCTGCCGTTTGCCGTCGTTATCCTGTTTGCCGCGGTAGGGATGTGGCGGGCGCTGGGTATCGAGAGTCATCGCGAGACCAGCCTGCAAGCCCATATGGCCACCAGTCGTCACATGAGTGGCTCCCAGTGGCGCCATCGTTTGACCGCCATGATTCGCTTCCCTGAGCGTGAAGAAGTGGAGACCTTTATCCGCACCACGGCCATGACCAGCATGGAGAAAGTGGTCGAAGAGCTGCGTGCCGCGGGTTGGGATGCTGCGGTAGCGTTTGATGAGCAGCTGATTCGTGCCGAGCTGGTGGTCAACCGGAAAGGTCATGTCGGCTTTATCTATGACATTCGCCTTGTGACTGTGCCTGTGCCCCGTTATGCCACTGCCGGGCCTTCTGTGGCGGAAGATAATGATTATTGTCGCGCCGAGGTCTTCCTGCGTCGGGGCGGGCGTTCCTACGATGTGTTTGGCTATGACACAGACGACATTATCCGGGACGTGCTGGATCAGTTTGAAAACTATCTCCACTTCCTGGATAACGCGCCGGGGAAACTGCCCTGGGATATGGCCGAGCATGATGATTTGCTGAATGTGCCGGACGAGGAGGATTCAGAAAACGGCGAGCAAGAGAAGCCGGCGACTTGAAGGACCCTGAACAGCAACGCCGCGCCATGATAGCGCGGCGTTGTTGTTTCCGGGCAAGCTTGCTGGCCGCCACTGGGCCAGGGCCGACGCCCATCTGAACAGAAAAAGGATTACGGCGTTCCCTCAATATGGTCCATGACAAAATCATAGGCCAGGGCGCCAATCCGGTGCCCAATGGCCTGACCGGCCGGCACCGCATCGGGGAAATGCACGCCGCCCCACACCCTTGATTCCCCACAGTCTTGCTCAAATTCGGTCCAGGTGTTGAACACGATCTCGGTGTCGGCTGCCGGGGTGATGCCGGGTTCCACCACGGACTGCCCTGCCGGTACAGGTACGTGCCAGAACAGGTTGTCATTGCCAAGAAACTGTCGCGCGGCCAGCGCATGGGCAGCGCAGAAACTGGCAGAGGCAGAGGGGTATTCCGGGTGATCGGCCACCTTCATGTAGCTCTGCCACTGGTTGGCGGGCATGTCATTCACGGTGCCCAGGCCCGGGCCGCCCCAGCTGGTTACCGGGCTGTCGCCCCAGATAAAGCCAATGGCGCTGAACGGGCGCACCGCATCGTGCCGATATTTTTCTTGCCAGATAGCGATGGCGGTATCAAAGGCGGCCACATTCACCAGAAAGTCCAGCTGAACGAATTCCATCAATGTGAGTTGGTTAAGGCCGGCTGCCTGCAGTGCGGAGAAGCCCAGGCTACGGAATTTGTTGTCAAAGAACTCGGCTTTCAGTTTCTGCTGTTCGGTGAGGTTGGCTGAGGCCTCAAGGACCGCCTGTGCCTGGTTCACATAGCCGCTCCAGTTCAGCACGAAACTGTTCCAGGGTTTCGGTGCCCGGAATCGTTTGGGGCTGTTGTAGGAATAGGGCGTCACGTTCTTCAGTTGCGGGGTGACAAACTGTTGAACCTTGAACAGGCCATTCCCGGTAGAGACCTGGGCGGGTTGCCATTTACTCGGGAAGAGCAGTTTGTTGGCGGGGTTCTTGGGTACGTAACCGGTGTAATCCTGATAGGGGACCCGATGGTATTTGGCTGGCGTGCCATCAGCGGCAATGTTGCCCAGCTGGTTCATGCCATCGTTTTCCCGGTTCAGCACCACATTCATGCCAGCCAGGTTACCCAGCCCCACGGGCGTGTTCGGGTCGGTGCTGTCATCCGAGGGGTCCAGGCCGACGCTGTTCATCATGGCGTCCCAGGTGGCCATGCGGTTGGGGTGCAGGCTCTTCATCACCTGGTAGCTGGCATAGAAAATCGCGGTGTTCTTCTCGCTGTCGGTGGGTTCGCTCAGTCGATGGGCATGTCGGGTGTACACGCCGACAGCGGTGGGGTGATAGGGGGCGATGGCATCAAACCAGGCATTGGTCACCAGGGTGGTGTTGCGCAGCACCAGAGTGGCGTCGCTAGCGCCCGGTGAGACGTCTTCCAGAATGACCGGGATGATGGTGGGAATAATGACTTCTGCCGGGGCGTTGCCGGTGTCGAAATCAAAGCTGTGGGCCTGGCCCACGGCAAGGGCTGTCACCAGGGCGAAGGCCGCCTTCCTGGTCCGACGGAGCATGTGCATATTGGTCCCTCAATAGTCAGTGGTGGTGTGTGTTCATGTTTGCGAAGCCCGTCAGGGCAGGGGGAGTGTAGGTGAGGCCCGGGCTAAATTCGGGACGCGGTTTGCACAATGCAAAGCCTGTGCGGTGAGAGAAACGTTGTTCATGCAGAAAGAGAAAGGCGGTTAGGGTCTTGCGGGGAGTGGGTTGATACTTTCGGCTGGGTTTGGCCGATGAGGGTTTGCTTTTCGTCTGAATGTGATCGCGATGCCCGGAACAATGTCGACGTAGGGCGGCATGTCTGTTGTGAGACAATTAATAATATTTGTATCATTGGGGTTTTGGGTTGAGGCCGGAGGCCGTAATGCTGTTTATGTCGTGGTTGTCACAGGGACGCACATTCCGATCGCGGGGCTATTTGGGGGGATTCAGGCCTTGTCTGGCCGGACTCTTGCTGTTGGCCGGCGCCGAGGGGGTGGCGCAATCGGTAATGAGCGATGAGGTCAAGGCAGGAGAGAAGCTGTTCTGGGACCGCTGCCATCAATGCCATGAATCCGGGCTGCGCAATGCTCCCCTGATCGGCAACAAAAAGATGTGGAAGTCGCGTATTGCCAAAGGTGAAGAGGTGCTGTTGCAGCATGCCATTCATGGCATCAACAAGATGCCGCCGCGGGGGAACAACCCGGATCTCAGCGATGAGGATCTGCATAACATCATTCGCTACATGATCTTTGTGGTCGAAGACGCCTAAGCGTTCATACATAAAAACGCGTTCAGGTCACTGCTGTCCCACAGTTTGACTTGGCGAAGTCCGAAACCCGCCAGGCTGGCAAGCCGGCGGGTTTCTCTGTTTAGGGGAGCAGGGTTCCACCGCCGCATTTTGACTCTCGCAGATGCCTGTCTCGTGGGAGCCTGCTTGCAGGCGAATATTGGTGCGGAAAAGGCTACTCGCTTGCAAGCATACCCTGACGAGCACAGAGAGCTCCCACAAGAAAAAGCGCCTCCGCTTCCTCAGGACCTTCATGAAACTGTGGGACGGCAGTGCCGTTCAGGCGGTTTTCTGGTTTGATGCGGACGGCAGGATGCTGTCCTAGCCCAGCGTCAAAAAAGGCACCAGCGTGACCAGCAGCAGCCCCGTCACTGCAACCATAACGGCCAGGGCGCGCAGGGGCTGTTCGAGGATGCGCTGTATCAGGGTGGGGGCCGTGCCCTCTCGTTGCGCTTGTTCATAGCGTTGCCGCTGCTCCCGGCCCCGCGCCTCCTGATAATCTGCCAGCAGTGTTTTGGCTCTGTCCTTGTCATCCGGGTTGCTCAACCAGATGCCGCCAAACGAAATGCCCCACAGGCTGGGTTCGGTTTCGTAGAAGGGAATGTGGTGCTCATCGAGCAGGGCACGAACAGCCTGGGCTTCGTCTTCAGGGACCTGACGCAGATTGAGCAGGAGTGTGGTCATGATGTGTCTTTTCTTCGTCCATGATTCAGCGGTGGTGGCATTATGCCATGTAATGCCGCGGTATGTTTTCATGGGGAGATGTTGTTTTGGCCGATCAGTGCGACGCCATTCACGTTTCCTTTATTTTTTACCTTTTCCCGCATTTTATTTTGCTGTTTGCCGGAGTTACGAGCAGAAACATTAAACCCATTATTGTGGGCGGCTGCGGGCGTGGTGGCTGTGCTAGGCTGCTTGCTGCACCCGGATGAGGTACGGCAAGGGAGACAAGCATGACAAAGCGCATCAATGTAGAAAAAGAGATTGCCCGCCTGGATCCCGAGAAGGATTGCCAGAGAATTGCGTTCCTGACGTCGTATCTGGAATTTCCCTGGGATATGACCCGGGCACTGGAGCTGGCGCTGTTTCGCACTTTTGCGGTACCCAGCATCGCAGAGTTACTGGACAGGACCGGTGAATTTACCGGCGACACACAGCGACGCTATGACGACACTGCGGTCATTGTTAACGAGATACTGGAAAACGGCTACGAATCCGAGCGTGGGCAAACGTTTATCAAGCGTATGAACCGGATCCACGGTAGCTACGACATCAGTAACGACGATTTTCTCTATACGCTTTCTACCTTTATCTATGAGCCGGTGCGCTGGCTGGACAAGTTCGGCTGGCGAAAGCTGTATCCCAATGAGCGGCTGGCTCTGTTCCATTTCTGGCGTGCGGTGGGCGAGCGCATGCGCATCGAGAATATTCCGCAGACCTATGAGGCGTTTGAAGCCTGGAGCCTGGATTACGAAGCGAAGACCTTTGCCAATACCGATGCCACGGTACGGGTAGCCAATGCCACCCGGGATCTGTTGCTGAGTTTCTATCTGCCCAAACCACTGTGGAAAAGCGCCGAGCCACTGGTGTATGCGCTGATGGATGAGCCGCTGTTGAATGCCATGCAATATCCCCTGCCCAGTGAGCGTATGCGCAATACGGTGGAAGGAATCATGCGTTTGCGGGCGCGGCTGATGCGTATTCTGCCGCATCGCAAGACGCCCAAGCTGCTGACGCTGGAAGAGTTTCCGAGCCATCCTGGTGGCTACAGCGTGGAGGATATCGGCCCGCAGCATTTGCGTGACAAGTGGCGGACCCCTTAGGTCTGCATTGCTGGCAAGAATCAACAACATTGTGAACACTGAGACCACGGAGGCCGCCCATTGTTTTCACTCCGTGATCTCTGCGACCTCTGTGGTAAAACCGGCTTTGCTGATAGTGTGGGAAGTTCAGCTTGCTGAACGAATGCAGTCCTGGATCAGGATCAGTTGCTCAGAGCCTTCGTTCAGCAAGCTGAACTCCCACCAGGCATCGATTTCAGCCAGGGCGAAGTAAAGCGCTGGTATCGCGCCGCTAGCGACGCTTGTATGTTTGAATGCCTCTCCTGCAATGATGCAGGACTTGCCGGGGTGGAGGGACCAACGACGCATCTGACCTCAGGGTACAGACGGTAGGAGACTTGGCCCCACCCCGCACCTATTCATACGCCGATAAAGAATCCATCGGCTGAGTTGCACCTCAGACCGACGATACCAGCAAGCCAGCGTTTAGGTGCGCCCCGACAAGCATGTGTAACCTAGCTCAAGGGGCAGTTCAGTGGCAATGCAAGTAGCAAGATCTATCGTCGGCATCGACGTCGCCAAGGCCGAGTTGGTCATTCATTTCCAGGGCCAGACGTTCACCATCGAGAACACCCCCAAAGCCATTAAACACTGGCTCAAGAGCCTGCCATGCTCCTGTGAGATCGCCATTGAGGCCACAGGGACTTACCACATGGCAGTCATCGAGTTGGCCCATGCCAAAGGGCACCACATTTACGTCATTGATGCTTCACGTCTCAGCAGCTACCGCAAGGGAACAGGCGGCCGAGCTAAAACAGACGCCTCTGACGCCCAGCTGCTTGCCCGCCATCTGCAGAGAGAGAAGGAGGATCTGCGCCGTTGGAGCCCGCCGCCCAAGGCGTATCGAACACTGCAGACACTGCTACGCCGCCGCGCGGCGCTGATCAAGGCGCGAACCATGATCCAACAGAGCCTGGGTGGCGAAAAGATTCTCAAGGCGAGCCTGACAAGGCTGATCTCACAGATCAACAGTCTGGATACACTAATCCAGAAGCATCTTCGCAACACCGTAAGAGAGGCAGGGCTCTGCGATCAGGTACAACGCTGCAAATCTCTGGAAGGTGTGGGCGATCTGACGGCTTACGCCTTGGTCATGGCCTTCCTGCGAGGAGACTTCCGCAACAGCGACGCCTTCGTCGCCTTCCTGGGGATGGATGTCCATGTAAAGGACTCCGGCACCAGAACGGGAAAACGCAAGCTGACCAAAAAAGGCGACTCAGAGACCCGCAGACTGCTTTACTGTGCGGCCATGGCCGCTCGTAAAAGCGCCCGCTGGGCGGGTGTCTACCAAGGTTATCTCGACCGTGGCCTGGCGAAAACGCAGGCCCTGGTCATCCTCGCACGTAAGCTGGTCCGTATCGCCTTCGCGCTGATGAAGAGCCGTACTGACTACGTATCTATGCCTGCCTCATAAAAGGGGTGGACAACATAGAATCTCCTACGGGAAGGCCTTGGTAGCAGCCCCCTCCGCTAATCCGCGATGAACCATAAAAAAGCCCCCGAGGGCAGAACCTTCGGGGGCTTTTTGTTGTTGCCACTGAGGATCAGGCCGCCGGGCGTCTGCGCATCAGGCCAAGGGCGGTCAACAGCAGCAGGATATAGCTGCCGGGGCTGCCGCCGTTGCCGGAGCCTGAGGCGAAGGGGTCATAGTCTTCAAGGCTGTCTGCGGCGGCCGCGGACACCACTGCACCGCGCAGGCTGATGCGGCCGTTCACGGTGCCGTCCGCATCATGGTTACCGCCGTCGGTGACGGAGAGGCTGACACAGTAGTCCCCCTTGCCGAGGCCATCTTCAAAGCGACTGTCCTGCGGGGAGGGGCAGTAACCTTCTGCGCCGGGTGCGGACTGCGCGGTCGTCACCCGGGTCCAGGTCTGATTGGCCAGGGCAATGAAGCGGGCATCGGCCGGCAGCGGGCTGGATTGCGGAACAATCACCACGGTGCTGGCCCCGGGGTTCAGGCCATCGATGATGATGTCGTGCGCTTCTGTGGCGTCATTAACACGCATGCCGGCAGGCAGCGACACGTTGAAGGTGTCGATCAGGGTCTGGATATCCAGGGTGGCCGCGCCGTCCCCCAGTGCCAGGCTGGTGGCACCCAGTTGCAGGCTCAGGCCCGGCTCGGTTTCCAGCAGGAACTGATCGCTGATGCCCGGGCGTGCCTGAATAATGCGGGCCATGTTCATGGCGAAGGTATTGGCATCCAGGTAGTCGGGTACGCCGTCGTTGTTCACGTCACCAAAGCCTTCCACATCATCCGCCCAGCCGTGGGCATCGCTGTTCTCGCTACCCAGCACAGGGGCTTCCGCCAGCACGTTCAGTGCCAGGCTGGTGTGGTCCGTGAGGGTGCCGTCGGAGACGGCCAGGGCCACGGTGTAGGTGCCGGCGGCGAGCAGGGCGGGGTCGAAGGTGAAGGTGTTGTCACTGGCGTCGGAATCCACCAGCTCGGCATCGGTGCCGGTCCAGTCGGTACTGAGGCTGTCCGCCGGGTTGACGTCATCGACGATGGCGGTGACGGTGACCGGGCCCTGGTCGGCAATCACGATGCGCGTCGGGCGGCCGTTCTGGCTGGCGACCAGGCGGGCAGTCGGCGCCACATTGTCTTCGTGGATCACGATGTCCAGCTGGGTATAGAGACCGGGTATTGCCAGGCCGTTCTTGTCGCTTCCCAGGGTCAGCTGCAGGGTTTCGTTGCCCTCGGCAATGCCATCATCAGTAAAGGACACGTCGATGCTGCCGGTGGTGTCGATGATGGAAATGGTGCCGGCAACCAGGTTGTGATCTGCACTGTCGGCCGTGCCGCCAAGCGTGAAGGGGATCTCGACGGGATATGCCCAAGGGCGGCCACTGAGATAAACCGTTATGGTCAGGGTATCCCCTTCGGCGCTGTGGAGCGTCTGGGGAAAGCTGGCCTGCGGGTTGAGCAAGACGAGCTGATTGGCGTTGGCTTCGTTGCCGGCCTGGTCGGTGGCGGTTCGTGAGATCGATGACTGTCCTGACATGAGATAGGCGCTGTCCGGGGTGGCCGGAATCGGGCCATCCCGACCGTCCTGGCCGAGTAGTTCACCGAGATCAACCAATGTGAACAGACCCGTGGCGTCAGCGTGGGTCTCTGGCGGCATCGGCAGGGTGGGCGGATAATCATCCACAGCCGGGTCGGAGTTGTTGTTGAACTCGTCCAGGTTGCTAATGCCGTCGCCATCCAGATCACCGCTGGCGTCGCTGTTGTCATAGGGATCCAGTCCCGCGGCTTCCTCGAAGTCGTTGTCCATGCCGTCATTATCAATGTCGCTGTCATTCACATCGGGGATGGTGTCGCCATCGAAATCCGCCAGTACGGTCACCGAGAAACTGAGGGGGGTGGTGCTGGTGCCGTCACTCACCGTCAGGGTCAGGTTGGCGGTGCTGCCCACATCGGCGTTGCTTGGGGTGCCAGTGAGGGCGCCGTTGTTACTGTCGAAGCTGACCCAGTCAGGTTTGCCGGTGAGGGTCAGGGTGAGAGAGTCACCGTCGGCATCTGTCGGGTTGGAAATGAAACTCCATGGCACGTTCTCCACCGCGCTTTGCTGCGGAGTGCCGTTGATCACCGGCGCATCGTTGGAAGCGCTGATGGTCAGGTTGACGGTGAAGTCAGCGTGGCCGCCATGGCTGTCGGTGACCCGTGCCACAAAGCTGTCGGTGCCGTTGTAGTCGGCATTCGGGGTGTAATCAATGGCCGGGGAGGGGCCGGCGCCCGACACACTGGCGGTGCCATGGGTCGCCGCGCTCTGCAGGCTCCATACCAGGGTGTTGGCGGTGCCGTCTTCCACATCGGATGCGTTCAGTTGCAGCGCGAAAGCGGTGGGCGTGTTGTCTTCATCAATGGTCAGGTTGACCGCGTTGCCTTGCTCGATGGCCGGGTCGTCATTTACGGAAGCGACCGTGACGCTGAAGGCATGCTGTGCAGTGCCGCCGGCGCCATCCAGAACCTGGACCGTATAACTGTCGGTGCCATAGTAGTCCTGGTCCGGTGTGTAGATGACGGTGGCGTTGTTGATCTCCAGGCTGCCATGCAGAGGCTGGAGGAGGGCGGCGGTGGTCAGCTCGGTGTTGTCCACATCGCTGATGTTGAGCGTCACCGACAGGCTGTTGTCTTCATCGGTGGCATAATCGCCGCTGTCACCTTCGGCAATCACCGGGTCGTCGTTCACGGCTGCAAAGGTCAGCTGCGCGGAGACCATGGGACTGGACAGGGAGCCATCAGTGGCCTGCCAGCCAAAGCTGGTGGTGCCGGACCAGTTACTGGCAGGTTCGAAGGTCAGGTGGTCCAGGGTGGCAAGGGGCAGTGTTTCGCCCAGCGAGACCAGGCTGCCATTGGCCTTTTTCAGGGTGCCGGCGTTGGCGCCCACCGGCAGACTGGCGATCACCACGGACACGGCCTGCTCATCCAGTTCGGTAATGGCTGTGCTGAACGCGGATGCCGGGATGGTCAGCGGGGTGTCTTCATGGCCGCTCAACGAAAAAGCGGTGGCATTGGGCGGGCGATTCACGGTGAGGGTGAATGCCTGGCTGGCATTGCTGCCAATCCCGTTGCTGGCGGTAAGGGTGAGTGGGTAGCTACCGGTGCTGCTGGTGGGGGTGCCGCTGAGAACCCCTGAACTACTGAAAGTGACGCCGGGGGGGAGGGTGCCGGTATGACTGAAAGTGGGCGCCGGGTAGCCATTGGCAGTGACGGTGAAGCTGCCGCTGACCCCTTGCTGGAAGGTGGTGGCGGCACTGCTGGTAATGGCGGGCGGTGCCTCCACAGTCAGATTGAAGTTCTTGATGACCGAGCCCACGCTGCTGCTGGCTTTGATCTGGAGCGGATAGACGCCGCCGGTACCCGCAGCGGGGGTGCCGCTGAGGTGATGGTTGGTGTTGTCCCAGGTGACCCCGGCAGGCAGGCTGCCGGAGAGGGTGATGTCGGGTTCCGGGATGCCGGAAGCGGCAAATTGCACAGGTCCGCCCGCCAGCCCTTCGCGGAAGGTGCTGCTGGCCGGGGCGCTGGTAAAGGCGGGCGGGAAGCTGCCGCCACCAGGGGTGACATACATCGAGTCCATTACCACCGCAGTGGTGTCATTGTTTTCAGCATAATTTTTCGGGAAGGCCAGCCAGAGCCGGATCTGGGTGATGCTGGAAAAGTCCGGGGCCTGCCCTTGCGAAAAACAGACCGGGTTAACGTCGCAATAAAAATTCAGTGCCAGTGACTGGCCGGTGGGCACTTCGCCGATACCGGTGCTGTAGGTGCCGGTCTTGCCGCCGCCGGTCACATTGATGCTGACATGAAGCGCGATGCTTTCACCTTCCGGGGCGTTTGCGCGGGTAATGCTGTCCATGACCAGGAAAAACTGGTCATTGGTGGCTCCGTCGGTAAGATCAATGGGGCTGGCGAAGTTGTATACCAGTTCCACGGCCCCTGCCGTATTACCGTTGCCGCCCAGGGTCAGTTGGGCCTTGCCGCCGGACTCGGAGAAACTGGAGCCATTGGTGGTGGTGGACGAACTGGGCAATGGAAATTGTGTGACGTCACGGGTGGCGCTGCCGACGACGGGTGTAAAACCATCGATTTGAATAAGGTCTGCCAGAGCGGCCATGGGCAGTAATAAACTTGCAAGCACAAGCCGTGCAAGTATGCGTCGCCAGAATTGCATTGTTTCCCCCGCGGGGCAGTGGGTGCCCCATTGATATTGTGGTTAGCGCGGGAAACGTAGCACACTTGGCTGGGGTTAATGCGCAAATATTTATATCATTTCCCTGATAATTATCATTTTGGGGTAGAGGAATTTGCAGTGAACGACGACAGGCGGGATTCCGGCCGATTGACAATATTCGACGCCCCCAGTGATGAGCTGCACATGGTGGAGGGGGAGCTGTTCGAGATTCCCGGTGTGCGCGGGCGCATCGAAAGAGTCGATTTTGGCACCGGCCTGACACTGCGTATTGCCGAGCTCAATGTGCAGGAAGAGGCGTATTTCGCAGTGCAGAATTCCATTGCACCGGGATGGATTGGGGGAAGCTGGAACATTCTGGGGGATATCCATATCCAGCCACCAGGACAGTCATTGTTATCCTGCTCCGAAGATGAGGCATTGCTGATGCGCGTGGATACACCGGGAACGCGTTATCTGCTGCCGGCCGGACAGTGGATTCGCCATGTGGGTGTGACCTGTACTCTGGCATCGCTGGCCCAGCGTTTCGGGGAGGCCATCCCGGAGCGACTTGCGCCGTTCCTGGGTGACGGAGAGGAAGAGGTGGCCATTCGCAAGGTGGAGGTGTCCGCACAGTTGCGCAATGTGGCGTCCAGCATGTTTTCCCGCCAACTTCAGGGGCCAGGCCGACGTTTTCAACTTGAGGCGCTGTCCATTCTTTTTTTGCATGAATTGATTGAGGGGTACTGCGGCGACCCGGTGGAGCGGGATGAGGCGTTAGCAGAATGGGAACTGGCTGCCCACAGTGAATTGGTGGCGCGAATTCAGGCAGAACCCGGTGCCCCGTTGGTGGCCAGTCAGTTGGCCGAGGAAATGGGGCTGACCGAGAACCGGCTGAATACCCTATTCAAGCTGCAGACCGGCAAGCGGTTTGCCGAGTTTCTGCGCAGCGAGAGGATGCTCTGCGCGCGACGGTTGCTTGAGGAAGAGGGGGTGGCGCTCAAGCAGGTGGCGCAGACCGTGGGATTTAATCATGTAAGTAATTTCTCCCGCGCCTATAAACGCTGGTTTGGTGAAAATCCGGGCCGCACCCTGCGGCGTCCATGACGCTCCTCCGTCCGCGGCGTGCTTCTTATACGAAAGATGCATAACAGGAAAGAGCTTGATGCATTTTGGAATGCCCTGAAGGAAAAGCCTTTTATATCAATGGCCTGGATTTTCAGGGGCAGTGGCATTACGGGCGAATTGGCCTTTAGTCTGCCTTGGATTGAGGCGGGTTCAGGCGCACATTAAACGGACACATTGAAACGGGCGAAGCCCGCCTGTCCCCACGGAAGGGGTGGTTATGAATACGCTATCACTGGATGCTGTTACGCACTCTCTGGGCGTCAGTTATGAACGCATGGTAGAGATGGCAGATGAAGGGATCTGGGTACTGGATCATGTGGCCCGGATCCAGTTTGTGAACCCCCGTTTGGCAGCCATGCTGGGCTATTCGCAGCAGGCATTGTGTGGCCATTCTGCCCTTGAGTTTCTTGACCCGCGCGAATCCCGCGCGCTGGCCCATATCACCCTGACCAACCGTCAGCGACAGAATGAGGAATTTCAGCAGCTGCGCTTCCTGCACAAGGATGGCCGTTCTCTGTTGGTGAAGGTGGGCAGTACCCCACTGTTCGATGCAGGAGGGAACTACACCGGTTCCATGGGCGTACTGACCGACATGACGCTGCGTGCCCAGATGGAGGCCAGGGAGGCTGCCCGTGCCCGTGCGCTCTATCTGATTGCCACCGGTGCAGACCTTCCAGCCATTCTGGATGCCATTGTGCTGGGAGTGGAAGCCCAGCATCCGGGCGCGTTGTGCAGCATCCTGTTGCTGGATGCCAGCGGTGATCATGTCACTCTTGGCTCCGCGCCCCATCTGCCGTCGTTCTACAACGACGCGATTCATGGCGCGCCAATCGGTCCCCGGGCGGGATCTTGCGGCACGGCGGCCTACACCGGTAAGCGTGTGATCGTCGAAAACATCAATACCGACCCGCTATGGGATGATTACCGCGCACTTGCCCTGCAGGCGGGGCTGGAGTCGTGCTGGTCTGAACCGATTCGGGACTCTGCCGGCAAGGTGCTGGGCACTTTCGCCATTTATCACCGTGAACCTCATCGCCCCGATGATGACGATATCGAGACGATTGCCGCTTCTGCCAGCCTGGCGGCGATTGCCATTGAGCGATGCCGTGACCAGCGCCGTGTACTTGAGATGAATGAGGAGCTGGAGCAGAAGGTTCGTATCAGAACGCTTGAGCTGAATCGCGAGAAAGACCGGGCCGAAGCAGCCAGCAGGGCCAAGAGCGAGTTTGTATCGAATATCAGTCATGAAATTCGTACTCCCATGCACAGCATTCAGGGCTTGCTGGAACTGCTGGGCAAAACCGGACTTGATGAAACGCAGAGCGCATATCTCGGCAAGATTGATCTCGCAGTTCAGCATCTGCTTGGCATCATCAACAGCGTGCTGGATTTCTCCAGGATTGAGACCGGGAAATTCCAGCTGGACCGGCAGCATTACTCGCTGCGCGCAGTGCTCAATAATGTGGAAAGCCAGCTAGCGAACAGTGCAGCCAGTAAAGGCCTTAACCTTGTGTTTCACGTGGCTGAGGGGGTGCCTGACCATCTCTATGGTGATCCGCTCCGGCTGGGGCAGGTGCTGATCAACTATATCGGCAACGCCATCAAGTTCAGTGATCATGGTGATATTCGTATTTCCGCCAAACTCATCAATCAGGATGGCCGCACCTGCAAGCTGCGATTCCTGGTGCGCGATCAGGGGATTGGCATTCCTCAGGAGGTGCAGAAATCCTTGTTCCGTCCCTTCGAGCAGGGCGACAGTTCCACCACCCGGGAGTATGGCGGGACGGGTTTGGGGCTGGCAATTTGCCGCAACATTGTGGAGGCCACTGGCGGCCAGGTCGGGGTGGAAAGTGAGCCGGGCAAGGGCAGTGAATTCTGGTTTACCACTCGCATGGGAATTACCGACGGCAAGGTGCCACAGCATAAAGACCGCCTGGAGCCTGAAGAACTCCAGCGACTTCAGGGCTGCCAGATATTGCTGGTCGAAGACAACGAAGTGAACCAGATGGTAGCGCGGGAATTGTTGATGCAGGCGGGGGTAGATGTGGCGGTTGCGAGTAATGGCCAGCAGGCCCTGGAGGCGCTGGGCAGGCAGCGTTATGACGCGGTCTTGATGGATGTGCAGATGCCGGTCATGGATGGCTATGAGGCCACGCGGCGGATACGGCAGACGCCGGCGTTGCGAGACAATGTGATCATTGCGATGACCGCCAATGCGGGCCGGGAGGACAAACAGGCTGCTTTTGCTGCGGGGGTCGATGATTTTGTCAGCAAACCGATTCGGGCGGTGCGTCTTTATCAGGCCTTGCTGAAGAACATGGCCCTTGCCTCGTTCCGGGAGGGGGAGGAATGAACAGTGGCAATGGACAGGCGTGGCGATTGCTGTGACTGCCGTCCTTGTCATGGCCGTGTTTGCAGACAACACTGTCGTCTCACAGAACAAGGCCCGTGCAGACGCAACGGGCAGAATCTGGCGCCGCACCGGGCAGGATGCCGGTATGCAGGTGGCCTTTACCTGGGGAAAACAAGTGTTGAATCTGTTTCGCGCTGCGAGTCTGGCCGAAGGGCTATCCTTCCTGGTGATCCTGAGTGTGTCACTGGGGCTGATCAGTCGCGATTATGTCTTCATGATCGGCATGACCCATGGAGTGCTGTTTCTGGTCTACATGGTGTTGTCATTGTGGGTGAGTAACAGCCGGAACTGGTCTGTGATGGTGTGGTTACTGATCTTTCTGGCGGCGGTGGTTCCCTTCGCTTTTATCGGCGTGGAGCTGTTTCTGCGTCGCGAAGAGCAGAAGGGACTGCAACAAGCTGACCCGGCCTGAGCGTCACTGGCCAGGGGCCCAAAACAAGGACATTCCTGCGGGAATAACAAGAATGACTATGGTGGACACCGTTACACAGCATGAACTCTGTCGACATCATTTATCGTATCAAGTTGGATCAGGACAGACTGGAAACATTCAACTTCCGGCTCGACGACGAGACCTTTGACCTGATCGGGGAGGAGGTGGCGGACCCGCCTGCCTGGACGCGTCTGGATTACCGCCAGTGTTCCCATTGTCCCCTGTCTACGGACACCCATACCCACTGTCCGCTGGCATTGCAGTTACACACCATTGTGGACCGCTTCCATGACACCCGTTCCATTGATGAGGCTGTTGTGGAAGTGATCACTGAAGAGCGGCGGGTGCGCCAGAAAACCCCGTTGCAGCGGGTGATCGCCTCCATGCTGGACCTCATATACCCGATTTGTGGCTGTCCCAAGACCGCCTTCATGAAGCCGCTGGCCCGCTTCCATCTGCCTCTATGCTCGGAGGAAGAAACCGTATTCCGGGTGTCGGGCATGTATCTGCTGGCGCAATATTTTCTGAGCCGTACACGCAGTGGGCAGGGGCGTATAGAGTTCGATGGCCTCACGGATATCTATAATGATCTGCATACCCTGAATGCGGCGGTAGCCAGCCGGCTGCAGTCCGCGACCACCTCCGATTCCTCCAAGAACGCCATTACCCTGATGGATATGTATTCCACCCTGGTGCCCTTGTTGCTGGAAGATGAATTGGTGGAGATGCGCGGTTTCTTCCAGGCGTATTTGCCGGACGACAAGGAAAAGCCGCAGGTCTTGAGCAACTATCTGGAGAAAGCCAAGGCCTTCTCCACGGATCTGGAACATCTTGAACTCACCCCGAAAGATGAGGAGCAGGCAGCGGATGATGACGTGCCGGAGTGGCTGAGGGCCGCTCGGGGCGAGTTGGAGGAGGCGCAACCCGAACCCGCACAGGAAGACGCAGAAGGGAAGGAAGAGGTCGCCGAGGAAGATACCCCCTTCTTCACCTCCGATGGTCTGAAGCTGGAACTCACCCCCATGGACGAGCCTTCCGGGGAAGACGATGATGAGACGCGTCCGGATCCTCCGGGCTGACATTTTTACGGAGACTGAACAAGGGAGTGACAGTCATGAAAGTACTCTACGACGAGGCCACTAATGTGGCCAGTGTCTGGCCCGAGGCACCGCTGAGCGAGGCAGATTTCGTCGACGTGGCTACCCGGATTGACCCTGCCATAGAGCGTCACGGCGAGCTGAAAGGGCTGGTTATCGCCACGGACTCCTTCCCCGGTTGGGAGTCGTTTTCCGCACTGGTGCACCATCTGCGTTTCGTCCGTGACCATCACCGGGCCGTTCGCCGTGTGGCGCTGGTGACAGATTCCTCGCTTGGCATATTGGCGGAAAAGATCGCCGACCATTTTGTGTCCGCCGAGATCCGACATTTTCCTTTTGCAGAGATTGCCCGTGCCCAGCAGTGGGTGGCTGGCGAATAAGGAGCTTGAACGCGAAATGGTTTTGGGAAAGGCAGGGAAAAACTTCGTTTGCGAGCAAACTCCCACAGGTCGATCCTTCCTGCTTTGCGTGCCGCGCGATGTAGCCGCAGAGCGGCCAAAAAAATGCCCCCGCATGAAAATACGGGGGCGTTTGGGGCTGAGGTTTAAACGTCGAAGCGGTCCGCGTTCATAACCTTGGTCCAGGCGGCCACGAAATCGTTGGCGAATTTTTCCTGGTTATCATCCTGGGCGTACACCTCGGCATAAGCACGCAGTATGGAGTTGGAACCGAACACCAGATCGACACGGGAGGCGGTCCACTTCACCTTGCCACTACTGCGATCCACGATTTCATACTGGTTGCTCCCAACCGGTTTCCAGCTGTTGTTCATGTCGGTCAGGTTGACGAAGAAATCGTTGCTCAGCTGGCCTTCGCGGTCGGTAAAGACCCCGTCCTTGCTGTCACCATGATTGGTGCCGAGCACACGCATGCCGCCGATCAATGCGGTCATTTCCGGTGCGCTCAGGCCCATCAACTGGGCTCTGTCCACCATCAGCTTTTCTGCCGGTACCGAGTACTCTTTCTTCAGCCAATTGCGGAACGCATCATGGATGGGCTCCAGCGGTTCGAAGGATTCCGCATCGGTCTGCTCTTCAGTAGCGTCACCACGACCCGGAGTGAACGGTACGCTGATGTTCAAGCCGGCAGCCTTGGCCGCCTGCTCTACCCCTACGTTACCGGCCAACACGATCATGTCGGCCACACTGGCGTCCACATCGTTGGCAATCCCTTCGAGTACACCCAGCACTTTGCCGAGGCGGGCCGGCTCATTGCCTTCCCAGTCCTTCTGTGGCGCCAGGCGGATGCGTGCCCCGTTGGCGCCGCCACGCATATCAGAGCCGCGGAAGGTGCGGGCACTGTCCCAGGCGGTGCTGACCATTTCGCGGATGCTCAGGCCGCTGGCAGCAATTTTTGCCTTGGCCGCGTCCACATCGTAGCTACTGTTGCCGGCGGGAATCGGGTCCTGCCAGATCAGATCTTCACTGGGGACTTCCGGCCCGACATAACGGTCCTTCGGGCCCATGTCCCGGTGGGTCAGTTTGAACCAGGCGCGGGCGAAAACATCTTCGAAGTAGGCCGGGTCGTTGTGGAATTTTTCAGAAATCTTGCGGTATTCCGGATCGACTTTCATGGCCATATCGGCATCGGTCATGATCGGGTTGTGACGCACTGACGGATCTTCCGCATCTACCGGTTTGTCTTCTTCCTTCATGTCCACCGGTTCCCACTGCCATGCGCCTGCAGGGCTCTTCTTCAGTTCCCACTCATGGTTGAGCAGCAGATCGAAATAGCTGTGATCCCATTGGGTAGGGTTGGTGGTCCAGGCACCTTCAAGGCCACTGGTCACGGCCTGGTTGCCCACGCCACGAGTGGCGGTGATGTTCCAGCCCAGGCCTTGCTCGTGCACATCGGCCGCTTCCGGTTCCGGGCCCACGGTGTCGGCATCGCCATTGCCATGGCATTTACCCACGGTGTGACCGCCGGCGGTGAGTGCGACAGTTTCTTCGTCGTTCATGGCCATGCGCTTGAAGGTTTCACGGACGTCGTGAGCCGTCTTGAGGGGATCAGGATTGCCGTCCACCCCTTCCGGGTTCACATAGATCAGTCCCATCATTACCGCGGCCAGCGGGTTTTCCAGATCGCGTTCACCGGAATAGCGGCTCTTTTCGTTGTCGCTGGTGGCGAGCCATTCATCTTCCGCGCCCCAGTAGATATCTTCTTCCGGCGCCCAGATATCTTCCCGGCCAAACGCAAAGCCAAAGGTCTTGAAGCCCATGGATTCATAGGCCACGTTGCCGGCCAGGATGATCAGGTCAGCCCAGCTGATCTTGTTGCCGTATTTTTTCTTGATTGGCCACAGCAGTCGCCGAGCCTTGTCCAGGTTGCCGTTATCCGGCCAGGAGTTGAGCGGTGCAAAACGCTGGTTACCGGTGCCGGCACCGCCCCGGCCGTCGGCCATGCGGTAGGAGCCAGCGGCATGCCAGGCCATACGAATCATCAGACCGCCATAATGGCCCCAGTCCGCCGGCCACCAGTCCTGGCTGTCAGTCATCAGGTTTGTGAGATCACGTTTCAGGGCGGCGGTGTCGAGTTTTTTCAGTTCTTCACGATAGCTGAAGCCCGCAGACATGGGGTCCGATTTCGTATCGTGTTGGTGGAGAATGTTGAGATTCAGCGCTTGCGGCCACCACTTGGTCGCCTCGCTTCCTGCTGATGTATTGGCGCCGTGCATGACCGGACACTTCCCTGCGGTTGCGTTGCTCATTGGATACTCTCCCTTGGATCAAATGGTGAATGTTATGTATCCAATCTAAAGCTAACTGTTGGTCCCGGCTAGGTGTGAAATCGATAAAACGGGGTTTTCTTTTCTATAGAATAAATAGGTAATTTTAATGACAGGTGCGAGGCCGGATATGAAGGTGGGAATACCGGGGAAGGGGCGCGCATCGGCCCTCTGTTAGAGGGCAGTGCGCACATGTGACTCATGTCAGCTTTCCGGTTGCCGTCGTGTGCTCACGTGATCTTCATTCTTGTCCTCTTTATCTTCATTGGCACAGGCGCGGGCGCGCACTTTTGCAGATATGTAATTCTCCGGCGGTTGCTCATAGACCGTCTGATAGCTGAAATTGACGATGGACTCCGAGGTCTTTGGCAACAGGTAGTACATGCCCAGCGCGCCTTTGCCAAAGACACCGAGCTTGCGTTTGTTCTGGGTAATGATCACATCCAGCATCCATTTTACTGCCCGGTCCACGGACATCACCGGCATGTATTTATAGATCCTGGTGGGGGCGATCATGGGGGTGCGTACCAGCGGATAGTTCAGCGATGAAAAACGGATGTTGGTATGGGCAAACTCATTGGCGGCGACCCAGGTCCAGCCTTCCAGTGCCCACTTGGAGCCCAGATACGCAGAGAAACGTGCCGGGTTGGCCTGCACCCCGACCGTGGACACATTGATGATGTGCCCTTCATCACGGGCTTCCATGCCCGGCAGCACATTCATGGCCATGCGAATAGCGGCAAGGTAATTGAGCTGCATGGTGCGCTCATAGTCGTGAAAGCGGTCATAGGTGAACTTGATGGAGCGGCGGATGGAGCGGCCGGCATTGTTGATCAGGATATCCACCCGGCCATGCTCTCTGTCGATTGCCTTGCAAAGACGATCACATTCCTCGAAATCGGTCAGGTCTCCGGGATAGACATGGGCCTTGCCTCCCCGCCCGTGGATCTCGCTGGCAAGGGCGTCCAGCTTTTCCCGGTTGCGGGCGATCAGTGCCAGAGTGGCGCCGGCCTGCGCCAGTTCCATGGCGACCTGGGCGCCGATTCCTGAACTGGCCCCTGTCAGGATCACCACCTTGCCGTTGACCCGATCATGCAGGGCCTGTTTCGGTGAGATCAGACTCTTCACATTCCAGCGCCAATGCTGGCCAGCACGGCTGAAGTAGGGGAGCACTTTGGGGAGGCGGAATTTCAGTTCATTGGACACGGTTTCTCAAACCTTTGCGGTAACACACGAATGCATCCAGTCTAATCTGAGTATATGCTCGGAAAAACTCGGATTAGCATGTGCCGAAGGGAGGCCGAAAAATGTCCAGAGAGACGCTTCAACCTGCTGATTTTTCAATGAAAAAGGAGCCCAGGCAGGTTCGCTCCCGAGCGACAGTGCAGGCCATGGTGGAAGCCTGTGCTCGGATTCTGGAGGAGCGCGGTTATGCCGGGCTCACCACTAATGCAGTGGCGGAGGTAGCGGGGGTGAGTATCGGCTCGGTGTATGAGTTCTTCCCTGGTAAGGAGGCGATTGTGGCCCGACTTGCCGACACCTTGCTGGCGGATGTCTCGGCCACCCTCAATGCCCGTTTTGAACGTACCGACAGCCGCGAGGATTTGCACCGTGCCATGCGTCATCTGATCGGCGCCCTGCATGATTTAATTTCTCAGCACCGAAAATTGCTTCAGGTGCTGATCTTTCAGGTGCCCTTTGTGCAGCAGCTGCCATCTGCGCAGAAATTACAGCAGGAATTGCTGCGGGTGGTGGTGAATGGCCTGTCGAAATCCCGTGAGCATTATCGGCTGACGGTGCCGCCCAGTAGCCTTTACCTGATGGCCACATCCACAGCGGGCAGTCTGCTGCATCTGGTGTTGATGAAGCCGGCAGGGCTGGATGCCGGCACGGTGCTGGATGACCTGGCTAACAAGATGGCGGATTGGCTGGCCTCAGGATGATGGGGTGTGCCGCTGCGGCGTGGCCGCGTTATGGGTCTGCACGGGAGAGCGGGTTACAGTTGGAAACGTAAGTTAACCCAATCGGGTTGACCCGGTTGGGTTAACTTCGTACTGTGCCTCCTGAATCATGTCCCTGCCTGTCAGGGAAAGGGAATAACAACAATTCAGGAGAGAGTGCGATGTCCTATCGTCGGAATTTGCCGTGGGCCACCCTATTGGTGGCAGTAATGGCCCTGGCCGGTTGTGGAGGCTCGGGGTCGTCCGCTGGTGCTGCGCCGGTTTCACAAGTCCGGGCGGTGCCGGATGCGGATGTACCCGCTGATCCGCCTCCAGCGTCACCTGCCGACGGGTTCTGCCAGGAAATGGATGTGGACTTTTCCGCCTCCCCTGAAGCCAGTGTCAGTGAGTTACCTGGGGTGATGAAGAGGTTCGTGAAACACCAGGACCAGACGCCCTTGTCGCATTTCTCACAGCTGTCACTGGCATCGCGCTCACCGGCGATACAGTCCAGTGAGGTGATTCCGAAAGGGCAGGGCTTTGCCACCATTCATGGCAATGTGATCAACAATGATCAGGTTGACCTGACGATCCCGGGGAGTCTGGCACTGGAATGGACCGTGGAAAGTCAGCTTTACCAGCCCGAAGGTGTGACATCGGGCATGCATGGCTACTACGGCACACATGTCTTTCCGGTATCGCAAACCGATATTGATTTCTCCATGTTTGCGCTTGATCAGGATACCGGAGCCAGAAACTGGGTGGTGCGACCCGGGCAGATTGGCCAGGGCGGTACCCCCATGATTCTTGATGATCCAGAGAGCGGTGAAAAAATCGTTTACTCGGGCGGGTTGCGCGGGGTATTTGCCATCGATGAAGCCGGCGAGGTGAAGTGGTGTACCAATACCGGCCTGGCCGTTGATGCTGCGGCCACGGAAGATTTTGATACCCATATCAAGCGGCGATTGTGGGGGATGAACTATCACCAGCCCAGCGACAGCGTGGTGGCGGTCTATGGGGATGGTTTGGTGATGGCGTTCTCCCGGGAAACCGGGGCGTTACGCGCCTCCTATCAGATTGAAGGCGATCCTTCGGTGGACAACACCGGCCTGAACTTGCCGGCCCCGCTTCTGGAAGGGGCGGAGGTGGCCATGCGTAGACAGTTTGTGCCTGAGGGAGCGCAGCTGTCTGAGGATGCCCGGATCTTCGACACTATTGTGGCGGTGGCGCTGGGTGGAGACATGGTAGTCAGTAACTACTATGCCACCGATCCGGATTCGGATCGTCTCTGGATCGCGGCCACGATGCCGGATGCGGCGGATGGCAAGGAAGACGGTGTGGCCCGCTTTGGTGCCCTGCATGCCATTAATCTGGTCCCGGACGGCGATGGATATGAGTTCCAGTCTGACTGCACGGTGCCTTTCGAGGGCGGATCGGCCTCCACGCCAGCGGTGCTTCCCGGTGGGGAGCGTATCTACACCTCGGATAATGATGGCAATGCGTTGGCGTTCAACCAGGATTGTGAACTGGTTTGGTCTGTGAATGTGGGCGACCAGATTCTCGGGTCTCTGGCGGTGTCACCTTATGACCACTATATCTATGCTGCGACCGGGTCCGGGGTGTTCCAGATTATCGATCATGGCAACAGTGCTGAGTTGGGCTGGTCCGCTGAACTGGACGGGATCTTTTCCGGTGGTCTGCTGTTGTTGCCGATACTGCAGTTGCTTACGGATGCACTGGATGCTGTGGGGCTGCCCCTGCCGGCGGAGCTGCAAGCTTCAAATATCCAGATCGCGAGCATTTCTGAAAATGCGCTTGTAATGATCGCCGGGCTGGGCCTGCAGATGGATCCTGAGCGCAGTGAGGTGTTTGCGCCGTTGGTGATGACCCTCACCATCATCGACCGTATGACCGGTGACCTGATCAACGCCACACCTGCACGGGAAGAGTCCATTGCCGTGACCGGCGTAGACATGGACGGCAGCGTGGTCATTGGAAACTCGCCACTGAGACGAGGGGCTCTGGTCGGGGTGACGGAAGTGCTGGGCGGCGGCTTGCTGGGTGCCGCATTGCGTGACGTGATTCCCCCTTTGACGGGTGGGGTAAGCAAGTACTCGCCTGTAGACCGCTTTGACCAGGCGGCACGGGATGCCATCTGCTATAGCGCGAGAAAGGTGCTGGCCTGGGACGTGAATAGAGACAGGGTGGATTACAGTTGGGCTGATGCGCCGGAATCCACTGCCTTCGAGGCATTGTGGCGGCAGAGCCGGGAAATGCTGAAAAAAGGGTTGGCTGCCGGTGAAGTGGGCAATGGGGATTATGCCGAGATACAGTTCGCCCTGCAGGAGGCAAAAGAACGGATTGAATCGGGAGACTATCGCGCTGCCCACAGTGTGCTGGATGAGAGCTGCCTGCGGTTACACTGAAATGGAATGCTGTTGCCCCGCGTTATGCGGGGCTTTTTTTTGCCTGTCCGGCGATGGGAGGGTTCCTCTATACTGAGGGCTGAATTCTGGACGGTTAGGGCAACATGAAGCAGGCTCCACAAGCCAAAAAAAGCGAGGAAGTGGCATCTCGCCTGATAAGAACAGGCATTCGACTGTTTGGTGAAAAGGGCACGGCCGTGTCCCTGCGTGAAGTGCAACGCAAGGCCCGTGTGCTGAATGAAGCCGCCATACGCTATTATTTTGGCCGGCGAGACAATTTTATCGAAGCCTGTGTGCGTGACGTGGCGGAACGTTTTGAGCATTTTACCAGTGAGGCGTGGCAGGATTTTGCTGACAAGAAGGCCCGTCGTCCAGTGGAGGTGCGTGACATCTCTACGGTGTTGGTGAAATCACTCTATTTCTTTCTGCTCGACGACCGTGAAAGTGTCTGGTTCATGGCTCGGCTGATCAGAGAGGAGGGCGAGCTTGGTCAGGATCTGTTGATTCGTTACTTCGGATCCTTGATCTGGGGGCTGGAAGAAGAGATCCGGGAAGTGATCCCGGACAAGCCCGCAGCGATGGTGCGTCTGCATCTTTTCTTGGCTATCAACAGTTCGCTCAACGGCATGGTGGATCAGGGACTGTTGTGGCGGTTGCCGGATCTCAATGGCAAGGCGAACAGTTTTCAGCTTGATTTTGATGCGTTTTCCAAAGGCTTTATCGCGTATATCTCGGCGGGCATCGAGGCTGACTGGTCGTAAACCCTGCTACGGTTGTCCGACTCTTCTGTGGGGCTCCCCACGTTACACCACGTTCAGCGAGCGCTGGCGATGCCTTCCACTGTGTCTTCACTCTTTTCCCTTCGTGCAGGGCTTTGGCGTTACTGTCGTGACGCAGAAAGTGACGCACTGCCGCGCAATTTTTTGCGCTGCTTTTATCATGTGATCATTGATAGAGCCGCGAATAAGGGAGAAGAACAATGTGGCGAAGATCAGGATTACTGTTGATCCCGTTTATGCTTTTGACCGCCGGTCAGGCGTCCGCGCTGTGTAATTGTTACTTGCCGGAAAAGCCCGAGATTCCCGATGGTCACACGGCCACCAATGAGCAGGTACAATTTGCCCGTAACAAGCTGGTGACCTACCAGGGCAAGATGCAGAGTTACAAGCAGTGCCTGGAGCAGTGTATCGTCGATGCGGCGGATATGGAGAACGGGGTGGTTGAGCAATGGAACCAGACCGTGGAAGTGTTTAACCGGCGGGACGTCAGGCCCTGAACCCGGGGCGATAAAAGGACAGACATCATGAAAGAACTCGAGCAGGCGGAAGACGGTTTCGCTTTTGCCCGGCTAGTGGAAGCGATTGAAAACCAGATAGCGGATGGTCATCCCCGTGAAGCCGGACTGGTAATGATGGCGTTGACCGCGCAAGGCGAAGAACACGACACGGTGTTGGAGAAAATGGCAGATGTGTTGGCTGAACATGTGGCGTTGAGTGCAGAGAACGATCAACCCTTCGATGTGAATGCCTATGCCGCAGGCTTGCTGAAACTCACCCAGACCTGACCGGCCTTGGCTCACCATGGAATGGTGCTGCCATCCCAGGCAATAAAGCCGCCATGCTGTTCTTCATTGGCGTGATCCATGATGTGAGCAAGTTGCCGGGCGGCGCGTTTAGGCGAAAAGAGCTTCCCTTCCGGGACGTTGCGTTGAAACGGTGTGGACAGCGGCGTGTCGGTGGTACCGGGATGCAGCGCCATGACACACAGTTGTGGGTAGCGCCTGCGGGTCTCGATGGCCAGAGTGCGCAGTAGCTGGTTCTGGGCAGCCTTGCTGGCCCGGTAGCTGTACCAGCCACCCAGATGGTTATCTTCGATGCTGCCCACCCGCGCACTGATGCTGGCGAACAGGGCTGGCTGTCGGCGTGGCAGCAATGGCAGCAGATGGCGCGCCAGCAGAATGGGGGCAAAGGTGTTCAGGGCAAAGCTGTTGTGCAGCCCTTCAAGCGTTATGTCTTCAAGCCGTTTTTCCGGTACCAGTCCACGATCCCTGTCATGCAGCACTCCGGCACAGTTGATGATTTGTGTTGGCAGGGTGTTGCTCTGTCGGCAGGTATGCGCAAGCGTTTCCAATGCCGTTTCCCCGGTAATATCCACATCCATACAGGTCAGTGGCAGTCCCTGTTGTTGCAAGGATTGCAGGGCCGGGTTGCGGGTCGCATGGCGGGACACCGCAATCACCGGCGCCGTTTCAGACAACCAGTGCTGCACCAGTGCCAGGCCGATACCGGAGCTGGCACCCGTGATCAGCCTGACAGTGTCGGGGGACGATGGTTTATTCATGCCTTCAGTATGGCGGGCTCACGGCAATGGGTTGTGAAGGCTGCAACGGTTCATTCCATGACAAAACAGTGGGCGCCGCGATTGATGAAGTGCAGTAGCATCCGGTAGCTGTCCAGATCGAAGACCGCATCCTCAAAGTGGTCCAGATCTTCCCGTGTGGGCGGGTGTGGCAGTGTGGTCAGGTGGCACCACTGATGAATCAGGTGGAAGTCTTCGCCACTCTCGCCCTGTTCGTGAATAACCAGAATGCCATCGTAGGGCCAGGCCTGAATCTGCTGCGTCTCAAGTGCGGCCAGTAATCGTCGATTGTGGCTGGCGACGGACTCCTTGCCACAACAGGCACCCTGACAGCGTTGCAGTTGAAAGGAAAAGCAGGGGCCTGGGCCCTGTTCCAGTCCGCAGATATTGGGGCAAAGCCGGGCTTCCCGAACCCAATGCTCCAGCGCCTGTTGCGCCTGGCGGGGGCTGCGGAACAGCCCGTAGCAGTCTTGCTGCCAGAGCGGATGCTGCGGGTCTGGCTGGTAACGATGAGGTACCAGAAAGCCCTTCTCGTTATGGCTGAGCAGCCAGGTCTGCAGTTGCCGGTAACGACGTTGGCGGCGGTTGAAGACCGGTTGCCGTTGCTTGATTTCGCGATTTTCCAGTAGCAGGGCGCCCAGTTCTCCGGCGGTCTCGGTGTACTCGATACGACAAGTTTGTTGGCACATACGCCGGGCTCGCGGCGCCGTGTTCTGGAAATGGGTGCGCACTCGCTGACGGATATTGATGCTCTTGCCGATATACAGCAGCGTCTCACCTTCACCCCAGAAACGATAGATGCCGGGGGTGGCAGGAAGCGCTGTGATATCCGTGTCGAGGCGGGTCGGCGTGGTTGTGGTCATGCGCTGATGGTTGACGATCCCGGGTCCACGTCAAGTGAAGAGTGCTGATGAGAGATGCCGGAGAAAAGGCAGAGGAACGTGGCTTGGCCTGGTGAGCCCCGGTGCGACAATATGCCGCACGAGCCGACGTCGCGGCGGTGATAATCTTTGCGCCGCCTGGCAGGGCTGTCCGCCAGGTCATCTATTTCACTGTCTGGGGGGTGTCATGTCGTTGCCGTTATTCTTGGGTGTTTCTGCTTCGGGCAGTAGGGTTCTGACAGGGGTTGTGCTTGGTTGCCTGGTGTCTGCCGTGCAGGCCAGCGAAACTGACGTGCTGCCCCATGAGCTGGCGCCGGTGATCGTGACCACGGTCGCGCCCTCGGCTGGACCCGTGACCGAGGCTAATCCCAAGGATCCCCGTCAGCCGGTGCCCGCCAGTGACGCGGCGGATTACCTCAAGACCATCCCCGGCTTTTCAGCCATCCGCAATGGAGGCAGTAACGGAGATCCGGTGCTGCGTGGCCAGTTCGGTTCACGGATCAAGCTGCTGGTGGATGGCGGTGAAATGATTGGCGCCTGTCCGGTGCGCATGGATGCCCCCAGCGCCTATATCGCGCCTGAAAACTTTGATCGGCTGACCGTCATCAAGGGACCGCAGACAGTTGCCTGGGGGCCCGGAAACTCGGCGGGCACCGTGCTGTTTGAGCGTGATCCCCAATACTTTTACGAGCCAGACGCCATGGTGGATGCACAGTTGCTGTTTGGCGCTTTCGGTCGTCGTGATCAGCGCCTTGATGCCTCCCTGGGTAATTCACTTGGTTACCTGCGATTGGCAGGCAGTCATTCCGAGTCGGATGACTATCAAGACGGTAACGGTGAATACGTGCCGTCCGCGTGGAATAAATGGAACGGTGATCTCGCCCTTGGTTGGACCCCCGATGCGGACACAGTGCTTGAACTAACAGCAGGTACGGGGGATGGCGAAGCCCGCTATGCCGGACGCAGTATGGATGGTGCGCAGTTTCTGCGTGAAAGTCTGGGGCTGCGCGCGGTGTTCCAAAACCTTGGCGATGTGCTGGAGAGTGTGGAAGGGAAGCTGTATTACAACTATGCCGATCATGTGATGGATAACTACACCCTGCGAAGCCCTTCCGGTACCGGGATGATGGCTGGTCCGGTGGCCAGCAATGTGGATCGTCGTACTTTGGGGGGCAGGCTCAAGGGTAGCTGGTTGTTTGGTGACTGGACATTTCTGGCGGGTACGGACATGCAGCGCAGCGTGCATCGCAATCGCTTTGCCATGGGCGTGGATGCCTACGAAGACCAGCCCAGGGTGAAAGATGCGGAGTTTGCCCAGTACGGTGTGTTTGCTGAACTGACGCGTGATCTGGGTGAGGATGCCCGTTTGATCGCTGGTCTGCGGGTGGATCGCCATGAGGTAGACGACCTGCGTGAGCGTGTTGGCCGCGGGATGATGGCTACACCCAACCCCACCGCCAACGAAAGCCGTGAGGGTACCCTGCCGGCGGGTTTTGTCCGTTTCGAAAAAGCGGTGAGTTCGTCCACTCGATGGTTTGCGGGTGTAGGGCATACCGAGCGCTTCCCGGATTACTGGGAGTTGTTTTCCCCGGACCAGGGGCCGGCGGGTGAGCTGAATGCCTTCGACAGCATTGAACCGGAGAAGACTACCCAGCTGGATCTGGGTGTCCAATCTCAAGGGGAAGCGCTGCAATGGTGGGCGTCAGTCTATGCGGGTCAGATCGAAGACTTCATCCTGTTTAACTACGAAGCGGCAATGATGCGTGACATCACCCGGGTAACCAATGTGGATGCCAGCATTGCCGGTGCGGAATTGGGCACGGGATACCAGTTCAGCCGTCGCTGGAGTGGCGATATGACGCTGGCCTACGCCTGGGGAGAAAAGCGGGATAGTGGCACGCCGTTACCTCAGATGCCGCCCCTGGAGGCGCGTTTTACCGGTACCTATGAGCATGGCAACTGGAGTGCCTCTGCCCTGTGGCGGCTGGTGGCGTCTCAGGATCGTATTGCCCTGAATGAGGGGAATGTGGTGGGCCGTGATCTGGAAAGCAGTGCGGGTTTCGGTGTGTTGTCACTGAACGGCGCCTGGCGAACCACTGACAGCATAACGCTCAGCGCTGGCGTGGATAACCTGTTTGATCGTGCCTACAACGAGCACCTCAACCTGGCGGGCAATGCCGGTTTCGGATTTCCTGCGGATACCCTGATTAACGAGCCGGGACGGCTATGGTGGGCGAAGCTGGATTGGCGTTATTGAGGTGAGGGCGGAGGTTGGTCACTGGCAGCGCTCCCCGCTCCGTTATTGAAGAGCCTTATTAAAATTGCAGGGGGGCGACGCCCACAGTGACGGCGCCGATGGGGTGCCCCTGGCTGTTGGTGATGGTGCGGCTAATCTGGATCTGGATGCTGCCGGTGGAATCATCGCGGCCCATGTCACTGATGTGTTCGGCGCCCGGACCGAGCGGGAAGGTCTTCTTCCACTTGGCTTCGTCGCCTTGCCAGATGTCGCTGGTGACGCTGCTTTGCGCCACATTGAGGCCGCGTTTGTCCATGATGATGATTTCGGTGATCAGCTCACTGCTGCGCAGCTGCAGGGAGCGCATCGAATCCGATAGCGGGTTGTTCATCAGCCGGTGAATGAGAGGCGCATGGGCACGCCCGTACTGCTGCTGCCAGCGCAGGTCCATCAATGCAATCTGTTTATCGGATAGCGTTTCGCTGATCCGGTTCTGTTCTTCCACCTGCGCAATGACATCGGCCCGTGCGGCGATATGGGCCGCCTGGGTGCGGCCAAAAGCGATCAGTTCTTCGCTGTTGCTGTCTGCCTCTAATGGTCCGCATAGGCACAGGGAAACCATGCAGTGGGTAACAAGGGCAGTCCTGGTCCGTTTCAAGGTATTGCCTTACTCGACGGCGTTGACGTGTTGTTGTCTGCCCGCTGTTGAGCGCGGGGCAGGAGCCTTACGTCGGTATTCTAGGACAAGCCTTGAGCGGCCGCATGAGCCGTAGGGGTAACTGTGACGGTTATGTGACCTGATGACGGTTTCCGCACGCAGGCGCACACCCTGTTAGGGAGGACGTCTGCGTGCGGTGCCGGAAGACAGCGGGTGCAGGGTACACTGCAGAGGGCCGCTGGAAAGCGCAGGCGTTCAGGCCATATCGCCGAGCCATTTTTGCTTGGCCTTCTCCACCAGGTCCCGGGCATCGTGATCCCAGGGGTGGAAGCTGGGCTTGTAGAACTTGAAATAACCCGGCAGCAGCTTGCGGAAGACACCGGGTTTGCCCCACATGTAGTTCAGCGTCTCACGCCAGGCTTTCCAGTTGCGCAATTGCCCTTCATCGCGCATCAATTGATAGAGGTGCATGGAGGTGAACAGTGGAAACAGCACACTGACCAGCATCATCTCGGTGATGCGGGTGAATTCGCTGCCGCCGATGGCCTTGTAGACATCGAATGCCACCGCCTTGTGTTCCGACTCTTCCACCGCGTGCCACGCCCAGACTGGCGCCATGCGCGGGTCCATTTCCTCCAGGGCGTCGTACTTGAGCAGGAACTCTTCGGCCATCAGGGCAGTAAAGTGTTCCACCGCCACGGTGTGGGCCAGCTGTCGTTCCGGGCTCAGGTTCTTGCGCATCCAGTTCATGAAACCGAGGATTTCCCGCTCCAGCCGAGCCAGATCTACGCCCTGTTCCTGGAGATAACCGTTGAGCATGTCATGTTCGCGGGAGTGGTGCGCTTCCTGGCCAATAAAGCCCTTGATCGCCTTCTTCAGTTCCGGATCGGTGATCTGCCCTTCAAAGTGACGCACGGAATCGATGAAGAAGCGTTCACCAGGAGGGAAGCCGGAGGACATGGCGGCCAGCAACAGCGTCTTGACCGGGTTGTTGTCCCACCAGTAACGGGGCACGTCGCCCTCCGTGAAGGTGAAGTTGGGGCGTCGTACCTTGGGAATCATCCCCTTCGGCGTTTTGCTCAGGGTCTTCAGGGTGCCGCTGAGTTGCTTGCGCAGCTTGCCGGGTTTTACCGGAACGATGGCATTCATTGATCTTCTCCTTATCGGGCTCATCGGGCCAATAGGTATTTGATGGCTCCTAATGTACTGGTGAAAACCGCATAAGCGTGAGACGCTGCGAGGACATAATAATTATCATCGGTGGCCAAATGACCGCAGTGTCTGTTCTCGCACAACTGACAGAAAAGCGCGACGCCCTGCCGGACTGGGTGCATCAGCCTAGTCAGGCTGCCACCTATCCCCGGGCGTTTGTGGATGTGGCGGTGGGCCGCGGGGCCGACCGCAGCGACTTGTTGTCACGGGCGGGGGTGGCCGAGCAGTGTTTCGTGGATCCAGGGGGCAAGTTCTCCCTTTATGAAGTGGCTTGTATTGTGGCGGCAGCCCATGAGCTTACCGGGGATCACTGCCTGGGCTTTTCCACCGGCGACAGCATGCTGCTGACCGCCCATGGCAACCTGGGCTATGCCTTGATGTGTGCGCCCACGGTGCGTGAGGCAATCGGTATCCTGGAGCGTTACTGGCATCTGCGTGGCCGGGGGGTCCGGCTGCAGGTGCATAGCGAAGCGGATTCCGTGTTTCTTGAACTCACTGCGGAAATTACCCTGAGCCCCATGTTGTCCTGGCTGATGCTCAGTTCCATCCTGACCAGCATGTTGAGGGGCGTGCAGTTCCTGATCCCGGTATTACCGGATGTGCTGGAATTGTGGTTGCCGGGGGAGCGCCCTGCGGACTTTGACCCTTGGCAGGCGCGCTTGCCGCCGGTGCGGTTTGCCCGGCCCCGGCTCGGGCTATACCTGTCCGGGGATATGAGTTTGCTGGACCAGACCTTGCCGACGGCCAACCCGGAGGCGCTGCGTACTGCTCTTGAGCAATGTGAACGGGAAAGCCTGCTCATCGAGCGCGACGATGACATCGTGCATCAGGTACGTTCATTGCTGGTGCCCGGCCCGGAAGGGTACCCGTCTCCAGAGCAGGTGGCCGACCAGCTTCACCAGACACCGCGCACCTTGCGTCGCCGTCTTCAGGAGCGCGGATGCAATTATCAGCAATTGCTGGAAGAGGCGCGGGTGCGGGACAGTCGCCGGTTGTTACAGCAGGCAGATCTGGAAGTAAGACGGATAGGTGAAATGCTGGGTTATCTGAACCCGGCGAACTTTACCCGGGCCTTCAAGGGATGGACCGGGATGACGCCACGGGAGTGGCGCCGGCAGTATGAGCCAGAGTCTCCCCCCTTTGATCTGTTTCCCAATGAATGAGGAGCCATGATGTCCCCCAGTCAGCCCAATAACCCGTTGCACGGTATCACGCTGGAGAAGATGGTGACTGATCTGGCCGAGCACTATGGCTGGGCCGCATTGGGTGAAGAGATTCGCATCAATTGCTTCCGCAAGGATCCGTCGGTGAAATCCAGCCTCAAGTTCCTGCGCAAGACCCCCTGGGCCCGGGAGAAGGTGGAGGCGCTATACGTGGAAACCTTTAGCTGACGATTTTGCATCAGGTGCTAAGGCGTTATTTATCACAGAGGCCACAGAGTTCACTGAGAAAAGGGTGGGCTTTCTGGAATCGCGCCGGATTATCTGTCGTACGCTCTTGCCTCCCTGCCACCTCCCCCCAGGAAGCCGTGATGTTTTAGCGCAGTGAACTCTGTGTCCTCTGCGGTAAATCCGCTTTTCAGGTTTTGATTCTGCGTTTGCGTGGTGCATGAAGCGTGTTGCGTGCAGCGTCTTTCTAACCTTCTCTTCAACAGAAATAACGCGTCATCAGTGTGACGACTTCATCGACAATTTCTTCATCCCGGTAATAGGGCACCGGTTCCAGCAGATGCCGTGACAGTATGGCGGTGCAGGCATGCAGGGCCACATAGATGGCCCGATCCAGATTCTCAACCCGCAGGCGGTCGCGCTGCCGTGACAGGAAGCGGTGCATGGCCTCCAGCAGGCGACGCTCGAATTCCTTGCCTTCCGGCAGGGCAGTGAGAGCGTGCTGGCTTTGAATCAACATGCTCAGCAGGTTGTCATTCTGACGGAAATACTGAATGCCCAGGGTGGCCCACAGCCGGGTGGATTCTGCCACCGAGACGTCACCCAGTCCCTCTAGCAGGGTATTGAGCGTGCGGGTCAGATCATGCATGTGGGTCTGCACCAGCGCACTGAGCAAGGCCTGTTTGTGAGGAAAGTACTGGTACAGGGTGGCGATATTCACGTTGGCCTGCTCGGCCACCCGGTTGGTGGTGAGGGCCTCCATTCCCTGGTTGAGGATCAGCTCGCCGGTTGCGTCGATGATGCGCTCCACGGTGCGCCGGGCACGGGGCTGGGCGGGCTGTTTCTTGAGCGAGCTCAGGTGCAGGGGTAGGTCAGCCATAAAATCAAGTATTAACCAAGTAATTACTTGGATTATGGTCGGTTGAGTGCCAACTGCAAGAGATAACAACATGAATGCACCTGCAGCCATTATCGCGCCTTCCGCCAACCCCGCCTGGCAAGCCAAATACTCCGATAGCGTCATGGATCGCATGCGCTACACCTGTGATCCGCTAGCTGATTCGGTGGCGGCGCAACTCAAGCGGGCCCGGCCGGCACAGATGCTGGACGAGGTCTATGCGAGGGCAAAAAGCGAGGGTGGGGTGTTCTCGGATTATGTGGATCATTGTCACACCATCCCCTCCTGGGTGGACTGGCAGCAGGTAGAACATGCGGCGCGGGTGAATCTGGGGTTTGCCAATGTGCGTTCCATTGCCCTGTTGGTGAGCAGCCTGGTGGAGGGCTATTCCCTGAGCAAGGCGACCCATGTGTTGGTGGCCACCGGTCGCCTGCACCAGGACGTGTTGCGCCGGGTGTATGAAACCTCACAGATGACCCACAACATGAATGTCCCCGGCGGGCTGCGCCCCGGCGCGCAGGGGCACCGTACGGTAATGGAGGTACGGTTGCTGCACGCCATGGTGCGCAAGTACCTGCGAGAGCAGGGGTGGGATACGACGAAGTATGATGAGCCCATCAATCAGGAAGACATGGCCTTCACGATCATCGAGTTCGATTATTTGGCCCAGCGCGGTATGGAGCGGATGGGTGCGTCGCTGAGTGACGATGACAAGGCGGCCAGCCATCACCTGTGGCGTTTCATGGCGAGACAGAACGGCCTCTGTGACGAGATGCTTACTGATTCCCTGGACGAGGAAATCTACCAGTACCAGCGCATCCGTGAGCGCCAGTATGACCCCAACCATGAGGGGCGGATGCTGGCCCAGGCGGTGATCACTGCGCTGGCGCGTCAGCCGCCGTTCAACCTGTCAGAAGAGTTGCTGTTTGAACTGAGCCGTATCTGCCTGGGTGATGATCTGGCCGATGTCTATGAATTGCCACGCAGCGCCTTCTGGTGGCGGGCGGTGATGGCCTACAAAGCCATGAACAAAGTCTCCACCTACTCCCATTATCATATGCCAGGGGTGGCAAGACTCAGTGAAGCCATGAATGTGCGCATGCTTCGCAAGGCCTTGCATAAAAACCTGCCGGCGGACCCTCAGAAGCGGGCATTTCGCCATATTTCGTGAAGGTTGTGTCAAAAAAGGCCTGAACTTCGACGAAGTTCCGGCTTCTTTCGCGAAGCGACAATGATTTTGGCCAGTGCGGCATATTTCCGGTCATGAACAGGCTGCAATCCTTTATTTACTCCAGGGGACAAGGTGAGACGTAGCGGGTAGCGTTGTCTCATTGAGGAAAGGGCGATGGCCCTGACGGATTCTGGAGTAGATGCGATGACACAGGAACAGGCTGTATTGGGACCGGATTCCCTGATGTGGAAATATTTTGGTGATGCGCGGGTGCTGTTTCTGCTGCCCAGCACCACCACCGTACAGGTGGCCCACCCGGGCATCGGCGCCGGTGTGGAAGAACATTCTGCCTACAAGGAAGATCCCTGGGGGCGTGCTGAGCGTTCGCTTGCCCTGCTCTGGCCGGTGCTCTACAACACCGAGGCAGGGGTGAGGGATTTCGGCACCCGTCTGCGCGAGATGCACCGCGATATCAAGGGCACCGACTTCAACGGCAAGAAGTACCATGCCCTCAACCCGGAGCTGTATACCTGGGTTCATATCACCACCTACTACGGCATGATCTATCTGGCTGAGTTCAACGGCGATCATCTGAGCGAAGCTGACAAGCAGCAGCTGTACCAGGAGTGGCTGCAGTTTGGTCGCCAGATGGGCATCCGCGACAAGGACATGCCGGCCACCACCGACGAATACTGGGCGTATCTGGATGACACCATCCGCAACCGCCTGCAGGTGAACCCGGCCACCGAGTATGTGGAACACCGGGGTCACTACACCGGTCAGCCCAAGCACCCCAAGACCACCATGTCGGACCGTCAGTGGCGCATCTACCAGTACTTCATGGGCTCGCTGACCTGGCACCTGAAGAAGGGCTTTTACCCACCGGCTTACCGGGAAGTGTTCGGCATTCGCTGGACCTGGCTGGACCAGCTGGGTTTCAAGCTGATCGGTGGCGTAATGCGCGCCCTGTGGCCCTTGCTGGACGAAAACAAACGCTGGGTGCCAGAAGCCTGGCGCGCCATCAAGGATGCCCGCGAGCATCCGGAAAACTATGGTGGTGAAGTGGGAGAAGGTCTGGCCAAGCCTGGTTGATGCTGCCCGCTTGACGCTGAAGTGACGCAACAAGCCCCGTAATCACGGGGCTTTTTTGTGGTTCAGCGTGGGTGTACGTGACGGGGCAGGAGGTTTCGTTGCCTGGCGGGGCATTTTCGTCCGGGCTGACGGTAGGGTAGTCTTGTTGTGAAAATTGCATACAGGGAAGGGTTCAGGATGAAAACGTTATTCCTGACAGGTCTGCTGGCATTGCTCAGTGTGTCTGCGCATGCGGAGTGGTCGTTGGGGCAATACCATGGTCATCCCTATGCCGGTGAGCACGGCCTCCATGATGGCGCTGCCAAGTTTGCAGTGGGCATGCTGTGCAAGCAGGAAAGTGAACAGCCCGCCTATGTGCTGGCTCACCGGCGCTTTGTCACTGCCGGTGGACCGGGCACCGATCTGGCCAGCCAGTTTGAAGCCGGTGAGGTGGCCCGGGAGTTTTATGTGGATGGCGTGCCCTATGGTGACGTGGGACCTCGCTACGGGGAGCATGATGCGAGCAACCATCTGTTGATCTTTGCCAGTGCGGTTTCGCTGAACTCGCCGATCATCAAGGCGCTGCGCAAGGGGGCGACCCTGGAGGTGGTGTACCTGGATCAGGAAGGGAGTGCCCTGTATGTATCGGATTTCTCCCTCAAGGGGTCCGCGGCCGCCATTGATCAGGTAGCGTGCCCGGACTGAACCCCTCGCCACTTTGGTCGGCTGTGGTGACCGGCAGGGCAAAGGTATAGTGTGGCTTCGCTGTTGTCCGGAGCCACGTCATGACCTTTCAGCAATATCACCCACTACCGTTTGGTATTACCCGCATTGATACCGCCATGGTCCATGAGGAGCTGGCAGCCTGCTACCTGATGGAGGCGGATGGCGCGTGCGCCATCATCGAGACCGGCACCCATCACACCGTGCCGTTGATCCTGGCCTTGCTGGATGAGAAGGGGATTGATCGCCGTACCGTCCAGTACGTGATTGCTACCCATGTGCATCTGGATCATGCCGGTGGTGTGGGCGGACTGATGGCCGCGTTGCCTGAGGCTACCCTGCTGATTCACCCACGCGGCGCACGCCATATGATCGATCCTTCAAAGCTCAAGGCCGGCGCCACGGCGGTATATGGCGAGGCCGCATTTGCCGAGCTCTACGGTGATATCATCCCGGTGGATGAACACCGGGTGCGCATCATGGACGATGGCGACGCGGTGATGCTGGCCGATCGCGAGCTGGTGTTCTATGACACCCCGGGCCATGCCCGCCATCATTTCTGTGTCCATGATCCTCTCTCGAAAGGCCTGTTCACCGGGGATACCTTCGGCCTGTCCTATCCTTCTCTGGTGACGGATAACGGCCCCTTTATCCTGCCCACCACTACGCCCGTGCAGTTTGATCCGCCTGCCTTGAAGGCTTCCATCCGCAAATTGCTGTCCTTGAACCCGGAGCGCATGTTCCTGACGCATTACGGGATGCTGGAAGATCCTGAGGAGCCGGGCCAACGACTGTTGGCCATGGTGGATGACTATGTGGCGCTGGCAGAGCAGGCAGCCAGCGGTGACAGCGAAGGGCTGATGGCCCGGCTGGAGTTGTCATTGCGGGACTACCTGTTCGGCAAGGCCCGCCAACATGGCGTGGCACTGTCCGATGAGGCGCTTGAGGGCGTGCTGGGGTTTGATATCAATCTGAACAGCCAGGGGCTGAAAGTGTGGATTGAACAGCGCCAGTCCTGAGGCCTCGGGTGAGGATTGTCTGCTCTGTTACCAGAGGCTCGAATCGCACTCTTTCCATTCAAACCCCGGCCATGAGTCTGTGCCATGCCTTGCTTTGGAGCGGGGCGGCTCGGGGTTTGGGTGCCCCATGTTCAACCCGTCACGCCCGGCCCAAAATGATCGGCGAATGACGCGACATGACCTCGAGCGCACACTGCATGCAAGGCATATTTCCTGAGGTAGGTGTTTTGCGACGGTCCGGATAGCAACAGCGTGGAGGCAACATGACCGCACAAGCCCGTCTGAACAAGGCCATTGATATCACGGTGCGAAAGCTTTCTCTGCGGCCCGGGAAGGATATCGACCGCCATTTTCACAGTGGTGACTCATTTCTGAGTGCCTTCTTTGCCGCCATGAGCAGTGTGTTCCCGGATGGCGAGCGTTTCTTTATTGATTCGGTGCGGCATTACCAAGATCAGCTGGACGATCCTGAATTGGTACTGCATGTCCGCCGTTTCATTGGCCAGGAAGCGCACCACGGACAAGAGCATGAGGCATTCAATCAATGGCTGACAGACAAGGGATACCCGGTGGGCGAGACGCTGCGGCGTTTGTCTGAGGGGCTGTCGGCGGCGCGCCAGCGCCTGTCCGCGCGTCAGCAGCTGGCCATGACGCTGGCGCTGGAGCACTTCACCGCCATTATGGCCCACCAGTTCCTGACCATGCCGGAGCTTTCGGAGAAGATGCATCCGGAAATTCGTGAACTGTTCATCTGGCATGCGGTGGAGGAAACCGAGCACAAGGCTGTGGCATTCGATGTCTACCAGAGTGTCGATGGAGGCTACTGGAACCGGGTGCTGATTATGCTGCAGGTGACCCTGATGTTCTGGATTGCGATCAGCCGAATAACCTGGCGCAATCTGAAAAGCGAAGGTAACGCTTCACTGGGCCGGATGATGCGAGGCTACTGGTGGCTGCTGGCCAAGCCGGGGCCGCTGCGCAAGCTGCTGCCAGAGTACCTGGATTATTTTCGCCCTGGATTTCACCCCTGGGATCAGGATAACCGCGAATTGATTCGGCCATTGCAGGCCCGCATGGCCAAATATGAGATATAAAGCATTCACAGGTGACCGGTGTGCGCTACCAGTCATTAATGATGAAGGCCCGCTCCCGCGGGCTTTTTTTGTGTGTCTCGGCAGAGGGTTTGGGTTGCTATACTGTGGCTTTGATTTTTCCTGAACGGATTTTTGTATGCGTGGCCTGAGCCAGGATATAAACCCCAAGCCCATCGACTGGTCCGTACTCAAAACCCTGTTTCCCTACCTGCTGGAATTTCGTACCCGGATTGCCCTGGCGGTGGGGTGTCTGGTGCTGGCCAAGCTGGCCAGTGTGGGCTTGCCGTTTATCCTCAAGCACATCGTTGATGACCTGGATGCGGACGGCACCAGCCAGCTGATTACCCTGCCGTTGGGCTTGCTGTTGGCCTATGGGGTGGTGCGGTTTTCCAATGTGCTGTTTGGCGAATTGCGTGACACCTTGTTTGGCCGTGTTACCGAGCGGGCCATGCGCCGGGTGGGGCTGAAAGTGTTCCGTCACCTGCATGCCCTGGATCTGGATTTTCATCTCAACCGTCGCACCGGTGGTCTGTCCCGGGATATCGAGCGGGGTACCAACGGCATCAGCTTCCTTCTCCGTTTCATGGTATTCAACATCCTGCCCACCTTGCTGGAAATCGGCATGGTGATCGGGCTGCTGCTGTGGAATTACGATGTCTGGTTTGCGTTGATTGTGGTGATGTCTGTTGTCGCCTATGTGGGCTTTTCGGTTTATGCCACTGAGTGGCGGCTGGCCTTTATTCGCGAAGCCAACCAGGCCGAATCGTCCAGTAGTACCCGTGCTATCGACAGCCTGCTCAATTATGAAACGGTGAAGTATTTCACCAATGAACATTTCGAGGCAGACAACTACGACGAGAATCTGGCGCGCTGGGAGGAGGCGCGGCGCAAGAATCGCCTGTCACTCTTTGCGCTTAACGGTGGCCAGTCACTGATCATTGCGGCAGCCATGACCACGGCCATGGTGCTGGCGGCGGTGGAGGTCACAAATGAGTCGATGACGCTGGGTGACTTTGTGCTCATCAATGCCTTCATGATGCAGGTGTTCATGCCGCTGAACTTTCTCGGTTTTGTCTACCGGGAAATGAAAGGGGCCATGACCAACATCGAGAACATGTTTGCGATTCTGGCGGTGGCACCGAAGGTGGTCGACGAGGATGATGCCGGTGAGCTTAAGGTGACCCGGGGTGAAATCCGTTTTGAGGATGTGCATTTCGGTTATGGCGACAGTCGGGAAATTATTGCTGGTGTCAGTTTTACCGTGCCGTCAAGGCAGAAGGTGGCTATTGTGGGCAGCAGCGGTGCCGGCAAGTCTACCCTGTTCAAGTTACTGTTCCGGTTTTATGACCCGGCCAGTGGGGATATCAGTATTGATGGCCAGTCGATTCGTAACGTAAGCCAGGCATCCTTGCGCGGAAGCATTGGTGTGGTGCCCCAGGACACGGTGCTGTTCAATACCAGTATCTTCGAGAATGTGCGCTACGGACGTATCGATGCCACGGATGAGGAAGTCCGTGAGGCCATCCGCCTTGCCTACCTGTCCGACTTTATCGCTTCGCTGCCGAAAGGGGAGGCCACCATGGTGGGGGAAAGGGGGCTGAAACTGTCAGGTGGAGAGAAGCAGCGGGTGTCCATCGCTCGTGCCTTGCTCAAGCACCCGCCGATCATGGTATTCGACGAAGCGACGTCATCACTGGACAGCCATTCCGAGAAGATTATTCTCAAGGCGATCCGTGAAATTTCCCATCAGCAGACCACACTGGTCATTGCCCATCGCCTCTCTACCATCATGGATGCGGATCGCATTATTGTGCTGGACAAGGGTCGGGTGGCCGAGCAGGGAGGCCATGCCGAGCTGCTGGCCAAGGGCGGGCTCTATGCCCATCTCTGGGAAGTCCAGCAGCATGAGCAGGCTGCTCCAGCCGGAAAAATGGATTGAATCAGTTGAAGGGTTTGTGCTGATTTTTCAGCTTGTTTCGCCGCAATACGGTATCCATAGTGGGTATCCATATTGATAAGGGCCCGGAGCGCTTCATGACTGATGATACCTATACCCCGCCGAAAGTCTGGACATGGGATAAGGAAAGCGGTGGCAAATTCGCCAACATCAACCGCCCCATTGCCGGCCCCACCCATGACAAGGCGTTGCAGGTGGGGAAACACCCACTACAGCTTTACTCTCTGGCCACCCCCAATGGGGTGAAAGTCACGGTGATGTTGGAAGAGCTGCTGGAGAAAGGCCATCAGGGTGCCGAGTACGACGCCTGGCTGATCAACATCCAGAATGGCGACCAGTTTGGTAGTGGCTTTGTGGACGTGAACCCCAACTCCAAGATCCCGGCGCTGATGGATCACAGCGTGGAGCCGCCGAGAAGAGTCTTCGAGTCCGGCAGTATTCTGTTGTATCTGGCAGAGAAGTTCGGCGAGTTTCTGCCCGCAGAACCCGGAGCGCGTACCGAAGTCATGAACTGGCTGTTCTGGCAGATGGGCAGCGCGCCCATGCTGGGTGGCGGCTTTGGCCACTTCTACGCCTATGCGCCGGAGAAATACGAGTACCCGATCAACCGCTACACCATGGAAATCAAGCGGCAGCTGGATGTGCTGGATCGCCAGCTGGCGGACAACGAGTACATTGCCGGTAGCGAATACTCTATTGCCGATATGGCCATCTGGCCCTGGTATGGAGCGTTGGTGACCAACAAGGTGTACGAGGCGGCGGAGTTTATCGAGGCGCACACCTACACCAATGTGTTGCGCTGGACTCACCAGATTGCCGAACGCCCGGCAGTCAAGCGAGGTCGTATGGTCAATCGCGCCTGGGGTGAGCCTTCCAGTCAGTTGTGGGAGCGTCACGAGGCCAGTGATTTCGAACTCAAAACACTGGATAAACTGCAATCTGCTGAGTAAATCTCTATAGAGCAGGCGGTCAGCTCTGGCCGCCTGTTACGTTGTGGTCGTGTTGACACTGACCATGATCATTGAGCACTTCAATGACCCGGCATTCCCCTTCATGTCCGTGAGCACATTCCTTGATCATTCGATCCAGCTTATCGCGCAGGGCGGTGAGTGAGCGAATCCGTGCCTGCACCGCATCCCGGTGCCGTCGGGCGATGTTGTCGGCATGCTGGTGCGATGCGCTTAGCGCCAGCAGTTCACGAATATCATCCAGGGTAAAACCCAATTCCCGCCCATGGCGGATAAATTGCAGCCGGTCCCTGTGCTTCTGGTGGTAGCGGCGTTGCCCGCCCTCGCTGCGTGCCGGCTCTGGCATCAGCCCGATTTTTTCATAGTAGCGAATGGTTTCTATCTTGCAGCCGGTGTCCCGGCTCAGAACGCCGATGGAAAAAAGTGTGCTCATGTTGCCCTCCAGAGTTTGGGAGTCTCTGAATAACTCCTTGCGTACTCAGCGTGGCCTGAAGCGTGCAGCTGTTGTGTCTTGCCTCGATGGTCAGGGTGGTTCCCTTTCCGAGAGGCAAGGCGCAGCAGATGGGCGCTTCAGGCCGCGCCCTCCGGGTCTTCCAGGCTGGCCCGCACTCGTTGTTGCGCTTTTTTGATGGATGGACATACACCTTCAAAAGCGCGCCTAGATTGCGAACCAGCCTGAAAAGACTGAGTACGCAAGGAGTTATTCAGAGACTCCCTTGAACCTGTAGTCACTATAGCTTTTTTAATGGAGGCATGGGATAGCAGGAAGAGGTAGCCGATGATGAACGAACAGCAGCAACAGGCCTTTGAGCAGGCGATGAACAGAGCCCGGCAGCTTTGCCAACAGGGGCGTTGGGGAGAGGCGTTCCCGTGGTTGGAGCGAGCGCATATCCTTGGCCAGCGCAGCACCATGGCACATGTGACCACTCACTGTTGGATGTTCAGGGTTGGCTGGCATCGGCGAGACTGGTCTGAAGTACGGGGCCAGTTGTTACGCATTCCGGCGGCCCTGCTGATGTCCCGTTTGTGGGTACCGGTGGGAAATACTGGCGGTGCCAACGTGAATCCACTGAAACCCTTGCCCCTGCCGGAGAACCTGAAAATGATCATGGAGAAACGCTGATGCATGGACATCATCACGGCCATCATCATGGTGATGATGAGGGTAAGGCGATTGGTTTGGCCTTCTGGCTGAACTTCACGTTTACCATCATCGAGTTTGTGGGCGGCCTGATGGTCAACTCGGTGGCGATCCTGTCCGACGCCGTGCATGACTTGGGTGATACCCTGGCCATTGGCATGGGCTGGGTGCTGGGCAAGACCAGTAAACGCAAGGCGGACGCCCGTTTCAGTTACGGTTATCAGCGGTTGTCAGTGCTGGCGGCGGTGATCAACGCCGTGGTGCTGATCGTGGGCTCGGTGTTCATCATCAGTGAGGCCGTGCCGCGGCTTTGGGCTCCGGAAATGCCTGATGCCACCGGGATGTTTGGGTTGGCGGTGCTGGGTGTGGTGGTGAATGGGCTGGGCGCCTGGCGGCTGTTACGGCAATCCTCCATGAACGCCAGCATGATCCGCTGGCACTTGCTGGAAGATGTGCTGGGCTGGGTGGCAGTACTGATCGTGTCACTGGTGCTGATGGTCTGGGAAGTGCCGATTCTGGACCCGATCCTGTCCATCGGCTTTACCCTGTTTATCCTTTTCAATGTGGCACGCAACTTGTGGGCGTCACTGAAGGTGTTCCTGCAGGCTGTGCCTGCGGATGTGGATGTGCAGCAGCTGGTGTCCCAGCTGTGTGAGCCGGAGCAGGTAAACGGGGTGCATCATGTTCATGTCTGGAGTCTGGATGGTGAGCAGCATGTATTCAGTGCCCATGTGGAGTTGAAGGGCTCTCTGGATGTGGAGCAGGTACAGACATTGAAACAGCAGTTTCGGGCGCTGGTGCTGGATTTCGGCTTTGCCCACTCCACTATCGAGGTGGAGTGGCCGGGGGAGTCCTGCCGGCATGAGGATGTCGACGGCTGAGCGTGCGCGGGGTAGGCTGTGGGGCGAGTTTAAAGTTCAAAGTTGAAACGCGGAGTAAGTCATCGGTTTTGCAATGCCGTGCCCGCGCTTGCCGGTAAAGTCGAGGGCACAGAGTCTCAAACGCAAACCCCTCGCCCGCGCTTTTCAACTTTAAACTGACCCCCGGTTTTCGCCAGCAGGCTGGCACCTACAAAAGATATCAGGCAGTAATGGATTTCAAACAGGAAGACCTTAAAGCACTGGTGGAACGCACCATGCCTTTCGGTAAATATCAGGGGCGCGTGTTGATCGATGTGCCCGAAGAATATTTGTTGTGGTTTGCTGACAAGGGCTTTCCGAAAGGGGAGCTGGGCAGGCTGATGGCTCTGGCCCTGATGCTGAAAATGGATGGCACGGAAAAGCTGCTTGATCCACTCAGGGCCAAGTAAACCAAGGAGAAACTGATGTCACGCCTTCAACCCCTTGCTGATGCCGTCTGGCATGTATCTGTGCCGCATACCTTTGTGGGTTTGCATTTGGGAACTCGCATGACGGTGGTGAAATTGTCTTCCGGTGGACTGCTGCTGCATTCACCAATACCGGTGGATGATGCACTGGCGGCAGAGTTCGCCGGGCTCGGGGAGGTAAAACATATTGTTTGTCCGAACCTGTTCCATCATGTGTTCGCTGCTGAAGTGAAGGCCCGTTATCCTCAGGCCCTTTTGCATGGTCCAGCCAAGCTGGCGAAAAAGCGCAAGGACCTGAGCTTCGATGCGATGCTTTCGCAAACGCCGCACCCGGATTGGGGAAGTGACTTTGAGTTGGTGTTCATTGAAGGCTCCATGCTCAATGAAACCGTTTTCTTCCACTGTGCCAGTCGCACCCTTATCGCCGCGGACCTGATCGAGAATTTCCACCAGTGTGATCATGGCTTTACCCGCTGGTACCTGAAAATGGGCGGGTTGTGGCAGAAGCCGGGTTGGCACCCGATCCTGCGACTGGTCTACCTGAATCGCCGCAAGGCTCGCGCGAGCGTGACTCGTATTCTTGACTGGCCTGTCGAGAATCTCAGTCTGGCCCACGGCGATGTGATTACCGGTAATGCCCGTAATCAGCTCTACCTTGGGTTGAAGTGGTTGTTGTAGCTACGAGCTACGAGCTACGAGCTACGAGCTACGAGCTACGAGCTACGAGCTACGAGCTACGAGCTACGAGCTACGAGCTACGAGCTACGAGCTACGAGCTACGAGCTACGAGCTACGCTCGATTGGATTAGGAAAGGCCAAAAAGTTCCCGGGGGTAGGCGCTTTCTTTAGCCGCTCGATTCGCCCAGGCAAGCTGGGCTTCTACAAAAAGGGTTTCTGAAGCGCCGTTGTAGGAGCCCAGCTTGCCTCAGCGAGGTAAGGGTTCCAGGACGTTTCCGGAGCCGCAGTCATTCAACTTGCCCAGAGCCTCTCTTCCCCCCCTCCACATTTCTTGCACCTTTCTTCGCTATCTTCACTGCCATTATTCATGGTGTGTGTGGACAGTTCATGGCTACCTGGATTCGCCGTTACCCGAAAACGGCTGGTGTTTTACTGATTATGCTGCTCCTGATGCTGGTAACTGGCTGGCGCTGGGGGATGGCGTCTTCCCCGCAGATCCAGTGGCAAACCGTCACGGTGGAACGGGGGGATGTGGAAGAGCTGGTGACCGCGCTGGGGACGTTGGAGCCCAGCGACTATGTGGATGTAGGGGCTCAGGTGTCCGGGCAGTTAACCCGTTTGCATGTGGCGGTGGGTGACCGGGTTGAGGAAGGCCAGCTATTGGCAGAGATTGATGCCTCGGTCCAGCAAAGCAAGGTGGATGCGGGTTTGGCGGAACTGGAATCCTTGCGTGCCCAACGGGATCAGCGCAAGGCCGAACTGGAACTGGCCCGGCTCCAGTTCCAGCGCCAGCAGCGCCTCCACGATGCCAGGGCGACCAGCGAAGATGCGTTCCAGAGTGCGCGCTCTGCACTGGCGGTGACGCAGGCTCAGATCAAGGTACTGGACGCACAGGTGCGTCAGAAGCAGGCCGCCATTGCCGGTGACCAGACCAGTCTGGGTTACGCCAGGATCTATGCGCCACGCACGGGGACGGTGGTCAGCATTGAGGCCCGGGAAGGACAGACCCTGAATGCCAACCAAACCACGCCGACTTTGATGCGCATTGCTGACCTTTCGGTGATGACGGTCTCAACCCAGGTCTCGGAAGCGGATGTGGATCGGCTGCAAAAGGGGATGTCGGTGTATTTCAACACACTGGGCAACAGCAAGTTGCGCTATGACAGCGCTCTGCGGCAGGTGCTGCCCACTCCGGAAGTGGTCAACAATGTGGTGCTGTATACCGCCGAGTTTGATATCGCCAATACCGAACAGCGGTTGATGTCGGGGATGACAGCCCAGGTGTTTTTCGTGGTGCAGTCCGCCCGCGATGTACTCAATCTGCCGGTGGCGGCGGTGAAACAGGCTGGTCGGGAACAGTGGCAGGTCCAGATTCTGGACAGCCGAGGCAAGGTGCAGCAGCAGAGCGTCAAGGCGGGCATCAGCAACCGGGTACGGATCGCCATTCTGGAGGGCTTGGCCGAAGGCGATAGTGTCATTGTCGGCCAGTCTTCCGCAGCTTCTGCCACGGATGGTGAGCAACGTCGTTCGCGTGGCCCGAGACTGTTCTGATGGCCTTGATCGAGCTGCGCAACATTCGCAAACGCTACCTTACCGGCGAGCAGCAGGTGGAAGTGCTGCATGGTATTGATCTGGATATCGAGGCCGGTGAGTTTCTTGCCATCATGGGCAGTTCCGGCTCCGGCAAATCTACATTGATGCACATTCTGGGTTGTCTGGATCAGCCCAGTGACGGCAGTTACCGCTTTGCCGGCAAGTCGGTGACCGGCATGGATCACGAACAGCTGGCCTGGCTACGCCGCGAAATGTTCGGCTTTGTTTTCCAGAGCTATCACCTGATTGGAACCGCCAGTGCCTGGGAGAACGTGGCGCTGCCGGCTATCTATGCGGGTATGCCTCGTGAAGAACGTAAGCATCGTGCAGAGACATTATTGGCTGGGTTGGGGCTGCAGGAGCGCCTTGAGAATCGTCCCAATCAGTTGTCCGGCGGGCAGCAGCAGCGGGTGTCCATTGCCCGGGCATTGATGAATGGCGGCAAGGTCATTCTGGCTGATGAGCCCACCGGCGCGCTGGACAGCGCCAGCGGTGAGGCGGTGATGGCGCAGTTGCAGCAACTGGCAGAGCAGGGTCATACGGTCATTGTGATTACCCACGATGCCAAAGTCGCCGCCCATGCGGACAGGGTGGTGGAAATTCATGATGGCAATCTGATTGGCGATGTTCGTCACCGCAACCACCTTGCCGAACGTGCCCATGCCAATGTTGAGCCGCCGGTAGAGCGAGCTCTGCCGGATCTGGGCGAGGTGCGTGAGTCGGTGGTGATGGCCTTGCGTTCCCTGCGTGCTAACTGGATGCGCACCGTACTGACATTGCTGGGTATTGTGATCGGCGTGGGGGCAGTAGTGGTGATGCTCGCCATCGGTGAGGGGGCCAAGCAGGAGGTGGTCGACAGGATCAATGAACGGGGCTCTAACTTGTTGGTGATTCGCCCGGACCGGGGGCAGCAGCGCGTGGCAGATGGGGTGATCGCCACCCTGGTGCCGGAGGATGCAGAAGCGCTGAAAAAACTCCCCAATATCCTTCTGGCGGTGCCGGAGATTTCCGGTAGCGTGACCGCGCGGGCCAACGGCAAGGATATTTCCACCAGCGTTCAGGCGGTGAGCGCGGATTTTCCCCAGTTGCGGGACTGGGGGTTGGAGGCGGGCATATTCTTCGATGATCAGGATCTGACCCGCTATGCTCCGGTCGCGGTGATTGGCCAGACCGTGAAGCGATCACTGTTCCGGAATAGCGACCCACTGGGGCAATTTGTGTTGCTAAACAGCATCCCCTTTCAGGTTATCGGTGTAATGAGCGAACAGGGTGCATCGGGCCGCGGAGATGATCAGGACGATGTGGTGATTCTGCCGCTGACCACCGGAACCTTGCGATTATTCGGGCAGAACTATCTTCGCTCCATCACCCTGGCGGTGGATGACGTAACGCAAATTGACGCGACAGAAAAGGCGGCAGTGCAGCTGCTCAGCCAGCGGCATGGCAAGGAAGATGTAAGGGTGTTCAATATGGCATCACTGCTCGACATGGTATCGGAAACCCAGAACACCCTGACCATGCTGCTCGGTTCCATTGCTGGAATTTCGCTGCTGGTCGGCGGCATTGGGGTGATGAATATCATGCTCGTCAGCGTGACTGAACGGGTTCATGAGATCGGCATTCGCATGGCAACGGGGGCGCGCCGTCGGAATATTCTCCAGCAGTTTCTTACCGAGTCTGTGGTGGTGTCTGCATTGGGTGGCGTAGTGGGTGTTCTGGCCGGCGTGTTGATTGGGCTACTGCTGGCGCAGCTGGGAATGGCCATCATATTTTCTGTGCCGGTCATGGTGGCGTCATTTGTGTGTGCGGCGGGAATTGGCCTGTTGTTCGGTTTTGCACCTGCGCTAAAAGCCGCGCGCCTGAACCCGGTGGAGGCACTCAGCAATGATTAAAAGAGCCTCAGCATTGCTGCTGACCATTGCCCTGCTTTCCGGTTGCGCTATTCAGTCTGGCCTGGAGGTACCTGAACAGACGATGCCTGAACAGTGGCTTAACCAGCAAAGTGCCAGTGAGGCCATGGTGGAGCATCCTCTATGGTGGCAGCAGTTCGAAAGTCAGGAGCTCAATCAATTGGTAGAGAAAGCCCTGGCGGCCAATACGGATCTGCAGGCGGCGGCAGCTCGGGTGGAGCAAGCTGATGCCCAGCTGGCCCTGGCAGGTTCCGCCTTGTTCCCGACATTGGGAATGAATGCCGGAGGTAGCCGTAGTGGTACGGTAGGTGAAAACGGTAGCAGTGATACTTTCAGTGCTTCTCTCAATGCGAGCTATGAACTGGATCTGTGGGGGCAAATTCGCAACAGCCGTGATGCGGCACGCGCTTCCTTGCTGGCCAGCCGCTTCAACCGCGATACCGTGCAGCTCACGGTGATTGCCAGCGTGGTGAATACTTATCTGCAGGTGCGTTACCTGCAAGACAATCTGGCGCTGGCGGAAGAAAATCTGCAGCTGGCACAGCAGGTGCTGGCGGTGGTGCAGGCCAAGGTGGAAAACGGCGCAGTCTCACCGCAGGATCTGGCTCAGCAGAAAACCGTCGTGGCCAATGCCCAGGCGCAGTTGCCGTCGCTCCAGCATCAGCTGCGTCAGAGTCGTTATGCGCTGGCCGTGCTGGTAGGCGAAATGCCCCAGGCATTTACGGTCAGTGGTGGCCAGCTGGATACCCTTGCGCTGCCGGTGATCCAGGCAGACCTGCCTGACCAGGTACTGGCCCGGCGTCCGGATGTGGCCCAAGCCCAGGCCGCTCTGATGGCGGCGGATTACGCCGTGGCTGCCGCCCGGGCAGATTACTGGCCTTCCATTTCTCTCACTGGCAGTGGCGGTTATGCCAGCACCGAGCTGTCTTCCCTGTTCAATGGCGATGCCCTCTACAGCCTGGGCGTGTCGCTGGCCCAGACCCTGTTTGATGGCGGTGCCCGCAGTGCCCGCATCGACCAGAGCAGGGCGGCCTGGGAAGAACAGGTGGCGGGCTATACCGGCACGCTGTTGGTGGCCTTGCAGGAAGTGGAGCAATCCTTGAGTAACGTGCAATCGCTAGCCGACCAGCAACAGTATCGCGAGGAAGCCTATCGTCAGGCGGAAGAAGCCTACCGGGTAGCGCAGGTACGCTATCAGGAAGGGGAGACGGAGCTCACCGATGTGCTTAGTGCACAAAGCAGCTTCAACAACGCCCGGCAGAACAGCCTGGATCTGATCTACAACCAGTACCTGTCCCGCGTCACCCTGTACCGGGTGCTGGGGCAGGGCGGGGGAGAGGCGGAGTCTTGAGCTGCGTGCTACAAGCTACGCTTGATTGGAAAGGAAAACCCCAAAAGGTTCCCTGGTTTCTGCATTTCTACGAAGCCGCTGTAGGAACCGGAGTGCAACGGAGGTAACAGCCGAAGGCTGGCCCGAAGGGTGAGCGCAGCGAATAACTTGCCTGCAAGCGATCCGAGCCTGAGCGAGGTGAGGGTTCCAGAAACGCATTTAAAACCTGGAGGAAATCCCTCCCTCGCAGGAACGTGGCGCGGCGAATAACGGACGTTCGGCCGCGAACCGTGCGCAGGATGAGCAATGCCAGCACCCATTGCCCGAACATCGTTGCGCCTCCACAATGTTTGAACATTCAGAACCCGGCAGCTCCATGCTTCCCCTCGTCTATCACCCCGACTACAGCTTCCCCTTTCCGGGTGAACACCGCTTCCCCATGGAGAAGTTTTCGCTGCTGCATCGGCACCTGCGCTCGCTGGGTATTGCCCACCGTGATAATGAGTTTCGGCCGGGCAGGGCAAGGGCGTCACTGTTGGGACAGGCGCACTGCCCGGATTATGTGGCGGCCATGATTGGTGGCACGCTGGATCAGAAGGCCTTGCGCAGGATGGGTTTACCCTGGAGTGAAGGGTTGATGCGGCGCACCTGCATCGCGCCCATGGGCACCTTGCTCACCGCGCAGCTGGCACTCAAGCATGGTCTGGCCTGTCACCTGGCGGGCGGTACCCATCATGCCCATTATGACTTCGGATCCGGATTCTGCATTTTCAATGATCTCGCCTTTGCCGCGAAGCACCTGCTGGTTAGCGGGGCGGTGCAGAACATTCTGATCTTTGATTGCGATGTCCACCAGGGTGACGGTACGGCTGCCATGCTGACGGACGAGCCTCGCGTCTTTACCTGCTCGATTCACTGCGAAAAGAATTTCCCGGTACGCAAGATGGATAGCGACCTGGATGTGGGACTTCCGTTGGGGATGACCGACCGGGGTTATCTGGATACGGTCTTCGATACGTTGGAGGGGCTGCTGGAAAGCGTTCAGCCAGACCTGGTGCTCTATGATGCCGGCGTGGATATCTATGAGCAGGATCCACTGGGGCGTCTGGCTGTTTCCCTGCAAGGGGTCGCCGACCGGGATCGTGGTGTGATCCAGCGCTGTCGCGATAAAGGCATCCCGGTGGCCACGGTCATCGGTGGCGGCTACGATGACGACAGGCAGGCACTGGCGCGTCGTCACGCGCTGGTGATCGAAGAAGCGGCTAGAATAGCGATTTCAATGTAGCATCATTTCTGGCGGCTTTGTGAGGTGGGGCGGACAGAGAAGCAGTTGAAAGTTCAAAGTTGAAAGTTAAAAAGGCGCGGGGAAGGAGGGTTCCGTTCGTGTAGTCCCTGCCCGCGCCGTTACCCGTTAGCGCGGGCACGGCGGTTAAAAACCTGCAGGCCTGATCCGCGTTTCAACTTTAAACTTTGAACTTTCAACTCTACCCATGCCGCTGTCAGACTATTCACCTGTCAGGTAAGCGTAATAAAGGAGTTCCCATGTCCAAAGCCCTGTTAATCATGGCCCACGGCAGCCGCAGTGAAACGGCGAATGATGAATTTCGCGCTCTGGTAGAGAGAGTGGCGGAAGCGGCCCATGCCAGTGGGCAGGAGTATGTCGCAGTGATTCCCTGCTTTCTGGAGCTGGCGAAACCCTCTTTGATTGAAGCCATTCAACAGCTGGAGCATCAGCCGGTGGAGGCCGTTCAGCTGTACCCATTGTTCTTCAACAAGGGAAAGCATGTGGGGCGGGACATTCCTGCACAGATTGAGGAGGCGCGGGAGCGGTTTCCTGATCTGGATATCGAGCTACTGGATTACTTTGGAAATTCAGAGGGGTTGGCGGAGCTGGTGTTGTCGCATATTGGAAGGCAGGGCGGGTAGAGTTAACAGTTAACAGTGAATAGTTAATAGCGAAACCCTTGCGCCTCTTCGGGGGCTGGCGTCTTGCATGATGCGTGTTGCAGCCGTCGAGCTGATTTCTGGTTTGGTGCCGGGATATGTCGCATTTAGTAAAACGGTTATTTAAGAATAGCAGGTTGTTTTTTTGAGTTGGTGAGGGGTGAAGTGAAGTTATTAATGGGGTTGATTTTCTTGTTTGTGTTGGTGGGTTGTGGTGATGGGGTGGAGGTCGAGAGAGATGCTTACTCTGATCCTGACAAGGTTTTCGATGAAGCCTTGCAGGCCCATGAAGACGGTAATTACGAGGAAGCGCTTAGAAAGCATATCTGGTTTTATCAATATGCGCTTGATTACCAGCCCTCTTTATCTGGAGTTAGATTGTCATATGCCTTGAGCGACTGGGGATGTTTGGCAACTAAATACCCTGATGCGTTAGTCGCTTTGGAATATTTTGTTGATAAGGAAGAGGATGAAGTCAAAGATGGTGGTGATGTTTACTCTAGCTTTCATGACTTTGAATCTATTAATGGGGTGCTCGGCAATGAGGAGCGAATAATCGCTCTCTTTGAGTGGCTAGACAGAAATGATGAGAGGTTGGCAGAGAAGGTTTCCAATTTGGCTCGTCCGGCATTAATAGAAGCTGAAAAGTACGCCTTGGTCGGGAAATATCTTGATTCGGAGAGAGAGTTGGATATGCAACTGATGCAGCTGGAAGTTGTAAGTAACTTTGATGTTCCGGGTGCTAAGGATGGTGAAATGGAAGACTATGCGTATGAAACTTTTTCTGAAGAAATTCAAACTATGGTCGCGATCCTGGCGAAGAATGGCCGCCTTGATGAAATTGAAAGGATGTCGAGAAAAGCCGAAGAGAAGTGGGATGACGAGGGTTTCAAAGCGCAATTGGAACTAGCCCGGCGTGGGGTTTTTCCAGAGCGAATAAAGAAAAACAGTACCTGCTGTTCCCAGAGTGAATGTGTTGAAAGTGAATGATCGGTGGTGGCGCCCTTCCCGTAGCCCGGTGAGGGCGCCACTTCTGTGGCTGGTTATTACTTGTTGATGGCGGTTTGCATAAACGGCGGCAACACCAGCGCACCCTTGTGGATGGCGGCGGAGTAGTAGCGGGTGTCGAAGCCTTTGCCGGTGGCGTCGGTTTCGCGGAACGCGCTCACGTCCGTGTTTTTGCCTGCCATGGTGCAGCTCCACCAGCCGCTGGGGTACACCGGCTGCGGGAAGGGCAGGGTCTGGGTGCTGGTGAAACCTGCTTCACGCATGTTGGCGTGCAGATCCTTGATGATGGTATGGCTGTGCAGCAGCGGCGACTCGGACTGTTGCACGATGATGCCGCCTTCGGCCAGCACGCGGTGGCAATCACGGAAGAAGTCCGCCTTGAACAGACCCTCCGCCGGGCCCACCGGGTCGGTGGAATCCACGATGATCACGTCCACGCTGCCGTCTTCGCAGTCGCGCATGTACTGCACGCCGTCTTCGAACAGGAGTTCGGCGCGGGGATCGTCATTGGATTCGCACAGCTCCGGGAAGTATTTCTCGGAGTAGCGGGTCACCATCTCGTCGATGTCGATCTGGGTGGCCTTGACCACACCGGGGTGGCGCAGCACTTCGCGCAGGGTGCCGCAGTCGCCCCCGCCAATGATCACCACCCGCTGGGGGTTGGCATGGCTGAACAGCACCGGGTGCGACATCATCTCGTGGTAGAGAAAGTTGTCACGGGTGGTGAGCATGGTGGCGCCATCGATGGTCATCAGATAGCCGAAGCTGTCGGTTTCCCACATCTCGATGTGCTGATACTCGGTCTGTACCTCTTCCAGCTTCTGCTTCAGACGCAGGCCGAAGGCGGTGCCAGCGGTGTCAAAGTGCTCGTAAAACCAGTTGTCTTGGGTGCTGCTCATGGGCCTTTCCGGTGGGTGGAGGCGCTTCCGCCTCCAAGATGGTTAATAGTCGCGATTGTAAGACCTTGGCCCCCCCTGTCAAAGCCTGAATCAAGGCCCCAAAAAGGGATGCGACGGACGGCGGCGGGCAGGCATAATGGCGGCCAAGAGCGTGCCAGTGTGGTGCGTGTTGCATGTCAGCGTAGAACAGGACAGGTAATGACCGATTCCAGCTCCGTACCGGCCAGCGAGATCTACAATGTGGACCGCTGGGGTGACAGCTATTTCCGCATCGATCAGGGCGGCGAGTTGTGTGTGCGACCCAATGGTGAACAGGGCGGCGAAGCCACTCTGGAGGCCGTGCTGGAGGCCTGCCGGTCGGCCGGCTTGCGGGCGCCGGTGCTGGCACGCTTTTCCGGCATCCTGCGTCAGCGCGTGAAGCAGCTGGCCGGGGCCTTCCGTGAGGCTATCGATGGCCAGAGCTATCAGGGGCAGTACACCCCGGTCTATCCGATCAAGGTGAATCAGCAACGCCGCGTGGTACACGAGATTATTCGTGCCCGAGAGGATGGCGAGCGCATCGGTCTGGAAGCCGGCTCCAAGCCGGAGCTATTGGCGGTGCTGGCGCTGTCCAGGCCCGGCGATACCATCGTCTGCAATGGCTACAAGGATGCCGAATACCTGCGCCTGGCGCTGATGGGCGAGAAACTGGGCTGCCATGTGCATATCGTGGTAGAGAAGATGTCCGAGCTGCCGGCGTTGCTAAGCATTGCCGATGAGCTGGGTGTGTCCCCGCGTATTGGTCTGCGCGTGCGGTTGATGAGCATCAGCAAGGGCAACTGGCAGAACACCGGCGGCGAGAAGTCCAAGTTCGGACTGAGTGCACCGCAGCTGATGAGCGCCATCGAACATTGCCGCCAGGCGGGCCGGCTGGACTGTGTGAAGTTGCTGCATTTCCATCTGGGCTCCCAGGTGGCCAACATTCAGGATATCAAGGCGGGTATGCGTGAAGCGGCCCGTTACTATGCCGAAATGCGCGCCCTTGGCGCGGCGGTGGAAACCGTGGACGTGGGTGGCGGCCTGGGAGTGGATTATGAAGGTACCCATTCACGGTCCTACTGCTCCATGAACTATGGGGTGGCGGACTATGCCCGGCATATCGTGCAGACCCTGCAGCAGCAGTGTCAGCAGCGTGGATTGCCCGAGCCGCACATCATTTCTGAATCCGGCCGTGCGCTGACGGCTCACCATGCGGTGTTGCTGGTCAATATCACCGATCAGGAATCCCAGTCGTCGGTGACAGTTGCTGCTCCTGTCGACAGTGATGCTGCCGAGCTGCATCTGCTTTGGGGGCTGCAGCAGCAGTTGCAGGGCGACAATGCCGGCAATCTGTTGGAGCGTTTCCCTGAAGTAGTGGGTGCCTGGCAGGATATCCATCAGCGTTACCTGGCAGGGGATCTGGATCTGGATACCCGGGCCCGCGGTGAGCAGCTCTATACCAATTGTCTGTTGGCGTTGCGTGCCCGGCTCAACCCGCTGCGCAAGCAGCAACGGGAGCTGCTGGATAACCTGAATGAAACCCTGGCGGACAAGTTGTTCGTGAACTTTTCCGTGTTCCAGTCTGTGCCGGATGTGTGGGGCATCAACCAGGTGTTCCCGGTTCTGCCTTTGTCCGGCCTCAACAAGCCGGTGACCCGTCGGGCGGTACTGCAGGACATTACCTGTGATTCCGATGGTCGCATCGATCAGTTTGTGGATGGGGAAGGGGTGGAGTCGTCCCTGCCGCTGCCGGATGACATCAACGGTCATCTGGGGATTTTCATGGTGGGTGCCTACCAGGAAATTCTTGGTGACATGCACAACCTGTTTGGCGATACCGACTCGGTGGATGTGGATGTCACCGCGGACGGCCAGATCGTCCTGGATCATGCCATTCAGGGCGACACGGTGAGCTCGGTGCTGCGCTATGTGAACTATGATCCTGAACGTCTGCTGGAGACCCTGGAGCAAAACTGTCGTCAGGCGCATTTGAGCGCGGAAGAGCAGGATGGCTTCATCGAACTGGTAAGGGATGGGCTGGCAGGGTATACCTATCTGGAATGATTTCGAGCTACAAGCTACAAGCTACAAGCTACGCTTGATTCGATAGGGGGACCCGGGAAAGTTCCCGGTTCTGCTACGAAGCTGCTGTAGGAGCCTGCCTGCAGGCGATCCGAGCCTGGGCGAGGTAAGGATTCCAGAGGCGCTTATCGATTTGCGGGATCTCAGCTTGTCATGACGCTTCGAACGAGGAACGGAATCGGTCGAAGAGCGATCAGACATTTCCGGATTCGGCGGATCTTAAGGAAACAGCCTCCCTACGGTCGCCTCGCTGCGCGAGGTTCGCACCTCAAGTGGTGTATTCGCTGCGCTCACCCTTCGGGCCAGCCTGCGGCTGTTACCTCCGTTGCACTCCGGTTCCTACAGGGGGCTAGCAGCTCGTAGCTCGAAGCTCGAAGCTTATTTTTCCAGCCAGCAAGGAGAGCAAGATGCGTTACGAACTCTGTGCCAGCAATGAGATACCGGAAGGAAAGAGCAAGGCCATGCAGGCCGGTGAGACCAAGTTGGTGGTGTATCACCTCAGCGATGGTTTCTTTGCTACCCAGGCCCGGTGCCCCCATGTCTTTGCCTCTCTGGGCAAGGGCAAGATCCTGGATGACAAGTGTGTCCAATGCCCGTTGCACCGGGCGCGTTTTGATATCCGTACCGGTGCCGTGGAAGAGTGGGCCAATTTCCCGCCGGGGGTACAATTGCTGAATGTGGTGCGCGGCGAAAAGGACCTGGAAACCTGGCCGGTGAGCGAAGAAAACGGTCAGTTGTTTGTGGAGATCTGATGGCGGTCAGTGAAGAAAAGCAGCGTGCAGCGCTGGCGCGGCTGGACAAGTTCAGCCGTTTTACCGACAGCAGCATCGGTATCCCTTTCACAAAATTCCGCTTCGGTGCGGAGGCCCTGATTGGCCTGATTCCCGGGATCGGTGATGTGGCGGGCCTCGCGCTTTCCAGCTATGTGCTGATTGAGGCACAGCGGGTGGGGGCCAGTAACAAGGTCAAGTTGCGCATGGTGCGCAACATGCTTATCGATTTCGCCGGTGGTCTGTTGCCAGTGGTGGGGGATGCCTTCGATGCCATCTACAAAGCCAATACCCGCAACACCGCCCTGCTACGCCGCTACCTGGAAGAACAACTGGAAATCGAACCGCCACCCAAGCCATTCCCCTGGGGTACCCTGATTGGCCTGTCGATTTTGTTCGCCATTTTGACTGGCGGTTTGACACTGATTTTTTGAATTAATAGTTAATAATGAATAATTAGTAACGCCGCGAAACAGACCTGTTGACCATAAAGCAAAGAGGCCGCGCCCATAATCAGGGCGCGGCCTCTTGCGTTAAAAATCATGAAAAAGCGCGGATCGCGCCAGCTATTAACTATTCACTGTTAACTATTAATTGCCTTTTAGTGCATTGCTTGGCTGAGGCGGGACAGGTAATGCTGAACATTGGTTCGCAGCGGTTCATCCAGCAACTCGCTTTTTTCCAGTCGTTGCTGCAGCCAGCTACCCTGGTGATCGTTGTGATGCCATTGCTGGTAGCAGAAAACCTGCAGGACAAACTGCTGCAGGAAGGTGGGCTTTTCCAGGTCGCTTTCGTTGGCCAGGGCGATGCGCGGGTAGAGTTCGTGGAGTTTGCGGGCGAAGGCTCCGGAGCCGGTGGCAATTTCATTGCCATATTCGTCATGCAGCGGTGTGGTCAGGTGCCCACAGCTGGGTGAGCGCGCCTTGAGCACAAAGCCACACAGCGGCTCGCCCAGCCCGGCGGCTACCTGCTCCAATGCTGTGGTGTAATCCAGGCTGCTGTCTGCCACCGCCCTTACGTTCTGTTGCTCTCCCAGCTGTACCACGTGAATCGGTGGGCGCGGAATGGGCAGACCAATGCTGACCTCGGGGCAGGTTTCCCGAAAGCGCAGCAAGGGGACGAGCTGGTGCATGACGATGCCGTTGTGTTTGTGGTCACCGTCATAGCGGACCTTCTGGCCGGTGAGACAGGCGCTGACCCCGATCACCGGTTTTTGCCACTCCTGCTGTGGTGCAGGAATCCCCATTTTTTCCAGCAGATCCGTTAGCATGGGCACACCCTTTTTCTTCTTTCCGCTGAAGGACCATGATCATGCAGGGTGTTTTTCTTGACTCGGAAACCGTCAACCCCGATGAACTGAACTTCTCTGCCCTTGAGGCATTGATGTCCTGGACCTTTTTCCCCTTTACGGACCCGGCGCAGCGCGTTGAGCGTCTTCAGGGGGCGCAGGTGGTGATCACCAACAAGGTGGTGCTGGATGCCGCTACCCTGGCCGCCTGTCCGTCCCTCAAGCTTATCTGCATTTGTGCCACGGGTACCAATAATGTGGACCTGAATGCCGCCCGTGAGCAAGGCATTGTGGTGTGCAATGTGTCCGGCTATGCCCGGGCGTCGGTGGCGCAACACAGCTTGATGCTGATGCTCACCCTGGCCACGCATGGCCTCCAGTACGACCGGGCAGTGAAGCGGGGAGACTGGAGTGCGGGCCGACAGTTCTGTCTGCTGGATTATCCGATCATGGAGCTGGCAGGGAAAACACTTGGGGTGATTGGTTATGGTGATCTTGGCAGGGAGACCGCACGGCTGGCGGAAGCCTTCGGCATGAAGATAGCGGTGGCGCAATCGTTCAGCGGCAACAGCCATCAGGAACGCCTCCCGTTGAGTGAGTTGTTGCCACAGGCGGATGTGGTAAGCCTGCACTGCCCCCTTACCTCACAGACCGACAAGCTGGTGGATACTGCCTTCCTGTCGCAGATGAAACCGGGTGCACTGCTGATCAATACCGCCCGGGGCGGTCTGGTGGATGAACCTGCCCTGGCGGAGGCGCTGCGCAGCGGGCAATTGGGCGGCGCCGGACTGGATGTGCTCAGCAGCGAACCGCCACCGCGGGATCATGTGTTACTGGCCGACGACATTCCCAACCTGATCCTCACCCCGCATAACGCCTGGGGTACCCGCGAATGCAGGCAACGGTTACTGGATGGGGTAGTCAGCAATATCCGGAACTGGCAGGCGGGAACGCCGACGAATGTGGTCAATTGAGCTACAAGCTTCAAGCTGCAAGCTACAACGCGGGAGAGTTGGGTGGTGGCTCGCAGGCCCTGCCCGCGATGATGTGTTGAAATTACACCCCTCGAAATACCCCAGTCCCTTTAATCGCGGATGCTGCATTCGGGGGGCATCCAGTCTTCACCGCGTTGTAGCTTGAAGCTTGTAGCTTGCTTCTATCCCTTCTTCTTCAGCCGGCTTGCCAGCAACTGATCCATGCCCCGGAACAGGGGTTGGGGCAGTTTGGTAATGGGCCCGGGGGCGGCGGCGAGGAGGACGCTGCCCAGGCGACCCATGGGGCGGGAGATTCTTGCCGGGCGTTTCTCACAGGCTTCCACGATCCAGCCGGCGGCTTTCTTTACGTTCATCATGGGCATGTACTTGTAGATCGCCGTACGCGATGACATGGGCGTACGCACCATGGGGAAATACACCACCGTGGTGGTGATACCCTGATGGCCCATTTCCGCCTGCAGGGAGCGGGTGAAGGATTCCAGAGCGCTCTTGCTGGCCAGGTAGGCGGAGAACAAAGGGATGGGGATCTGGGTGGACAGGCTGGAGATATTCACCACATGCCCATGCCCCTGCTCCAGAAAACGGGGCAACAGTTTCAGGGTCATCGCCACCGCGCCGATATAGTTGAGCTGTACGGTACGCTGGAAATCATGCAGCCGATCCAGGGATTGTTCGATGGGGCGGCGAATGGAATGGGCGGCGTTATTCACCAGGGCGTCAATCTGTGGCTGCTCGGCCAGAATCCGGGCTGCGCAGGCTTCAATGGCGTCGTTGTCGCTCAGGTCACAGGGGTAGATGGCGGCGTAGGCGCCCTCGGCTTCCACCCGTTGTTGCACCTCTCGCAGGTGTTCTTCCCGCCGTGCCACCAGACAGAGCCTGGCGCCACGCTTTGCCATCAGGATGGCGGCTTCCGCACCGATGCCACTGGAGGCACCAGTCAGTACAATGGTCTGGCCGTTGAGTTTCATGCTTGCTCCCTGTCCTGTGATCTTGAGTCTGCCGCTGATTTTTCAGTCCGCCAAGGTCAATACAGGACGAAGCCACTGATATCAGGATAGCCACATGTGGATACAGAAAACCCTGACGCTCTCAGCAAAACGCCGTGGTTGCCATCTGGTGACCCGGGAAGTGCTGGAGCAGCTACCGGAACTTGCCGAGGTGCAGGTGGGGCTGTTGCACCTGTTTATCCAGCACACCTCCGCCTCCCTGACCATCAATGAAAATGCTGACCCGGACGTGCGTGGCGATCTGGAGCGTCATCTGAATGTGATGGTGCCGGAGAATGCTCCCTACTATGAGCATACCCTGGAAGGGCCGGACGACATGCCGGCGCATATCAAGAGCGTGCTGATCGGTCCGTCGTTAAGTCTTCCCATTACCGGTGGGCGTTTGGCGCTAGGCACCTGGCAGGGCATCTATCTCTGCGAGCACCGAGATCATGGCGGGGCGAGAAGGGTGGTGGCAACGATTCAGGGGGAGTAGAGCAGCTACGAGCTGCGAGCTATGAGCTATGAAATTCAAAGGCAGTTCAAAGTTGAAAGTTGAAACGCGGGATAGCAGGGAAGGAGCGGCCAGGCTGTGCCCACGATGCTCCTCTCTGCCTTCGGCCAGCCAGCCTGTAGGAGCTCAGCTTGCTGAGCGAAATTAGCATTCGATGACCCGATGAGCATCACCGCGAGCGGGGGGCTTCAAGGCCGCACCCGCGTGTTGCGTGAAGCGTGTCGCGTGTTGCGTCTACTCCGCTATCCACTGCAGAAATTCGCGGCGCTCTTCCGGGGTGGCCTGGTTCCATTGAGCCTTGAGCGTGTCCAGGTAGTTGGCGGCAGCGGCGGGCGCGGCGGCTTCAGCGGCGGCGGGTGCTACTGCGGTAGCAGCCTGGGGTGCCACGGTGTTGCTGGCAGGCGCGCTCAATTCTTCGCCGGTTACCGGGGCCAGAAAGCCGCGCTTGAGGATCAGTTCGGATTTCTCTGCGGCCACCTTTTCACCGGTGACGGTGTTTTCAGCCCAGCCGTTGAAGCTGTCTTCCATGGCGCGGGCGGCGTCCACGTCAGCGGGCTTTTCATAGCCCAGCACCCACATCTCTCCGGGCTTGCCATCCACAATGAAATTGGCCGGATTGGTCTTCACGATCTCGTGGTTGTCCGCATCCAGCTGCCAGAGTTCCTTGTAGTAGGCGAGAATCTCATAACGCCCCGGGGTCAGTTTCAGGTCCTTGAAGTCGGTGGCGAAAAAGGTATTCACACCTTCCACTTCCTCGCCATTGATGGTGAACACTTCCAGTTCACTGGGAACGCGCACGGTGACCACCTTGTTGTCGGACTGGGCAGGCCCGTCGTAGAGCTGGACAACGGGGCTCTGGGCACAGGCGCAAAGCAGCAGGGTGAACAGGGTGACAGCGGTCAGTCGTAACGACAGCATGGTTTCTCCTCAGTGTCGGTAGCCCGCCAGTCTGGCGGGCAAAGGTGTCGATCAGATGACAGGGATCAGAAGCCCCAGCCGTCCACATTGTTGGGGGGTACATCTCGGTTCAGGGCGCTGAGCCCCTTGGCGCAACGGATGATCCACCAGAACGTGATTACCACCATCAACAGCCAGCCAATGAAGGCCACCGTGGTAATGCCGGCGATGAACCAGTACAGCAGGCCGATCCAGAAGGTGCGGTACTGGAAGCGGAAGTGTTCACGCAGTGGCGGCGGTGCATCGCCTGCATTGATGTGAGCGATGATGACCCCGGCAATGGCGGTCAGCCCGCCGGTGATCAATCCCACCAGATGCAAGACATAGACCAGCCGGGCCAGGCCGGTGCGGGAGGTGTCGGTCATCGCGGCGCCCCTTTGCCGCTGTAGGAGGCGCTACCCTGGTCCGGACTGGCGTTACAGGTGGTGACGCATTCTTCCAGGGTCTCGAACGGCACGCTGCCCTTGCAGCCGCCCCAAATGAAGCTGTGGCAGGTGCCGCTCTCGGGGTCGTGGTAATAGCGCTGGAAAGAGGCTTTGCACATGCCGGATTCCGGCGGCTGGTAGCAGGCGTCGGGCAGCGGGCTTTCCGCATTATGGTTCTGGCACGCGGCCAACAGGCCGAGCATGGCAAAAACGACAGACAGAATGAGATAACGCATGGTGTGTCCTTTCCGAAGAAGTTCCTGTGGGGTTACTTTACCGGAGTATGACGCAGGTCGTAACTGGTGAGTGTTCTTGTCCGTAGCCCTGGTTTAGGCTGTGCAAGGATGTGAACGATCAGAGGGATGGCATGATGGGACGATGGTGGTGGCGGGTCATGATGCCCCTGTTGGTGGCGGGGCCGGTGCAGGCAGCCGATATCCAGTATGGTTTTCTTCAGGCCGGGCAGCTGCAACTCAGGGACAATGATTCCAGCCTCTATGCGGGCGATGCGGAACTGACAGGGGAGTATGACCATTTGCCTTTCTTTGCCGCCGGGGTGCAGAAAATCCTCGGCGGGGAGCGCTTGCGCTATGGCTATGAAGGGGGTGCCCTGATCAGCTGGCAGAATGATACCGTGAGCTATTCCGGCGTGGTGAATGGCGGCACAACCATCAACGTGAAAGTGGACAACGAACTGTTCGTGTTCGGTACCCAGTTAGGGGGCTACGCAGATGTGCTTCTGGGCGAACACGCCCGTGTGTTTGTGTCTGGCGGCCCCATGTTGCTGGTGGGTTCCCTGAAACAGGATCAGTCCGATCCCCGCCCCGTGCCCCTCAGCAGCACGGTGATTATCAATGGTGATGAGCGTGATACCCGTTTTGGCTATGGTGCCTACGGTTCCATGGGGCTGATCTTTTCCATGGGTAATAATGCCGAGGTGGGAGCGGTGGTACGCGAGCAGGCAGTGAAAATGGACTTCAACGATGCCATTGCCGATTTTCCCTACGAAGGCACCCTGTATATGTTGAGTCTGGGGTATCGGATGTGAGGGGGCAGCTACGAGCTACGAGCTTCAAGCTGCAACGCGGGTGAGTTCTGGTAGTAAAGAGGCCGCGCCCAAGATATGGGCGCGGCCTCCAGCGTTTCAAAATCAAATTAACCTTGCCCGCGTTGCAGCTTGAAGCTTGCTCCGGCCTCAATCCGCCCGCATGTGTTTCTGATCCCTTGGCAACGTGTCGTTCTTCAGACGGATCACGGTTTTCTGCAATAGCAGATTATTGGGCAGGGTATAGCGGTGTCCCAGTTCGTCCTGGACGGTGATGAAGATCAGGCCCATGTGACGGATCTGACCTGTGACCGTATTGTCGCCGTCAAGCAGGCGGATGCGGTCACCCACCCGGTACGGTGCGCTGAAAAACAGGATGATGGCGGCGGTAGCATTACTGAGCATGGACCAGCTGGCAAACAGCGCCACACCCAGCAGCGCCATTAGTGAGGTGGCGAACACCATCAGGCCATCGCCTTTCAGGCCCCATAGCACGCCGACGGCGATCAGGCTGATCACCAGGCAGGCGCTGTTGATCACCACCGCGGTCTGGAAAATACGCGCCCGGCTGTAGTCCCGGCGCCGCCCCAGTCGCGTGGTGATGCCCCTCAGCAGGGCAGACAGAGCCCAGCCCAATACCAGAATGACGGCGGTCAGCAGCCACTTCATGCCAATGGATTCCATCGTGTATTAACCGTGCTTACCTGAGACAAAAGGGTTGTTGGCCCGTTCATGACCAATGGTGGACATGGGGCCGTGGCCGGGGATGAAGGACACATCATCCTCAAGGGTGAGGAGTTTATCCTTGATGGCGTTGATCAGGGTATCGAAATCCCCTTTTGGAAAATCGGTGCGGCCAATGGAGCCATTGAACAGCACATCTCCCACTACCACCAGCTTGCTTTCCGGCTGGTAGAAGACCACATGGCCCGGGGTGTGGCCAGGGCAATGACGTACTTCAAACCGGGTGTCGCCCACGGTGACGCTGTCGCCGTCTTCCAGCCAGCGGGTGGGGGTGAACGGTCGTGAAGGGGGGAAGCCCATCATTTGCGCCTGTTGGGGCAGCATGTCGATCCAGAACTGGTCTTCCCGGTGGGGGCCTTCGATGGGCAGGTCCAGCTTCTCGGCCAGTTCAGCCACGGCGCCCACATGATCCAGGTGGGCATGGGTCACCAGAATTTTCTCTGGTGTGCCTCCCACTTGCTTGAGAGCGTCCAGGATCTTGTCCAGATCGCCCCCCGGATCCACGATGGCCACCTTGTCGGTGGCTTCGCATTTCAGGAAGGAACAGTTCTGCTGGAACTGGGTGACCGGAAGAATGGCGTATTTCATGGCTGTCCGTCGGGTTCTTTCAGAAAATGACTGTGTCAGCAGTATAGCGGTTCGCCCCGTGGCCCTGCATGTCCTGGCAAGAAAAAGGGCCTGCCAGAGGGCGTAAGTGGTTCCGCTTTCAGCGTGTTGCCTGTTGCATGAAGCCAGATTCGGCCGCGAGGCGGCAAATAATGGCAAATTCAGCCTGTAGAGGGGGTTGGCGGTTACCGGGGTGATGCTATTTTAAAGTTCTTCATTATTACATCTAAGGAAGGAACGATGGACATGGAGCAAATTCAGCCTTACCTGGACAAGGCAATAGAACTGGGCATGACCTATCTGCCCAAGGTGGTGCTGGCGGTCATTACCCTGATTGTTGGCTTCTGGATCATCAAGCGCATCGGTAAGGGGTTGGGGAAAGTGCTTGGTCATCAGGCCATTGATACCTCACTGCAGAAGTTTCTCACCAGCCTGGTGGATGTGCTGCTGAAGATCCTGCTGTTGGTGGCGGTGGCCGGCATGATTGGTATCGAAACCACATCCTTTATCGCCATGCTCGGTGCTATCGGTCTGGCGGTGGGGCTGGCTCTGCAGGGTAGCCTGGGCAATCTGGCCGGCGGGGTGTTGATCCTGTTCTTCAAGCCTTATCGCGTGGGGGACATCATTGAGGCACAGGGGCACATGGGCAGGGTGCATGATATCCAGATCTTCACCACCATCCTGGTGACTTACGACAATCAACGCATCGTGATCCCCAACGGGCTCATGTCCAACGGCTGCATCAAGAACATCTTCTGTGAACCGCAGCGGCGGGTGGATATCGAGTTTGGCATCAGCTATGGGGACAGCATTCAGGAGGCGCGGGCGGCCATCCAGTCGGTGATCGACAGTGACGATCGTATCCTCACGGGTGACAAGTTCGCCCCCAATATCTTTGTCTCTGCCCACGCCGACAGCAGTATCAACATGCTGACCCGGGTATGGGTGAATTCGGAAGATTACTGGCCGGTGTACTTTGGTCTGTTCGAACAGGTGAAATACGCCTTCGACAAGGCCGGCATCACCATCCCGTTCCCGCAGCGGGATGTGCATTTGTTCCAGCAATCCTGAGTTGAAAGTTCAAAGTTTAAAGTTGAAACGCGGATTAGACTGGTAGTAATTGAAAGCATCGAGGCCGCGATCATTTCTGGTCGCGGCCTCTTGCGTTATGGGTTATGAGTGATTTTCACGCGTTTTAACTTTGAACTTTTAACTTTAAACTCGTTTTTCAAGCGTTACCGGCAATCCGTCCTTTGGCATGATCAACGGCACCTGTTGGGTCGGTACTTCGTAGCCGGGTTTGACGCTGACCTTGTACTGTTTCAGGAAGTGGAACAGGAAGGTCTTGGTTTGTAGCTCGGCAAAGTTGAGGCCCAGGCATTTGTGGTGTCCGCCGCCGAAAGGAAGCCACTGGTAAAAGTGCTTCTTGTGTTCGGCGCGTTCGTCACTGAAACGCACCGGATCGAAGGTGTGCGGATGGCTCCAGTACTCGTCCATGTAATGGGTGTAGAGGGTGGAGACATTCACCAGGGTGTTGCGCGGCAGGGTGTGCCCCTTGAAGGTGACATCCTTTACGGTACGTCGGGGGAAGGTGGTCAGCGGTGGGCGCATGCGCAGGGTTTCCTTGAACACCCAGCCGGTCTTTTCCAGTTTGGCCAGATCATCGTACTCCAGCGCGTCCTTGTTCATGTCCTGCATTTCCTGATGCAGGATATCCTGCCATTCCGGATGTTTGGCCAGCATGTAGAGCACCGAACAAAGGGTGCTGGTGGTGGTGTCATGGGCAGCGAACAGCAGGAAAATCATGTGGTTCATCACGTCGCGATCGCTGAGGCCGCCTTCCTCATCGGCCGCCTTGCACAGTTCACTGAAGAAATCGCTCTGCTCGCTGTTGCGTTTCTCCGGAATCAGGCCGGTCACAAAGTCCTCAAGATAGCGGCGTCCCTTCATGCCGCGGTACCACAGGGTGCCGGGAATCTCGACGCGCAGCACGGCGAGTGAGGCTTCGGTAGCATCGATGAATGACTGGTTGACCTTGTCCGATTCCGGGCCCATTTCCAGCCCGAAGAAAATCTGTGCGCCCACATCCAGCAGCAGAGTCTTGATGTGATCCAGGAACTTGATCTCGGTGCCCGTGGGCCAGTGTTGGATCTCGCGACCAATATGGGCATTCATGCGATCCAGATAGCTGGCCAGCGCCGGTTTCTTGAACGCCTGCTGCATGATCCGGCGGTGGAATTTGTGATCGGCAAAATCACGCAGCATCAGGCCGTCAGTGAACAGCTTTTCCAGAATCGGATTCCAGGCGGCGCGACTTGAAAACACGTGCTCCGGGTCCTTGAGGACAAACTCGTTGGCTTCCGGCCCCAGCAGTGTGACGCCCCGCTGGAACAGTACCGAGCCCTTGAAGACAAGACCGTATTTTTCGGCCCGTTCGGTCACCAGCTTGTGGTAATCCTTGAGGAAGGGGATCGTTTCTCCCAACAGTGGCCAGCCATAGTCGCCAGGAATGGCCTTCAGGTTTCGCTGGGGCATGCGGGGTAGCAGGTTGGCCTCTTGCTGGGCGCTTTCCATACGGTTCATGACGATCTCCCGATAAACATAATGTATATTCTGAATTTACCCCTGCTTTACCTCTGCGAACAGTGGCCTGTCGGCCACGGTCAATTCGTGCTGTCCTGCCCAGCCGGCGGGCGACAGGCCGTGGTAGTATCAAGGCATAGAAAGGAGATGTTTTATGACCAAGCCTGCGGCAGCATTCGAGCCTCTGGCCCTGGCGGTGTTGACCGTCAGTGACACCCGTACTGCGCAGACGGATACCTCCGGCGACCTGTTGGTGGCGCGTCTGGAAGAGGCGGGCCATCGCCTGGCGCGCCGCCAGATCGTCAAGGATGATGTTTACCAGCTGCGCAAGGTGATTTCGGACTGGATTGCCGATGAAGAGATCCAGGTGATCCTGACCACCGGAGGGACCGGCTTTTCCGGCCGGGATTCCACCCCGGAAGCGCTGTCCGTGCTGTTCGACAAACATATTGAGGGCTTTGGCGAACTGTTCCGCCAAGTGAGCGTGGAGGACATCGGCACCTCCACTGTGCAGTCTCGTTGCCTGGCCGGACTGGCCAACCGCACGGTGATCTTCTGCCTGCCGGGTTCCAACAATGCCTGTGCCACCGGCTGGGATCGCATCATTCGCGAGCAGCTGGATGCGCGCCATCGCCCCTGCAACTTTGTCGGGCAGGTGCGGCGGTGAGCGTGCCGGCAACCTTGATGCCGGTCAGCGAGGCGCTGGAGCGTCTGCTGGACGCTGCGCGCCCGTTTCAGGCGGTGCACGATCTGCCGCTTGGGGAGGTTCGCGGCCAGTACCTGGCCAGCCCGGTCAAAGCCCGAGTGGATGTGCCGGCTTTTGATAATGCTGCCGTCGACGGGGTGGCCCTGCGTTATGCCGACCTGTGTGAAGCGGGGTTGACGCTGCCCATGCACCTGCGGGTAGCCGCGGGGGATCCTCCCGCCACGCTCATGCCCGGACAAGTCGCCCGCATTTTTACCGGAGCCCCGGTGCCTGACGGTGCCGATACCGTCCTGATGCAGGAGGATTGCGAGATCGCCGATGGCCGGGTGCGGCTGCCCGGGCAGGACAGTGTCCAGGCCGGCCAGAACATTCGTCCTGCGGGGCAGGATGCCCGCCGAGGCGCCACGGTGCTGGCCCGTGGTGAGCGGCTGACGCCCCAGGCATTGGGGCTGGCAGCCTCGGTGGGGGAGTCCCGGGTCACGGTCAATGCGCCACGGGTACTGGTGCTGACCACGGGAGACGAATTGCAGAGGCCGGAAGACGCGGCCCTGCCCGGGAAGATCTACGACAGTAACGGCCCCCAGCTGGAACAGCTCTTGATCGCCAGCGGCTTTCCCCATGTGTGGCGCGAGCATCTGGCGGATGACCCGGAACTGATCGGCAATACCCTGACGCGGTACCTCACCGATAGCCGCCGGCGTCCGGACGTGATCATCTCCACCGGCGGAGTGTCCGTGGGGGAGGAGGATCATCTGCGAACGGTGCTGGAGCGCCATGGCAAACTGGATTTCTGGCGGCTGGCGATCAAGCCTGGCAAGCCATTCACCTTTGGCGAGGTGGACGGGATTCCGTTTTTTGGGTTGCCCGGCAATCCGTCAGCGGTGCTGGTGTGTTACTTGCGGCTGGTGCTGCCGGTGTTGCGACGTTGCTGTGGCGCTGAGCGTGTGCTGCCGGAGCCGTTTCTGTTGCCCGCCGGGTTTTCGGTGTCGCGGCCGGGGAAGCGGCAGGAATATCTGCGTGTGCGCTGTGTGGTGAAAAACGGGCAACAGGTCCTGGAACAACATCCCAATCAGAGCTCCGGCATGCTGAGCTCCGCGGTCTGGGCAGATGGTCTGGCGGAGGTGCCGGTGGGTAAAACACTGGCCATGGGGGAGCCTGTGGCGTTCTATCCTTTTTCGGCACTACTGTTCTAGAGACAGGCCAGCCTGGGCTGGCCTGAAGCCCCTTCAGTCGTTATTTCTCCTGTCTTGTCTGAAATTGTCGTGTATGTGACAGGGTTTCCCTTCCATTGGCGTAATTTGGACCTGCCCGTAACGAATCTGATTGCGAAAGCAAGCATGGTGGGCGAGCCCTTGCAGCAAGCCGGTGGTTCGTCCTGAAAGCGTCGGATATTCAAAGGTGGCTGAAAATGAAGGGAACGATTACCCGTTGTGCCAAGGAACTGGTTGAGTCGCGGTTCGGTGCAGATCAATGGCAACAGATTCTGGACCATGCCCAGGTGGATGAAGACACCCGCTATCGTCTTGCCTATCCCACAACCGACATTGACGATGGCATGGCCAAGGATATTCTCCGTTCAACCGGTGAGGTGCTCGGCCTGACGCCGGAACAGGTGGCCGATGCGTTTGGCGAGCACTGGTGCTGTGTCTACGCGCCCAAAATCTATTCCAGTATTCTCACCCGCTTCAATTCTGCCCGGGAAATGATTCTGGGCATGGACAAGGTGCATGTGCAGCTGACCGCTACCATCAAGAATGCCCGTCCGCCCCGTTTTGATTATCAATGGACGGATGAAAATACCCTGCTGGTTACCTATAAATCATTCAGGGGCATGATCGATATCTACCGCGGTCTGGTGTTGGGTGTCGGCAAGCTGTTTAACGAGCCGCTTAGCGCCCGCAAGTTGAGCGATTCCCAGGTGGAGATTGTTTTCAGCTGACGACATGGCGGATAAACCGGAAGGTCTCCTGTCCTGGCCCACAGCTCTGACTAATGACCGCCCGCAAAGGAAAGAGATTCCGTTATAATTCGCGCCACCTTTTCAGGGAGCGGAATGATGACGATTGAATCTGCCTTGCTGGCTCGCGCGGACTCTTGCTGCGAGTTGTGTGGCGCGGGGGAAGCCCTTTCAGTGTATGCCGTGCCGCCGGAGTCGGACGGTTCCGAAGCGCAATCCGCGCTGTTGTGCGAAACCTGCCAATATCAGATCGACAATCCGGGCAATGAGGATACCAACCACTGGCGCTGCCTGAATGACAGCATGTGGAGCCAGCAGCCGGCAGTACAGGTATTGGCCTGGCGCATGCTAATCCGCCTGCGTGCGGAAGGCTGGCCTCAGGACCTGCTTGATATGCTGTATCTGGAAGACGATGTGCTGGAGTGGGCCCAGGCGACAGGTGAAGGTGTCGTGGAAGAGCAGGGCGTGCAACATCGTGACAGCAATGGCGCAGCGCTGGAGGCCGGTGACTCGGTCACCCTGATCAAGGACCTGAATGTGAAAGGCGCCAACTTTACCGCCAAACGCGGTACCGCCGTGCGCAACATTTCGCTGGTGCAGGATAACCCGGAACAGATTGAAGGCCGGGTAGAAGGTCAGCGCATTGTCATCCTGACACAGTATGTGAAGAAAAACGGATGACAAAGTCGCTGGTGCTGGGGGGCGTGCGTTCCGGCAAGAGTGCACTGGCTGAGCAGCTGGTGAGCGAACAGGCCGATCCGGTGGTTTACGTAGCCACAGCCACCATCGGGGATGCAGAAATGCACCAGCGGGTGCGCCGCCACCGCACACGCCGCCCTGCCGAATGGTCTCTGCAGGAAGAACCCTTGCGACTGGGTGAGCTGCTGAACCAGGTGGCGCGAAAAGCCCCTGCGCCTGTTTTGCTGATTGATTGCATGAGTCTTTGGGTGAGTAACCTGCTCCATGCCGACGAGGCTGTCTTCGCCCGGGAACGTGACCACTTCCTGAGTGCACTGGTTGATTATCCCGCCCCGGTGGTTGTCGTCAGTAATGAAGTGGGTTTGGGGATTATCGGCATGGATCCGCTTACCCGTCGTTTTGCCGATGAGCTGGGCTGGTTGAATCAGGCGCTGGCCAAGCGTTGTGACCGGGTGGTGTTGTCAGTGGCCGGGATTGCCCAGACGCTCAAAGGCGAGCCGTAGCGCCTGCTGTAGGAGCGTCGCTGGCGGCGCGATCACGAGCGTCAGCGAGTAACGGGTATCGAGTTTCGAAAGGCAGCCCCCTTGAAAACCTTACGGGCTGGATGTGTTGATTTTCGAAACTTGCTGCTCGAAATTCGAAACGGGTTTGTTCGCGCCTCAAGCGGCGCCTACAAAAAACTTGGCTAGCCGTGTTTTACCAGACAACTCAGCGTGCCGAATTCGGTGTGGTCCAGTCGGACCTGGGAACGGTTGGCAAAGGGGACGTGAAAACCGGCCATGGCGTTGCTTGGCGTTAGTCCGAGTACATGGCCGAGCACCATGCGGATGACTCCGCCATGACAGACCAGCAACACTTTTTTGCCGGCCAACTCCTTGCACCAGTACTGCCAGGCTTCACCGATGCGCCGGTGAAAATCCTGAATGGATTCTGCGTTGGGTGGCGGATGATTTTCCGCATCGCGCCAGAAGTTGGCTTGATGATTGCCATATTCCTGCGCCACCTGTTCGCGCGTTTTTCCTTCCCAGTCGCCAAAACTGATTTCCTTGAAACCCTCTGCGACGGTGACAGGAACATTCAATTGTGCGGAAAGCTCGCTAGCGAACTCGCGACAGCGCAGCAACGGCGAGGTGAGGATGTGATCCCACTGTTCGTCTTTGCCAATGGCATCACGCATTTGTTGCCAGCCCTGTTCGCTGAGCGGATCATCACGGTGCCCCCGGTACTTATGACCCCCTGCCGGTTCGCCGTGACGGATCAGATCGAAATAGGTGGTGGTCATATCAGTCGTTCCCGCTGTTGCTGACGCCGGCATCGGCGAAGGTGGCCATATGATTGTGCAGGGCGCAGGCGCTGCGTATCAGGGGGACGGCCACGGCGGCACCACTGCCTTCACCGAGGCGCATGCCCAGATCCAGTAGCGGTTCGGCGTTCATGGCCTGCAAGACGCGTTGATGCCCGGGTTCTTTGGAGCGGTGGGCGAAGATCAGCCAGCCGGCCAGTTCCGGGCGCAGACGCACGGCGGCCAGTGCGGCAACGGAAACAATAAAACCATCCACCAGTGCCGGGATGCCGCGAACCGCACAGCCAATCATGGCACCGGTCAGCGCGACAATTTCAAAACCGCCCAGTGATGCCAGGCAGGCGAGCGGTTCGTCACTTTCGCCATGACGCGCCAGTGCCAGCTCAATCACCTTGATCTTGTGGCGCAAGCCGCTGGCATCCAGGCCGGTGCCGGGGCCGGCCAGTTCTTGCGGTGCGGCATGTAGTAGAGCGCAGGCCAGGGCGCTGGCACTGGTCGTGTTGCCGATGCCCATTTCCCCGCCGATAAAAAGCTCGCTGCGCCGTTCGGCGGCACGGGCGGCGGCACGATCTCCGGCCGCGAGAGCTTGTTGCAGCTGCTTCTCGCTCATGGCTGCCTGGCGAGCCAGGTTGGCGGTGCCGGCAGCGATGCTTTCATCAATGACCCCCTCGCTGAGGGGCGGGGCGGAGACCGTGCCGAGGTTGACCACTTCCAGGCTGGCACCGAGTTGCTGTGCCATGACGCTGATGGCAGCGCCGCCGGTGACGAAGTTGGCAATCATCTGCCCGGTAACCGCCTGAGGAAACAGGGAGATGTCTTCAGCGCATACGCCATGGTCGGCGACGAACACGGTGATATGAATTCTGTCTGCGCAGGGGGTGTCGGTTGCCTGCAGCCCGGCCAGTTGAACGGCGATCTGCTCCAGTTGTCCCAATGATCCCGCTGGCTTGGTGAGCTGCTGCTGATGCGCCAGCGCCCTCTCATAATGCGATTCGCTGGGGGGCGCAATGGGGTGTTGCCAAGGTGGAAACGGGTCCAAGGCGGGCTCCGGTGTAGATGTGGCGACGACAGGAAAGCGGCAAATGCTCGACTCAGGCAGCGGCGCTGTCAAGGCGAATGGGGTCTTGGTATAAGCATCAAGAATCGCTCAAGTCGCCATGAAAAGCATTCAAGTAGCGGGATTCAGTTTGCTTATTGGTGCCGCCATTGGTAATTTCGCGCCACCTTTCGGTGCCTGCCCCGAACACGGGGGAGGTTAAACGGGAAGTCGGTGATGCCTGGCTGTTATGTCAGCAGGATAAATCCGACGCTGCCCCCGCAACGGTAATTGAGTCAACGACAATCGGGATGCCACTGTACGCAGGTATGGGAAGGCGATTGTCGAAAGGGATGATTTTCCCTTTGCTCATCAGCCCGGAGACCGGCCGACAGGTGAACCAGGCGTTGCGGTGGGCGATGACGGGGTAATGGCGCTCGCCGGTATCCCCTTGTCTGTCTGCTGCGGCTTAATTCATGCCGTGCGGGTGGGCACGGTAGAGGGGATCCTTTCATGTCATTTCGTTTTTTTGCTGCCGTCCCGGCGGCGCTGAGCCTGCTGCCATTGGCAGCGTACCCGGAACAACCCATTCAGGTTGCCATGCTTGACCCCGTTGTGGTCACGCCGACCCTGAGCAGTGTGACGGCAGACGCGTCCCTGTCCTCAGTAACCGTCATTGATGAGAGCACTCTGCGTGGTCAGCAGGTCGTGGAGATGCGTGATGTGTTGCGTGGCCAGCCCGGTATCGATACCTATGGCAACGGTTCCTACGGCAAGATCAGTAATGTGTCCATCCGCGGCACCTCCAGCAATGCATCGCTATTGATGATTGAAGGTGTGCGTCTGCGCTCGGCGACCACCGGTGCGCCGGCATGGGAATATCTGCCGCCGCAGATGTTCGAGCGGGTGGAGATCGTGCGTGGCCCCCGAGGCAGCCTTTACGGTTCCGATGCGGTGGGCGGTGTGATTCAGCTATTCGGTCGAGACAACGGCAGCTGGGCCAATGTGGGCGGTGGCAGTTTCGGTAGCTGGAATGTGGGGGCGGGCGCCTCCCTGAGCGAGAACAATACTTCGGTGATGGTCGGCGCCAATGTGTTTGATACCGAAGGCACCGAGATTCGCGAGCATAGCCATAATCGTGGTTTCCATAACGAGTCTGGCATCTTTCGCCTCAACCACCAGTTCGGAGAACGAGCCAGTGTGGGCCTGTTCAGGTTCAGCAGTGAGGGTGACACGGAATTCGAAGGTTCCACACCGGAGCAAAAGCGGGAGATGGAGTACCTGCTGCAGGTGACGGGGCTGAAGGGCGATGTCTGGGTGAACGACAACTGGCAGCTCAAGGCATTGATCAGTGAGGCGGAGGATGAAAGTGAGGATTTCACCGATGGCCTTACCAGCGGTGATTTCAATACTCGTACCCGCACTGCCAATGTGCAGAGCGTGGCATTGGTCGGCAATCACCAGTTTATCCTGGGGGGCGAATACCTGCGCGATGAGGTGCTCAGCAGCGTGGACTATGACGAGCCCGGTCGCGACAACAAGGCGGTGTTTGGTCAGGCACTGCTGGCATTCGGTGCGCTGGATCTGCAGGGCAGCCTGCGGCATGACGACAACGATGCCTATGGCAGCAAGGTGACCGGTGCGGGCGCGGTTGGCGTAAAGCTGAATCACCAGCATCGGGTACGGGTGAGTTATGGCACCGCATACCGTGCGCCCACGTTCAACGATCTTTACTTCCCGGACTCCCCGCCGTTCTTCTACAGCAACCCGAATCTGGAACCGGAATCCTCGGAAACCGGCGAGCTGGGAGTGCGCGGTCAGTACCGTCACTGGTACTGGGATGCAGCGTTCTATCGCACCAACATCGATGACATGATCGTGTACGATTTTGCACAGTCCACCTCCCTCAATCTGGAGCGGGCCACGGTGGAAGGGGCCGAACTGGCCCTGGGGCTGGACTGGAATCAGTGGCGTACCGGGCTGGCATTCACTGCCCTGAAACCGGAAGATCGGGAAACCGGTAATATCATTGCCTACCGGGCCCAGCGTACCGGTCGGCTGGATCTGGATCGTCGCTTCGGTGATGTGTCCGTGGGGGCCACTGCCAGCTTCCAGGGGCATCGCTACACGGATGCGGCCAACACGGATCGGCTGCCAGGTTTCGGGTTGGTGGATTTGCGAGCCAGTTGGACATTCGCGAAGAACTGGACCGGCCGGGTGGCGGTCGAAAATCTGTTGGACAAGGACTATGTCACGGCACGGAATTTTGCCGGTTGGGATTACCTCAACGCCGGGCGTGCAGTGATGGTGAACATCAGTTACGACACACAATAAGGTGCGGGCTGGGATGCCTGCCGGAACGCAGGAGAGATGATGCTGATTCGCGGGTTGCTTTTGATACTGCTGTCCCTGCTGGCGGTGGTGGGCCGTGCAGAGGTTTGTGTAGAAGATGATGCCAGCCGTAGCCTTTGCCTGGCGCAACCCGCGAAGCGCATCGTCGCCTTGTCCCCCGGGGCGACGGAAATCCTGTTCGCCGCTGGAGCCGGTGCGCACATGGCCGCAGCAGTGAGCTTTAGCGATTACCCGCCAGCGGCAAAGAAACTGCCACGGGTGGGTACTTTCAAACGCCTGGATCTGGAGGCGATTCTGGCGCTGAAACCGGATCTGGTGGTGGCCTGGGGCAGTGGTAACCCGGCTGAGCAGGTGGAGCGGCTGGTTTCGCTGGGGTTGCCTGTCTATGTGAGCGAGCCACGGCGTTTTGAGGACGTGGCCAGCAATCTGGAGCGGTTGGGGCGGCTGGCCGGTACTGATGCGGTGGCGTCGGGAGCCGCCAAGGCTTTCAGGGCCGGCGTTGCGTCCCTGCAGAGCCGGTATGCCAAGGCCTCGCCGGTGACGGTGTTCTATCAGGTCTGGGAAGAACCGCTGATGACCGTCAACAATGCCCATCTGATCAGTGAAGCCATTGGTGTCTGTGGCGGCGTGAATGTGTTCGGAGATTTGCCAGCACTGGCGCCACGCATCAGCCGTGAGGCGGTGCTGGAAAAGAATCCCCAGGTGATCGTGGCCGGTGGCATGGGCGAAGAGGATCCCCAATGGCTTAATCCCTGGAAACGTTTCACCTCTCTGCAGGCTGTAGAGAAGGACAACCTGTTCTTTATCGCCCCCTCTTCCCTGCAACGGCCTACGCCGATGATGCTTACCGGCACACGCACCCTGTGTCGGCACCTGGAAAGTGCCCGTGCCCGACACTAACTTTCGCCACGTCCTGTCCCTGGGCCTGCTGTGTCTGGCCGGCCTGATATCGCTGATCGTCGCGTTGTCCGTGGGCAGTGTGTCGGTGTCACTGACGGAACTGTGGGCGGTTATTAGCGGGCGGGGCGAGGGGTTGCATCAAGCACTGGTGTTTGAGCTCAGGGCGCCCCGGGCGATGGCCGCTTTCGCCACCGGCGGGTTGTTGTCCCTGTCCGGAGCCCTGATGCAGGTGCTTTTGCGTAACCCGCTGGCAGACCCTTATGTGCTGGGGATTTCCGGCGGCGCTGCGGCAGGGGCACTGTTGTCCATGTTGCTGGGGCTGGGCACCGTCATGGTATCCGGTTCCGCGTTCGCCGGGGCGTTGCTTTCCACGCTCATGGTGTTTGGTCTGGCCCGGGGCCGTGGCAGCTGGACACCGACCCGTCTGCTGCTCACCGGGGTCGTGGTCGCGGCTGGCTGGGGCGCCATGATTACCTTCATGCTCACCATGGGTTCCGTAGAGCAATTGCCGGGTATGTTGTACTGGCTCATGGGGGACCTGAGCTACGCCCGCACGCCCTGGCTGGCCTGGCTGGTATTGATCCCGGCGGTGCTGGTCATCTTGCCCCTGGGGCGCAGCCTGAACGTGCTGGCCCGTGGCCCATTGCAAGCTGCGGCACTGGGGGTCGCGGTCAAACCGTTGGCCTGGACAGTGTATGCGTTGGCCAGCCTGCTTGCTGCCGTGGCCGTGACCACCGCTGGCAGTGTGGGATTCGTGGGGTTGATCGTGCCGCATATGTTGCGGCTGGTGCTGGGCAATGACCAGCGTATTGTCCTGCCGGCCAGCGTGCTCGCGGGTGGCGTCCTGCTCACGGTGGCGGACACCCTGGCACGTACCCTCATGGCACCGGAGCAATTGCCGGTGGGGGTAATCACGGCCCTGATTGGCGTTCCCACTTTCCTGTTCCTGTTGTATCGGAGTCGCTGATGGCCGTGCTGGAGACCCAGGAACTGGTGATCGACATTCCTGGCCGGACAGACGGTGCGGCGCTGACCATGACCGTGGCGCCGGGGCAGTGCTGGGGCGTGCTCGGCCCCAACGGTGCGGGCAAGACCACCTTGCTGCATACCCTGGCCGGGCTGCGACCACCCCGTCGGGGCAGGGTACGACTGGACGGGGTGGCGGTGTCAGAGCTGCGCCGTCGGCAACTGGCCCGGCAGCTGGCAGTGGTATTTCAGGAGCGTCAGGACAGTTTCCCGGCTACGGTGTTTGAGTCTGTCTTGATTGGTCGTCACCCGTACCTGTCAGCATGGCAGCGGGAAACGGGTGAGGATGTTCGCATCGCCACCGATGCCTTGGAGGCGCTGGCGCTTTCTCCGCTGACGGATCGATTGGTGAATACCCTGTCCGGCGGCGAACGCCAGCGGGTGTCCATCGCCACGGCGCTATGCCAGCAGCCAGCAGTCTGGCTGGCGGATGAACCCACCAACCATCTGGATCTCCATCACCAGGTGGCCGTCATGACGTTGCTCAGTGAGCAGGCCAGACAGGGGGCGGGGGTGTTCCTGTGCCTCCACGACCTGAACCTGGCCGCACGCTGGTGCGACCATATACTGCTGCTGTTTCCCAATGGTGAACTTTGTCATGGTCCGGCAGAGACCATGCTGGTACCCGATGCACTGGAACGGTTATACGACCAGTCGCTCTTGGTTACCGAGGTGAAGGGGCGGCCATTCTTTATTCCCGAGTAGTGCGGCGCAGCTCCGACAGAAACAGCGTCAGGCATCTGGCGTCCAGCATCTGACACTCTGCGCCATAAAAAAAGGCTCCCAAATGGGAGCCTTTTTTTATGGCGCAGAGTGTCAGGGATCAGTGATCGTGACCTTCCGGACCGTGTACGTGGCCGTGCTCTTTTTCTTCAGCGGAGGCTTCACGCACTTCGGTGATTTCCACGGCGAAGTTCAGGGTTTCACCGGCCAGTGGGTGGTTGCCGTCTACGGTCACTTCATCGCCTTCTACCGCGGTGATGGTGAAGATGCGCGGGCCCGCTTCGGTCTGAGCCTGGAACTGCATGCCCGGCTGCAGGTTGTCTTCGTTGCCTTCGAAGGCGGTCTTCGGCACTTGCTGGATCAGCTGCTCGTGACGCTCGCCGTAACCTTCTTCCGGGGTGACGGTCACATCCAGCTTGTCGCCAGCCTGCTTGCCGACCAGGGCATTTTCCAGACCCGGAATGATGTTGCCGGCGCCGTGCAGGTAGGCCAGGGGTTCACCACGCTCGACAGAAGAGTCGATGGTCTGGCCGGCATTGTTGGTCAGGGTGTAGTGGATGGACACTACGGCGTTTTCAGAAATTTGCATGGAAACCCTTTTGGGGTAGATGAATTTGGAATGCTGCGACCAGAAAAGGGCCGAAACACCCGGAAAGACGCACATTCTAACAATAGCGCGCCCGGCCTGACCAACCGGGTCGGTCAGGAACCGACAAACGCAGTCAGAGCAGGGCTTGGCCTGTCTGGCCCGCAGTTTGCTAAAGTGGGGGCATGAAAAGCACAGATCAAGCCCCTCCTGCGGTATTGCAGGACCGCTTTGGGCGCACCATCGATTATGTCCGGCTGTCGGTTACCGACCGCTGTGATTTCCGCTGTGTGTACTGCATGGCGGAGGACATGACCTTTGTGCCACGGGCCCAGGTGCTGACCCTGGAAGAGATGGGGCGGCTGGCACGAGTGCTGGTGGCGCTGGGGGTGAAGCGGATCCGGCTCACCGGTGGCGAACCTCTGGTGCGCAAGGATGTGGCGCATCTTGTGCGCGATATTGGTGCCATTTCAGGGCTCGATGAACTAAATATGACCACCAATGGCTCGCGGCTGGACCGCTATGCCAACGAGTTGAAGGCCGCTGGCCTGGACCGGGTGAACATCAGCCTGGACTCCCTGAACCCGGATCTGTTTCGCCAGCTGACTCGCACGGGTGATCTCAACCAGGTGCTGGCGGGGATCGAGGCGGCTCGCGAGGCAGGCTTCCGGCGGATCAAGCTGAACAGCGTGATCCTGCGAGGCCGTAATCACGATGAGGTGCCTGCGCTGGTGAATTTCGCCCTGGAGAAGGGGCTGGATATCTCTTTTATCGAGGAGATGCCGCTGGGTCAGATCAGTGAGCACGACCGCGGGCTGGAATTCGTGTCCTCCGCGGAGCTGCGGGAAGACTTGTCTGAACGGCTCAAGCTGGTGCCGCTGGCCGAGAAGACCGGTGGCCCGTCCCGTTACTGGCAGGTGCCCGGCAGTGACAGCCGTATCGGCTTTATTTCCCCGCACTCACAAAACTTTTGCGAGATGTGTAATCGGGTGCGGGTCACTGCGGAGGGGCGTATGCTCCTGTGCCTGGGGCATGAACACAGCGTGGACCTGCGCGCGGTGCTGCGCGCCCACCCGGATGATGATGCCCCCCTGCGCGACGCCATTATCGGTGCCATGGCCATCAAGCCAGAACGCCATGACTTCAGCCTGGACCCGGGTGAGCAACTGGTACGATTCATGAATATGACTGGTGGTTAGCAGGTGCGTTGCCTGCTGCGTGAATGCGTTAACGATAGCGAGAGATCATGAAAACCCTGCCTGAACTGTTTTCCAACAATCAAAAATGGCGTGTCGAGATCGAAAAGCAGCATCCCGGTTTCTTCGAGGCGCTGGGCAAGCAGCAGAGCCCGGAGTTCCTGTGGATTGGCTGTGCGGATTCCCGCGTACCGGCCAATGAAGTGGTAGGCCTGATGCCCGGTGAGCTGTTCGTCCACCGTAATGTGGCCAACCTGGTCAACCACACCGATCTGAATCTGCTTTCCGTGCTGCAATTTGCCGTGGATGTACTCAAGGTGAAGCACATCATGGTGGTGGGGCACTACGGCTGTGGCGGGGTGAAAGCCTCCATGGAAGATGCCCCCCACGGGCTGATTGACAACTGGCTGCGGCAGGTGCGCGAACTGTACCTGCGCAACCGCAAGAATCTGGCCGAGCTGCCAGATGATCAGGCTCGCCTGGACAAGATGTGCGAGCTGAACGTGGCGCGCCAGGTCATCAACGTTGCCAACACAACGGTAGTTCAGGAAGCCTGGCGCCGTGATCAGGAGCTGACGGTGCACGGCTGGATCTATGGTATTGGTGATGGCGTGCTGCAGGATCTGGACATTCAGATTCAAGGCAACAATGAGCTGCGGACGCTGGAAAATAACGAGTACGACAGCTGCTCTGGCTGAGGCCCGTAGGGCGGAAATGCCTCAGGGCATCTCCGCCATTGAGCTACGAGCTACAAGCTACAAGCTACAAGCTACAAGCTACGCTCGATTGGATTAAGAAAGACCGAAAAGTTTCCAACTTTCCGACTTTTCTACGAAGCCGCTGTAGGAGCGAGCCTGCTCGCGATCCGAGCCCAAGCGAGGTAAGGATTCCAGAGACGATTACCGAGTTTCGAAACCCAAAAGACATCAACCAAGCAAGAAGTTTGAGATTTTGCCTTTCGCAACTTGTTACTCGAAACTGATTGCCTTGCTTGGGCTCGGATCGCTTGCAGGCAAGCTCCCACAGAAGTCGTGCATGCGGTTTGACCCTGTCTCACGCGGAAAAATCGCGGTCGCACCCGGAGGGCATAGCAAACGACCGCTCCCACAGTGAGCCTCTTCAAAGCAGGAAGGCGCTAGCGGGTTGTCAGAACCAGAAGCGAATCCCTGCCACCAGCATGCCTTCCTCGGTTTTGCCTCCCGCATTGCGGGTGTGGTCGGCGGTGTCGCCGTACTGCTTCTCCCAGTTAACGCCAATATAGGGGGCAATCTCCCTGCGGATTTCGTAGTGTAAGCGCAGCCCTGCCTCGATATCCGTCAGGCCGTCGCCGATGCCCAGTTCCTTATCCTCCTTGCCATAAAGATTGGCTTCCAGGCTGGGTACCAATACCAGTTTCTGGGTCAGCATCAGCTCGTACTCAAGCTCCACACGGAGGTTGGTGAGGCCGTTTTCGCCCACGAACAGGTTGGCGTCTACCTCGAACCAGTAGGGGGCCACGCCCTGCACACCGATGCTGGCCCAGTCCCGGTTGGGATCATCCGGTTGCCAGTCGCGGCGCGCGCCCAGTTGCCAGTCCCAGTAGGGGGCAAAGGCATGGCTCCAGGCCAGGCGGGTTTCGGCGCCTTCGGTGGCCGGGTCTTCCTCGTCTTTTTCCGGGGCCATCAGCCGCTCGCCTTCCGTGGTGAAGTAGAGCTTGTTGATATCGCCGCCGTACCAGGCACTGGCTTCCCAGCCCAGCACCCGGCCTTCGTCGGTATCGCGGACTTCCAGCTGGTCCACCAGCACACGGCTGAAACGGGCAGGGTCTTCGCCCATGGCCATCAGGTGGGTACTGGCAACGGTAAGGGGCAAGCCCAGGCTGATCACACTGATTAGCTTGTTCATTACGCGCCCTCCCCATGCGGGTGATGATTCATCATCGGAGGGGCTTCGCCCTGGCCCTTGTCGGCTACCACACGCACTTCGCGGAACATGCCGGCGGCCATGTGATAGAGCAGGTGGCAGTGATAGGCCCAGCGGCCCAGGGCGTCGGCACGGACCAGGTAGCTGAGTCTCTCGCCGGGCTTCACGGTGATGGTGTGCTTGCGAAGCAGCTTGCCGTTGCCCAGCTCCAGATCGCTCCAAAGACCATGCAGGTGAATGGGGTGGGTCATCATGGTGTCGTTGACCAGCGTGATGCGCACGCGCTCGTTGTGATATAGCTCCAGGGGTTTGGCATCCGCGAAGGGAATGCCGTTGAAGCTCCACATGTAGCGGCTCATGTTGCCGGTGAGGTGTAGCACGATTTCACGATCCGGCTGCAGGCTGTCCGGTGGCCCGCCGGCGGTTTCCATGTCGGCATAGGTGAGCACCTTCCAGTCCCGTTGGCGCAGGCCAATGCCGGGGTCAGCAAGCATTTCGCCGGGGGCCATGGCGCGCATGTCCACACCGGGGCCGTATTCGCTGTCCAGGTGTTGGGTGGCGCTTTCTCTGGGGGCCAGATCCGGGTTGTCCGGATCCATGGCAAAGGGCACCGTCTTGTCGCCATGCTGCATCTGACCGTGATCCATGCCGTGGCCCATGGCGCTGTGATCCATGCCAGACATGTCATGGTTCATGCCCTCGTGATCCATGCCGTCCCCATCCATGGCGCCATAGTTCATGGTCCCCATGCCCATTTCGGTATGGCCGAGCAGAGGCGGCTCATCCATGGCCGGGACCTCGGCGGTGTAGGCCGGGTCCGGGGTGAGGGTGCCGCGGGCAAAACCGGAGCGGTCGATGCTCTGGGCAAACAGGGTGTAGGCGCGGTCATCTTTGGGTTCCACGATTACATCCAATGTCTCAGCTACGCCCAGGCGTACCTCATGGAAGTCCACCGGCTTCACCGGCTGGCCGTCCATGGCCACCACGGTCATGTCGAGGCCGGGAATGCGGATGTCGAAGAAGGTCATGGCGCTGGCATTGATGAAGCGCAGCTTGATCCGTTCACCGGGGTTGAACTGGCAGGTCCAGTTGCCGTTTGGGCTCTGGCCATTCATCAGGTAGGTATAGGTATACCCGGTCACATCGGCCAGATCGCGGTCGCTCATGCGCATGCTGTTCCACATGTGGCGATCCTTGAGCGTCTGCATGACGCCTTTTTCGCGGATGTCGCGCAGGGTGTCGAACACGGTGCGTTCGTTGAAGTTGTAGTAGTGGCTCAGCTTCTTGAGGGTGGCGTAGATATGATTCGGGTCTGCGTCGCTCCAGTCTGACAGCATCACCACCTGCTCGCGATCGAAGGCGTGAGGATCCGGCGTTTTCGGATCGATAATGATAGAGCCGTAGATGCCGGTCTGCTCCTGAAAGCCGGAATGGCTGTGATACCAGTAGGTGCCGCTCTGCACCACCGGGAACTGGTAGGTGAAGGTCTCGCCGGGTTTGATGCCATCAAAAGAAAGCCCGGGTACGCCGTCCATCTGGTACGGCAGCAGCAGGCCGTGCCAGTGAATGGAGCTGGTTTCCGGCAGCAGGTTGGTGATCTTGAGGGTGACAGTGTCACCTTCGCGCCAGCGCAAGGTTGGGCCGGGAATGCTCCCGTTGATAGTAGTGGCCGGGCGGGGCTTGCCGGTGATGTTCACATCGGCGCCGCCCAGAGTCAGGTGAAAGGCGTCACCGCTGATGACCGGTGCGCCGGTATGCCCCTGAGTCGCGAGCAGCTGGCGCGGGTTGATGGCCATGCCCAGGCCGGCGGCACCCAGTGCCAGGCCCTGCACGAAACGTCGCCGCGGCAGGGAAAACGGATGTGGGGTGTTCATGGTCTGTCTCCTGATTGTTTGAGTGGGTAAGGCGGACTCAAACAGTCAGGGACGGGGGGCGGAACGGTAACCGGTGAATGCCCGGCGACAGATCAATCACCGCATCCGGCAGGTAGTGGCGGGCGGGGCGATCGCTGGTCGGAATAAAGCGGGTGAAGGTAATGGCGCTGGCCTGGCAAAGCGTCACACACTGACAGGCTTCGCCATCGGGACAGTGGTTGCCATCGACCTCAGCGGAGGGCATGTCGGCCATGGTCATGTTGTGGTGATGGCAGTGTTCCATGGCGCTGATGCCAGAGCCTTCGGCGGCCATGGCGCTGCTTTGCATGGCCACGGCGGTGCCGGTCACCAGCATCAGACTGGAGAGCAACAGGGCCAGCAGGGCCGAACGGTATTGGCGCCACGCACGTTTCATAGTGTCATTATCAACCTTGGGGCTACCCCATGGTCAAGGCCGGCAGTGAGGTGTCAGCTGTCAGGGCCTGAACGGCAACGCTGCAGGCGATGACCACCAGCAGCACGGCGGTGCCCCGTTCCACCCAGTGGTGGTGCTCGCGCAGCCAGGGCAGAAAGCGGCTGCGGCCCAGCATCATGGCCACCAGCACATACCAGCCACCATCAATCAGCATGGCGGTCAGTACCATCTGCGTCCGTGCCACGTTGCCCATGTCGGCAGAGAGGAACTGGCTGAACAGGGCCAGGAAGAACAGCGCCACCTTGGGGTTGAGAAACGCCACCATGAAGCCATCCCAGGCGGCGCCATGAAGTTCATTGAACTGACTGTCCGGGTCAGGCGGAGGAAGTGGGTGGCGACCGGCCTGCCAGCTTTTCCAGGCCATCCATAGCAGGAAGACCGCCCCCACCAGCGAGAAGCCGGTTTCCAGCATGGGATAACGGTGAAACAGCACAGCCATGCCGGTGACCGTGGCCGCCGCCCAGATGCCGATACCCAGGGCATGGGTGATGCCGGCCACGGCCCCGGCGCGGTGCCCGCCGTGGAGGGTATGCCGGGTAATCACCGCCAGGCTGATCCCCGGCGTCATGGCCCCCAGGGCGCAGATGCTGGCCAGCAGCAGCCAGTCATGAAGAGGAAGCATTCAGGGTCTCGTTACACGCAAAGGGAATAACTGTAGCGGGTTGCTGTGACAGGTTGAAGAGAAGAGCAGCTGCGAGCTACCAGCCTTGAGCTGCGAGTGAAAACAACAAGATCTAAAAAGCTTCAGGTTCGCGGGCAGGGCCTCGTGATATTTTTAAGCCCTTCCCGCGACTGGTAGCTGGTTGCTCGCAGCTCGCAGCTGTTAGTTGCCCGGGTGGTGGCTGAATACGGCCATGCCGTCTTCGTCAAACAGCAGTACATCATAGGTATCCACCCGGTCGCCCATTTCCATACCGGGGGAGCCCACCGGCATGCCGGGCACGGTAAGCCCCTTGCCTTGCGGACGCTCGGCCAGCAGGCGATCCACATCGCTGGCGGGCACATGGCCTTCAATCACGTAGCCGTCGATAAAGGCGGTGTGGCAGGAGCCGCCACCGGGAAGGATGCCGGCCTTTTCCTTGATGGCTTGCATGTTGTCGGTGTCATGCACTTCCACGGTGTAACCGTTTTCCTTCATATGATCCACCCAGTCACCACAGCAACCGCAGGTGGGGGATTTGTACACCTCCAGTACCTTGTCGGTGCTGGCCACCTGGGCTGCCGGCTTGTCAGCGGTGGTGGTTTCCGGTTGCGCGGGGGCGTCATCGCCGCAGGCGGCAATAAACAGGGCAGATAAAACAACCAGTAGTTTTTTCACGTTAGATCCTCATTCTTTTTTGCGTGTTGCGTGTTGCGTGTTGCGTGTTGCGTGTTTGCGGTTTGGACTCAGTCTACAATCAATCTGCCCTGATACATCTGCATCTGGCAGGTGAAACGGTATTCGCCTTCCGGCAGGTCTTGCAGGGTAACGGTTGTGACCTTACCGTTGTCGAGAAATTCACTCACGTCCAGGCCATGAAAGACCACTTGTTCGGCACAGGGGGACGGATCACGACGGTCGAAATGCAGGGTCAGGGGCTGCCCGGCACGGGCATGGACAAGCGCCGGCGTGTAGACACCATCATCCACAATGATGGTCGTTTCACTGGTGACGCTGGCGGCTTTCCGGCGCCCGGGTTGTGACAACCAGAACCACCAGATAATCAGGCCGATCAGGATGATGCCGGCAAGGTTGATCAGGATACTCATGATGGGCTCTCCGGTTTGTGGCCGGTAATGACCAGGCCGGTCTTGTGCATCATCTGTCCCAAAACGCTGGTGCTGTCTTCCGGATGGCGGGCCATGGCCAGTTGCACAAAGCCCATCGTTGCCAGGGCCTGCATCAGGTCCGGGCCTTCATAGGTCAGGAAGCCATGTTGGAAAACGGGCAAGGTGGACATGCTTTCCCGGTCCCGCAAGCCCAGGCAAAGCTGCCCGCCCGGCGCCAGGTGTCGCCAAAGCGCGTTCAGGGCCGGTGCCAGGGGCTGCCAGAAATACACCACATTGATGGCGACAATGGCCTGGTAATGATTCTCGGGAAGCGGTGCCTGGGTAATATCGCCGTGCACAAAGCGCACTTTGGGCTGCGCTTTATGCAGGCCTTGTGCGGTTTTCACCATATCCGCGGACAGGTCCAGCCCGGTGTAATCCAGTCCATCAGCTCGCGCCAGCAAGGTGGGTAAATGCCCGGCACTGCCTGGACCGATTTCAAGGACCCTGTCGCCATCCTGCAGTGCCAGTGTTCCATAGGTGTTGGCAATAATCGGTTGATTGCTCGCGTTCATGTTTTCCGCCACGCGTGCGCCTGCTTCTCCATGGGGGTGGCGTAACTGGGCAGCAAGTTGTTCGGGCGTCATGTGTTACCTCGATAGGGCTTGAAAAGTCGCAGACGGTTGGCATTGGTGACCACCGTGACCGAGCTCAGTGACATGGCAGCGCCGGCAATCACCGGGCTGAGCAAACTGCCGGTGAACGGGTAGAGCACACCGGCGGCCACCGGCACGCCGAGGCTGTTATAGACGAAGGCGCCAAACAGGTTCTGCTTGATGTTGCGCACCGTAGCGGAAGAGATGGCCATGGCGTCGGCGACGCCATGCAGGGAGCCGCCCATCAACGTGATAGCGGCGGACTCAATCGCCACGTCGGTGCCGGTGCCGATGGCGAAGCCCACATCCGCCTGAGCCAGCGCGGGCGCATCATTAATCCCGTCCCCCACCATGGCCACCACCCGCCCCTCCTGTTGCAGTGCTTTCACCTTCTCGGCCTTGTCTTCGGGCAGTACTTCCGCCATTACCTCATCCACACCCGCCTCTCGGGCGATGGCATTGGCGCTGGCCTGGATGTCGCCGGTGATCATGATCACTTTCAGGCCGGCGTCGCGCAGGCGGGCGATGGCAGCCCTGGAGTCATTCTTGATGCGGTCGGCAACGCCGATGATGCCGAGCAGTGTGTTGTCGCGGGCCAGGAACAGCGGGGTGGCGCCCTTGTCGGTAAGGGGTTTGCTGTCCAGGGTAATGGTCACCCCTTCGCTTTCCAGCCAGCGGCGATTACCCAGACGATAGCGTTGCCCTTCCACCTGGGCTGTTACGCCCTTGCCATTCAGGGCCTCGAACTGGCTGGCGTCGTGGTGCGCAAGCTCACGGCGTTGCGCTTCACGCAGTATGGCCATGGCGAGGGGATGCTCCGAACCGCTCTCCAGACTGGCGGCCACCCTGAGCACGGCGGTGTCTTCCTCTCCATCCGCGCAGAGAATATCGGTGACCGCCGGTTTGCCTTCGGTGATGGTGCCGGTCTTGTCCAGCACAATGGTGTCCAGCTTGCTGCTGGTTTGCAGGGCTTCCCCCTGACGAATCAGGATGCCGTGCTCGGCGGCCTTGCCGACGCCCACCATCACCGACATGGGCGTGGCCAGGCCCAGGGCACAGGGGCAGGCGATGATCAGTACCGTTGTGGCACTGATCAGCATATGAGTCAGGCGTGGATCCGGACCGACGTTATACCAGGCCAGGGCAGACACTACGGCAATGATCATGATGGTGGGCACGAACACTGCGGACACCTGATCTGCAAGCCGGCCAATGGGGGGCTTGCTGCCCTGGGCTTTTTTGACCAGGGCGACAATCTGCGAAAGGGTGGTGTCGCGGCCCACGGCGGTGGCCTGGTAAATCAGGGTGCCGCCTTCGTTAAGGGTGCCGGCACGGACCTTGTCGCCGGGCGTTTTTTCCACTGGCATGGGTTCGCCGGTGAGCATGGATTCGTCGATGCGACTCTCGCCTTCCTGCACCAGGCCATCCACGGCGATTTTCTCGCCGGGACGAACCCGCAGCCGGTCTCCCGTCTGCACCTGCTCCACCGGGATGTCCTGCTCTTCCCTTTGTCGGTTTGGGCCATCACGGATTACCCGTGCGGTTTTGGCGCCAAGATCCAGCAGCCGTTTCACGGCGGCACTGGTCTTGCCACGGGCGCGCACTTCCAGCGCCTGACCCAGATTGATCAGGCCGATGATCATGGCGCTGGCTTCGAAATAGACATGGCGGGCAGCTTCCGGCAACACGCCGGGCACAAGCACCACCACCATGGAATAGAGCCAGGCGGCACCGGTTCCCAACGCAATCAGGGTATCCATGTTGGCATTGTGATGGGTGAACGCTTTCCAGGCGCCGGTGAAGAAATGGCGACCGGCGGTGGCCAGGATGCCCAGGGTGGCCAGGCCAATGCCCAGCCACACCCACTGGCTGGTTTCACCGGGGCGCACCATCATGTCGCCGCCCAGCAGACCCCAGGCCATCAGCGGCACCCCAAGGCCCATCCCCAGCCACATGTGCTTGAGTAGCTGGCGGTAATGGGCCTGCTCACGGGCCTCTTGTTCACTGCCATCGTCTTCCGGGCGAGCTTCACTGGCGCCATAGCCTGCGTCTTCCACGGCCTGGATCAGTGCTTCGGCAGACGCGGAGCCGGTAATCTCTGCCGTGCGATCAGCGAAATTCATTTCCGCCTGCTCCACGCCGGCCGTGTGCCTCAGGGCTTGTTCAATGGTGCGGACGCACGCTGCGCACGTGGCGCCGGTGATGTTCAGGGTGGTGTGCGTTTTCCGGGATGCATTACCGGGGGCTGTGGGCGTGGCGCCTGTTTCAGTACTGCTCTCTTCTTTATTGGGTGCGTAGCCTGCGGTGGCGATCGCCTGGCTCAGCGTTGCTTCCGGGGTATCCGTGTCAGTGGTGATTTGGACCTGTTGCTGATCCAGATCCACGGTGGCCTTACTCACGCCAGGCACGGCGTCCAGGGCAGCGATAATCTTGCGTGCACACCCCTGGCAGGTCGCACCGGCAATCGGCAATGTGTGCAGGACCATTCTGGCCTCCTGTTAACGCAGACAACTCGTGGGATAGCATCACAGATTGTTAAACTTTAGGGTAACCCCAAGGTCAAGCGCGTGGTATAAATCTGCCCGCGCATTGAAAAACTTTAATAAAGATCCGGGTTTTCGAGGCTGTAGCACAGTCAGGTCCACCCTTGAAACAGTATAGTGATGGCGTTTTGACGAGCCGTTTCAATTTTGAAGAGGACGTATTTTTCATGTTCAAGAAAGCATTGCTTGTGTCTGGTATCGCGCTGACCGTTTCTGGTACTGCCATGGCGGAGCAGCGTACTTCTGCTGTTCGTGACAACGGTTTTTCCTACAGCTACGGTCAGCTGGCTTATGACCGCTGGGATGTGGATGGCGACTGGGACGCGGATGCGTTGAGCGCGGAAGGCAGCTTTGGCCTTGATGAGCATCTGTTTGTTCGTGGTGCCCTGCGTTTCTACGATGGTGACTATGATATCGATGGCAAACAGCTGTCCGGTGGTATTGGTTTCCACACCCCGCTGCAGCAGGGTCTGGATTTCGTCACCAGTGCGGACATCATTTACGATGATCGCGATCACCGTTTCGGTGATGACGATGATGTGGGCTTCGAGATCCGTGGTGGTGTCCGTCACGCCACCACTGACAAGATTGAGCTGTCGGGTGGTCTGACCTACCTGGATCTGTATGACGACGATCTGGGGGTTTACGGTGAAGGCCTGTTCAAGGCAACCCCTGCCGTTGATATCGGTGCCCGTGTGGTGGTGGCCGGTGATCGCGACACCATTGGCGTATTTGGTCGTTATAACTTCTAAACGGGTTATCGACGATCGTACAAAAAAGCCCGCAGGGATGACCTGCGGGCTTTTTTTGTGTTGATCGCGGATTTCCGGGAAAGCCCCCCCGCTTTTCCGTAGGGGCTTGTCTGCAGGCAGGTTATTCGCTTCGCTCCCCTTTGGGCCGCACTGCTGCGTGCGTTACTCCGCTGCGCTACGTTCCTGCGGTGGATCACTGAGACCTCTGTGGTAAAACGGGCTTTGCTGATTGTGTGGGAAGTTCAGCTTGCTGAATTTACCCCGGACATCGATCTCACTGGGCGTAGTAAAGCGCAGGAATCGCGCCGCCACCGAGCGCAGCGAAGGAACGCCTGACAAGGCGGCCCCGCAGGGTGGCGGAGCGAATAACCGACGCGCCTACGTAAAGGTGGCAGGGCTTACTCGCCATCGCCACGTAGCTGCCAGGCTTCCAGTGGCCCCCAGCCTTCCTCTGCACTGGCGGCAAGGGTGTCGAGCAAGCCGGGGCGGCTTTCATTCCAGGCACTGGCGGCGCTGTCCGGCAATTGTTCCAGTGATGCCAGCAGCCTGTCGTTGACGGTGCGGCGAACGACATCCGGAATCACCAGTTCATCATCATTCACGGCACTGCTGGCCAGTTTCTGGTGGCGCTGGATAATACGTGACAGGGCGCAATCCAGATTGTCAGCGGACACCGGAAGGGAATTGCTCAGGCTCTGATAATCCGCCACGGCCTGTTCGCCGGCCAGTTTCAGATAGCGCAGCCGTCGCGGCGCGTTATTGTCTTGCCCCTGAAAGTGATCCAGCCCGCGGAGGGCATCACCGCTACCATTGAGCACGACCAGCATGGCTGCAAAGCCGAGACTGGCCTCCGCTGCATCCGTGGCGCCGTGCTGGAGGCGCAAGGTCTTGCGATCCATTTCCAGATACGGATCGCTGATCAAACCGGACTCCGGCCATTGCGGCATGGCGTCGATGTAGCCTGGATAAAGCGGCCAGCTGTCCATGCGTTCCAGCAAGGCCTGCTGATCCAGCTGACAGGCGCGGGCATTGAGCAGCAGGGTTTGTGCGGTGAAAGTCTCATACCAGTCAGCAAGGGCGAGACGCGCCGCGTCCAGGCTGTCCTGGTCCGCTTCCTGATCCATTGTGACCAGTGCCTGCTGCCAGCGGGCAGCGGCGGCTTCGAATTGTTGGCGATGCTGTTGCTGCCAATCGCTGACGCGAATGCTGCTTTGCGCTGGCTCAGGCTGCTCTGCTTGCGGAGCCGGGGCGTCGGGGGCATCGCAGCCGGACAATGCGAGCGCCAGCAGGGCGGCAGCCATAACGGTGATGGATGCTTTCATGGCGGTTACCGGGTTCATCGCAGGCTCATGATTTGCCAGCCGCGCTCTCGGGCTTCGCGCTCCAGGCTGGCGTCCGGGTCCACTGCCACGGGGTGGTCCACCTGCTCCAGCAACGGGATATCGTTGTGGGAGTCGCTGTAGAACCAGCTGCCCTGCAGGGATTCATCGTGCTCCTTGAGCCAGTCATGCAGGCGCGTGACCTTGCCTTCCCGGTAGCTGGGAATGCCGGCCACTTCGCCGGTATAACGTTCCTTCTTGCATTCGGCCACGGTGGCAATCAGATGATCTACGCCCAGGCGATCAGCCAGTGGCGCAGTCACGAAATCATTGGTAGCGGTGATGATCATCAAGGTGTGGCCCTGATCCCGATGTTGCTGGAGCAGGGTCTCCGCCTTGGGCAACCACATCTCGTCCAGCTTTTCCGCCAGGAATTGTTCGCGCCAGAAATGCAGCTGGGCCATGTCGTTGTCGGCGAGCACCTTCAGGGAGAAACGCAGGTAGGCCATGATGTCCAGACGACCATTCTGGTAATCCACATAGAACTGGTCGTTGGTTTCCTTGTAGTGCTCGGCATCCACAATGCCCTTTTCTACCAGCCAGTCGCCCCACAAGTGGTCGGAATCGCAGCCAATCAGGGTGTTGTCCAGGTCAAAAATCGCGAGTGTCATGGCCTCTCCTTTGCTAAGCCGCTCATTCTAGGGGATGGCGGTGACAAGTTATAGCGAGCACTGGGTGCTTTCCGCGAAGGAAAGCCGGCAAAGGGTACAAAAGTTGCAGTGATTCCCGTACTCGGGAATTGATTGCAGGTTGCCGGACAAGGTTTAATGGGGCAACAGCGCCCGAAAGGCACGTAACAGTAACCCTATGAGTCATAGGGGTTTTCGGGCATTGGCTGCCCTCGCCACCTGGCCTGGCACGCAGCCCCGATTCCAGAGAGATCATGACAGGCATTATTGATGAAAAAGGGTTCCGGCTGAATGTCGGAATCATTATTGCCGGCGACGATGGCCGGGTGTTCTGGGGTCGCCGGGTAGGCAATCGTGATGCCTGGCAGTTTCCCCAGGGTGGCATGATGCCCGGAGAAACCCCGGAAGAGACCCTGTTCCGCGAACTGGAAGAGGAGGTTGGTCTGCGTGAAGAGCATGTGGAAATTATTGCCTCTACCGAAGGTTGGCTGACGTATCGGCTGCCGCGTCGTTTTCTGCGCCGGCCACGCAACAAACCCCATTGTATCGGCCAGCGGCAGAAATGGTTCCTGCTGCGACTCACCGCCAGTGAGGAATCCATAGACCTGTTTGCCAGTGAGAGCCCGGAGTTCAAGGCCTGGCGTTGGGTGAACTACTGGTATCCGATCCGCAAGGTGGTGCATTTCAAGCGGGGCGTGTATGCCCGTGCGCTGCGTGAGTTGGCGCCGGCGCTGAAAAAGGAGGTGGGCACGCTTGCTTCCGGGCGGGCCGCTGATCCGGCCCGGACGGGAGGCAGTAACGATGCTTGATACCCTGCGCCGCATTGTTCAGGAGGTGAACAACGCCCCGGATATCCGAGCGGCGCTGGATCTCATGGCCAAGCGTGTGCGGGATGCCATGGGCACCGAAGTGTGCTCCATCTACCTGCGGGACGAAGAAGACCAGCGTTATGTGCTGATGGCCTCAGAGGGCCTCAAGCAGGAAGCGGTGGGAAATGTGAGCCTGGGACTGGCAGAAGGTCTGATTGGTCAGGTGGGGTTGCGCGAGGAACCGGTCAACCTGGAAGACGCGTTCACGCATCCCAAGTTTCATTACCTGGCGGAAACCGGGGAAGACCCTTTCCATGCCTTCCTGGGTGTGCCGGTGATGCACCACGGCAAGGTGCTGGGCGTCATGGTTGTGCAGCAACGGGATGTGCGGCGTTTTGATCAGAGTGAAGAAGCCTTTCTGGTAACCATTTCTGCCCAGTTGTCCGCAGTCATCGCCCATGCACACGCTTCCGGCGTATTGTTCGATCAGCTGGAAGCCGGTGTGGATGGCTCGCTGCCCAGTTTCTATGACGGTTTGCCCGGCTGCCCCGGCGCCGCTATCGGCTACGGTGTGTTGTTGTTCCCGGAAGCGGATCTGGCGTCCGTGCCGGATCGGAACGTGGACGACGTCGGTGATGAAATTGCCCGGCTGGATGATGCGCTGGTACGTACCCGGCAGGAAGTGCGGGACCTGGCCGAGCGGGCCTCCAAGTCCCTGGGGGCTGAAGAGCAAGCATTGTTTGATGTGTATCTGCGCATGCTGGATCGGCATGCCTTGCCGGCGGAGGTCATCGCCCAGATTCGTGAGGGGCAATGGGCCCAGGGGGCCTTGCGTGATGTGGTGGACACGCATGTGCGCAACTTCGAAATGATGGATGATCCCTACCTGCGCGAGCGGGCGGCGGATGTTCGGGATCTTGGCCGGCGAGTGCTGGCCCAGCTGCAGAGTCAGACCCGCCGTCATGTGATCTTTCCGGATGAATGTATCCTGCTTGGTGAAGACATTTCGGCGCCCATGCTCATGGAAGTCCCCCGTGAGCGTATTCGTGGCATCGTCACCACTCGCGGCTCGCGTAATTCCCACATGGCCATTGTGGCGCGGGCCATGGGCATACCTACCGTGGTGGGTGCCCAGAATCTGCCGCTCAAACAGATGGACGACAAGGAAATCATTGTGGATGGTTTCCGCGGCCGGGTGGTGGCCAATGCGTCTGCGGAGCTGAAAGCGCAGTTCGAAGAGATCATCCGTGAAGAAGCTACCCTGCAGGCCGGACTGGAGCGTCTGCGGGATCTGCCTGCGGAAACCGAGGATGGCAACCGGATCCAGCTGCAGGTGAATACCGGGCTGATGACCGATATCAGCCGGTCGCTGGAGCGGGGCGCAGAAGGGGTGGGGCTGTACCGTACCGAAATTCCCTTCATGGTGCGCGACCGCTTTCCCTCCGAGGAGGAGCAGCGGGTGATTTACCGGGAGCAGCTGGCGGCGTTTGCTCCCCACCCGGTGACCATGCGCACCCTGGATGTGGGCGGGGACAAGTCTCTCAGTTATTTTCCCATCGAAGAGGACAACCCCTTCCTGGGCTGGCGGGGGCTGCGAGTCACTCTCGATCACCCGGAAATTTTCATGGTGCAGTTGCGCGCCATGCTCAAGGCCAGCGAGGGGCTCAACAATCTGCGCATCATGCTGCCTATGGTGACCAGCGTGATCGAGGCAGAGGACGCCCAGCACTTTATTCACCGGGCCTGGCTGGAAGTGCGAGAAGAAGGCCTCGACATTCCCATGCCGGAAGTCGGAGTCATGATCGAGGTGCCTGCGTCGGTCTATCAGGCAAGGGCGCTGGCCCAGCGAGTGGATTTCTTCTCCATTGGCACCAATGACCTGACCCAGTATCTGCTGGCGGTGGATCGCAACAACCGCCAGGTGGCCTCACTCTACAATTCCTATCACCCGGCGGTGCTGCACGCGATCCTGCATGTGGTGGAACAGGCCCGGGAAGAGGGAAAGAAAGTCTCGGTGTGTGGCGAGATGGCCGGTGAGCCGGCAGCGGCCCTGCTGCTCATGGCCATGGGGGTGGATGCCCTGTCCATGAATGCGTCCAACCTGCTGAAAGTGAAGGCGGCCATTCGCCAGGTGAAGATGTGCTTTATCCGCAAACTGCTCAGTGAAGTGTTGGCCATGGATAATGGCGAAGTGATTTCGGCCTACGTGGATCTGCAGCTGGACAAGGCGGGTCTCGGTGACCTGCTGCGAAACCGCAAGGCGATCAACTGATCATGTCTGGCCGATTGCTGGCCCGACTCGGTGTCCTGTTCGTGCTGTTGCTGGCGGGACTGCTGGCGGTGATGGTGAGCCGCACCTTATTGCTGGCCCCGCAGGAACGCAAGGCCGTTGCCCTGCCGGCACTGGCTGAATCCAGTGATGAGCCCGCCATGGTGGCTCGACTGTCACGGGCCATTACCTTTCCTACCCTTACCGGCAATGATGCTGCCTTTGATGACTTCCATGCATTCCTGCGTGATGCCTTTCCCCTGGTGCATGCTTCACTGTCATTAAAGATCTTCGGCCATAGCCTGTTGTTTCACTGGGACAGCGGCCAGGGCTGCAAGCCCACTCTTCTGCTGGCCCATCAGGACGTGGTACCGGTCTCATCACCGGAAGACTGGCGCTATCCGCCGTTTTCCGGGGTGAATGAGGAGGGATATATCTGGGGGCGGGGTGCCATGGATGACAAGGTTTCGGTCATGGCTATCCTCGAAGCCGTGGAGGGGATGCTGGCGGCGGACCAGCAACCGCCCTGTGATGTCTGGCTGGCTTTCGGTCACGATGAGGAGACCGGCGGGGTGCATGGCGCTGCCAGAATGGCGGCCTGGTTACTGTCGCAAGGGCTGCAGTTCGAACTGGTGCTGGATGAGGGAGGCATGGTGTTGCCGGGCAGTACCCTGGGTATCAGCGCGCCGGTGGCGCTGATCGGTATCGCCGAGAAAGGCTATCTCAGTGTGGTTCTGAGGGCCCATGGGGAGCCGGGGCATTCATCACGGCCGCCGGCGAAGACCGCAGTGGGCCAAGTAGCCGCTGCCATTCAGACGCTGCAGTCGCATCCTCGCCCGGCGTCCCTGGGGATGCCGGTGCGGCAGATGCTGGAACAGGTGGCGCCCTGGCAACCGTTTGCCAAACGCATGGTCTTTGCCAATCTGTGGCTGTTCGAGCCGCTGGTACTGCAACAGCTTGCCAGCAAGCCGGAGACCAACGCCTTGATCCGAACCACCCAGGCACCCACCATGCTCAACGCCGGGGTGAAGGACAATGTGCTTCCTGCCACGGCGGAGGCGGTGGTGAACTTCCGCCTGTTACCCGGCGAGAGCCGAGACAGCATTCTCGGTTGGCTGGAGGCTATCCTGCCGTCGGACGTGCAGGTCACTGTAAAGGACGGTTTCTTTGCGGAAGCCTCGTCGATCTCGCCGGCCCACTCCGCTGCGTTTGAACGGGTGGCGGGGCTGGCGGCGGCCTTGCCGGACGAACCGGTGCCGGCCCCCTTTCTGATGATTGCCGGCAGTGATGCCCGGCATTATCAGGCCTTGTCGGAAAATGTGCTGCGCTTTCTGCCGGTGTCACTGCAGCAGGAAGACATCGCTCGCTTTCACGGGCCCAATGAGCGGCTGGCCCGTGACCAGTATGCCCTGATGGTCCGCTTTTATGCGGGCGTGCTGCAGAGCAAGTAGGGCTTCAGCGGGAGCCGCTGGCTACAATCGGCCCGGCGGTCTGCCCATCCGGTTGCCAGCCCTGTTCCAGCATCGCCGGGCCGTTGCTCCTGTCCAGAATCACTGCGCTGCTGGCGCGTGTGCCGTAGGTGGGGGACTGGATAAAGACCGGCGCCACCAGTCGCTCCAGGTCCAGCCCGACACCGGTATCAGGCAGTTCGTCATCGGCGGGTTGGTGACGGTCGTTGACCACGTCCAGAAGCTGTTCCAGTGCCCCCCCCTGTGCGATGACCTCCTGCATATGCCGTTTGGCCCGTTGTACCTTGGGCCAGGGATCATCCATGAGCCCGTTGCTCAGGCCATGGATGCCCGGTGTGACTGGCTGCGGCGGGGCGCCGCGGTTGCCCAGGTACCACAGGCTCTCCGGCGTGCCCAGCAACAGGTTAAAGGCGCCATAGTGGTGTTGCTCGCCAGCCAGTTCCCGGGCGAACTGTTCCGGGCTGGCGCTGGATTCCAGGAAGGCGCTGGGTAGCAAGCCGCGGGAGCGCTCCCCGGGCTGGCGGTCGGTGACCGGTTCGCGGTAGTTGGTGACCACCGCAAAACGGCCGTTGCGGTGAATACCGAGCCAGGTGCCGCCGGCGGTCAGATCAATGCCGCAGAAAATATCTCCCCGCCAGCGCGCCGGCTCTGCGGGCCGGGCATGGAACTCATCCCGGTTCGCTGCCACCCGTAACGGGGTGTCAGACTCCGGCTGCCAGTCCAGCAATACTATACACATTGGGTCTTCCTTTTCTTTTTACACGCCTGAAGTCATCAACGTAGCAGGGCTTGTGCTCCAATGCTCAGATGCCCGATGGCTTTTAGCGTCAGGCATCGAGCGTCCGGCGTCAGGCGTCCACCCGTGCTAGCATACCTGCCTTGCGGTGGTCTGTGTCGGGAGTCGGTGTGCTGGAACTGTTTGTCATCTGTCTGGGTGTGGGCGTCGGCGCCGGGTTGCTGGCCGGGGCGCTGGGTCTGGGCGGTGGCGTGGTGATCGTACCCGCATTAATTTTCCTGTTTCATGGACTGGGTTTTGCGCCGGACCTGGTGGCCAAGATGGCGGTGGCCACCTCCTTGAGCACCATCATCATTACCTCCATCAGCGCGGTACGCACCCATCACAAGGCCGGCTATGTACGCTGGCCGGTGGTGTTTCGGCTGGGCGCGGGCATTGTGCTGGGCGCCTTCGCGGGCGCGTTTATTGCCGATGCCATGAACGGTGAACTGCTGACCCGGTTGTTCGGTCTGTTTGCCATGATCATTGCCCTGCAGATGCTGCTGGCGGGACAGAAAGCATCACGGCCCGGCGCAGAGGAGCGTTTGCCCGGGGCTGCGGTGCTGGGGCTGGCCGGGGTGCTGATTGGTACCGGGTCCGCCATTTTTGGCATTGGTGGTGGGTCGCTGACGGTGCCTTTTCTAAGTTGGTGCCGGTTGAAAATGCAGCAGGCCGTGGCGATTTCCTCGGCCTGTGGTCTGCCCATTGCGGTGGCCGGCACGGTGGGGTTTGCGGTGGCTGGCTGGGATGAATCCCGTCTGCCGGATGGGGCGATGGGCTATGTGTTTTTACCGGCTACAGCCGGTATAGTGCTCACCAGTTTTCCGTTTGCCCGCCTTGCGGCCAGCATCAGCCATCGTTTGCCCTCTGTCACTCTCAAGAGGGTTTTTGCCGGGGTGCTGTTCCTGCTTGGGCTGAAGCTGTTTTTTGGATAGAACGTTATGGAATTTCCTGTGATTGATCCGGTGGCCATCGCTATCGGTCCGCTCAAGGTGCACTGGTACGGGCTGATGTACATGATCGGCTTTGCCGGGGCCTGGTGGCTCGGTACCGTGCGGGCAAGCAAGCCGGGCTCCGGTTGGACCCGGGAGCAGGTCAGTGATCTGATCTTCTACGGGGCCATGGGGGTGATCCTCGGTGGCCGTCTGGGCTATGTGTTCTTCTACAACTTCAGCAAGTTTCTCAGTGACCCGGTCTGGCTGTTCCAGGTCTGGGATGGGGGCATGAGTTTCCATGGTGGGGCCATTGGTGTGCTGGTGGCCTTTGCCCTGTTTGCCCGCAAGACCGAGAAGCGTTACTTCACGGTGGCAGATTTCATGGTACCCATGGTGCCCATTGGTCTGGCGACTGGCCGATTCGGTAACTTCATCAATGCCGAGCTGTGGGGGCGCACCAGTGACGTGCCCTGGGCGATGGTTTTTCCCACCGATCCGCAACGCTTGCCGCGTCATCCTTCCCAGCTTTACGAATGCCTGCTGGAAGGGGTGCTGCTCTTCATCGTGTTGTGGGTGTATTCCGCCAAACCACGCCCGGCGGGAGCGGTAACCGGCCTGTTTGGTGTGGGCTATGGTGCCGCGAGAACCTTTGTGGAATTCTTCCGCGAGCCGGATGCCCATATCGGCTATCTGGCCGGTGGCTGGCTGACCATGGGCATGCTGCTGAGTATCCCCATGATCATTCTGGGGACCGCCATGATGGTATGGGCGTATCGCAACGATGAACGCCAGGCAACAGCGTAAAAAGGTGAGGGCATGAAGCAATATCTCGATCTACTTCGTCATGTGCGTGAACACGGCACCTTCAAGGAAGACCGGACGGGCACGGGCACCTATGCGGTATTCGGCTACCAGATGCGCTATGACCTGAGTGAAGGCTTCCCCATGCTCACCACCAAGAAGCTGCATCTGCGTTCTATCATCCACGAGCTGCTGTGGTTCCTGTCCGGCGAGACCAACATCCGTTACCTGAAGGAAAATGGCGTTTCCATCTGGGACGAGTGGGCTACCGAAGACGGTGAGTTGGGCCCGGTGTACGGCGAGCAATGGCGCAGCTGGAAAACCCCCGATGGTCAGGTCATCGACCAGATCACCCAGGTGCTGGACGAGATCAAGCGCAATCCGGATTCCCGCCGTCTGGTGGTGAGTGCCTGGAATCCGGCGGTGCTGCCGGATCCGTCCATTTCGCCGGATGCCAATGCGGCGGCGGGCAAGCAGGCGTTGCCGCCCTGTCACTGCCTGTTCCAGTTTTATGTGGCGGACGGCAAACTGAGCTGCCAGTTGTACCAGCGCAGCGGCGATATCTTCCTCGGCGTGCCGTTCAATATTGCCTCCTATGCGCTGCTGACCCTGATGATGGCGCAGGTGTGCGGTCTTGAACCTGGTGACTTTGTTCACACCCTGGGCGATGCCCACCTGTATTCCAATCATCTGGAGCAGGCGGACACCCAGCTGGCCCGCGAGCCCCGTTCGCTGCCCACCATGACCCTGAATCCGGAGGTGAAGGACCTGTTTGCCTTTACCTTCGATGATTTCACCCTGAGCGATTACGAGCCCCACGCCCACATCAAGGCGCCGGTAGCAATATAGAGACGCAACACGCAACACGCTTCACGCAGCACGCGTGGGGCATGGTGCGTGGTGCGTGATGCGAGGTTTAGATGTCCATTCGACTTTCCATGATGGTGGCCAAGGCCAGTAATAATGTGATCGGCCGGGACAACAAGTTGCCCTGGTATCTCCCCAATGACCTCAAGTATTTCAAGCAGGTCACCTTCGGCAAGCCGGTGATCATGGGACGCAAGACCTGGGAGTCCCTCAAGGGGCCGTTACCGGGCCGTACCAATATTGTGATTACCCGTCAGGCGGATTACGTGGCCGAGGGCGCCAAGGTGGTGACGACCCTGGATGAGGCGGTGGAGATGGCCCAGAACGTGGCGTTCATCGAAGGTCAGGAAGAAACCGTGATCATGGGCGGGGCGGAGATCTATCAACTGGCGCTGCCAAAGGCGGATCGCCTTTACCTCACCGAAGTGCATGCAGAGGTGGATGGCGACACCTTCTTCCCGGATTACGACGCCACCGAGTGGAACGAGATCGGGCGCGAGGACTTCGCCGCCGAAGGCCCAAACCCCTACGATTATTCGTTCGTGGTTTACGAGAGAAAATAGAGAATAGCTACGAGCTACGCTTGATTCGATAGAGGAGCCCTGAAAAGTCCCGAGCTTCTGCATTGCTACGAAGCCGCTGTAGGAACGTAGCGTAGCGGAGTAACGCACGGAGTGCGGCCCCGAAGGGGTGAGCGTAGCGAATAACGAGCCTGCTCGCGATCCGAGCCCAAGCGAGGTAAGGATTCCAGAATCGCTGTTCGATCTGTAGGAGCACCGTTCAGGGTGCGAACCGAGCTCCAGCGAGGCAAGCGGTGCTGCTGGCCGCCCTGATGTCAGGATGGATATTGCCACCGCCGTTCGGCCAACATGTTGGCTCTCCAGCAGCTTAAGCAGGCGCGGGGAAAACGCTGCTCGTTTGGCTACAAGTCAAATTCGCGTTGCTGCTTGTAGCTTGAGGCTTGCAGCTGATTCACCCCCGCGGCTCGATGATCACTTCACTCTTTACGGATTGGGCAATAAAACACTTCTCGTGTGCACGTTGATGAAGCGCCTGGATCTGACCGATGTCGGGCTGCTGGCCGTTGAAGGTCACCAGTGGCTGCAGCTTGATCTGCTTCACGAAGATTCTGGCCTGGTCGTTCTGGCCCAGTACCGCAGAGGGATCATCATCGTAGCTGGCCACGGAAAGTCCTTCCCGGGCGGCTTCGGTCAGGAAAGACAGCAGGTGGCAGCTGGCCAGGGCCGCGATGAAGGCCTCTTCCGGCTCCATGAATTCCTGTTGCCCATGCTGGCCATCCACCACGCGTACTTCGTTGCCATCGGCCAGGTGCCACAGGTAATGATCCTGGTTGCCATGGGCTGTCCAGCTCAGGTGCATGGTATGTTGCGGCACAGCATATCCCCCGGTTTGATTCCGTTGTTGTGGCTTCAGTATGCCATTTATCGGCGCCTTTGCCATTGCAGGATGTAACCGGTTGTTCAGGGCTGGTCCTGGTCCTGGTTCGGGCTCCCGGCCAACTCCCAGAAGCGGAAGATGGCCACGTTGTTAAGGATGGACAGTACGCTGATGGGCAGGGCAATCAGCAGGCTCGCTGCCATGATGTTGGGCACGGCGGTGCTGATGAGACTGGCCAGCATGCTGCTGATCAGGGTGTAGGTCAGGAACACCAGCACAATCACCAGCAGCAGTGGCCACTGTTGCGATTCGGTCATGGTGAAAGACTGGCGGATAGCACGCAGCGGGTTGTGGCGATGCAGCACAACCAGATAGGGCGCGAAGCTGAGCCGGGTATAGACCCAGAGCGCAGGGAAAAAGAACGCCAGCCAGCCGAGAGCAACGCCCATGGCAATGATGGCGTACGTTGCCAGCAGGGCCGGGTACATCAGTAGTGCGGGCGCCATGCAGGCGAGCAGGCCGGCGGGTTTTCCGCCACGGCTTGCAGCCAGCTGGGTGATCACCGTGCCTTCCGCCAGGGGGCGGAGCAGCATGATCAGTATCAGGCTGGTGGTGCTGAAGGTGATGCTGCCGTTCGGGTCGTCGGGCAGGGCGATGGCTGCACCAAAACCCCATTGCAATAACTCGGTGGTCAGGGCAAAGGGGGCGGAAACCAGAAACAGGGGGCCGAGGTAGCGCCACCAGAAGTAGAGGATTTCGCGAAAACGTTGACCGATCATGGCGTTGCCGACAGACAAGAAAGTGACGCAACCTTACGTCAGCACCGCGGGATTTTCCAGCCGGGAAGTGTCCGGCTGAACCGGTTCACCACCAGTACTTGCCCCAGTTTTCCGGATTGGCCCAGAACCGTGAATTATTCCAGCTGCGCTCGAAATTGTAGTTGTCGAGATCGTAGCTGTAGATGTCCAGGCTGCGCCCGTCGTGACTGAAATGCCCTTGCTCCCGGCAGCCCAGGGCCAGAAAACCGTTGCTGGGCCAGCGCAGGGTCTGGGGGGCCAGCTTGGGCTGGTAAACCGCCACAACCGAATCGGTATGCAGGTTGCGCAGCAGCCCCATCAGGGCTTCGCCGTCACGGTGGGTCATGTATTCCAGCTGGTCCGCCACAATCGCCATGTCCACACGCTCAATCTCTTCAAGCGCAGCAAAGGGCGTGGGGGACTGGATTTCGTGGAGTTTGCAGTCGTGGTCCTTGCACCACTGACTGACCACCGGGATGGGATTGAGGCTTACTGCCAGAACGGAACGGGGCTGGTGGCTGTCCAGGATAGCGGCCAGACGTTCCTGGGGGGACTCGGTCATTGGATGTGCCATCGCAGTATTCATGGTTTCAGTCTAACCCCATTACAGGGAACTTTTCGATAGCGGAAAGTAAAAAGCTGTGTGGTTCGGTGAAGGGGAAGATTGAAGCAGGTCCCGGTTCAACGGGAGTGCTAGCGATGTGTTGCTGATGACGGTTTCGATTGCCCGCCTGCTCTTGCGATGGCTTGTGTCTTCGTCAAAGGGGGTTGGCAAAGGTTGAATCGTGATGCTGTTCAGATAATCGCAAAGAGGCGTTGACGAATGTCTAATCAATAATGATAATGATTCTCATTTAAGACATGGAGGCCAGCATGACACAGCTAAAGAAGACCGTTACCTCGTCCCCGCGCCGGGTGTCCATCAATGCGGAGAGCAGTGTGGCAAGTTCCCTGTTGCTGAACCACCAGGGCAAGCTCTGGATTGAGCATGCCGGTGAGCGTTACCTGCTTCGGCGCACGTCCAACAACCGATTGATTTTAACGAAGTGACGCTGCACGCAACACGCTTCACACACCAACGCGAAGCAAGGTTCTCATTCCTGAAGTTCCTGTGCCAAACGCGGTAACGTTTTTATCGCGGCTCAAGACTTTCAAGCACGGATAGCCTTTCCCCGCGTTGTTGCGTGCAGCATGTTGCTTGTTGCGACTCTCTTTCTCCCTGACGTGGATCGCCAGCCGCCGCCAGCTTTCCACACCTAATACTGACGCACCGGGAGGTCTGGTGCGTAAGACCTGGAGGCATTATGTCTGTCATGGCATGGCCCTCGGCACCGGCGGCATCTCCCCTGCTACGGCAATGCGGGGCAGCACTGGGTGACCGGGTCCTGCGACTGCAGGATGAGCCGCTGGCTATTCTCAAAGGGCTCTACCGTCTTGGCTCACTGGTGGTGACCACCTTCTCTTCCGGCTCGAAAGTGTCGCAGAGCATGCGCTACCCGACCCTCAATGATGGGGAATGGAGCCTGGAATCGGTGGGTGAGCGCTGTCGTCTGCGTCAGAATTTGCTGGTGGCGCAATGGCACTCGGTGCTGGCGGTGCTGGAGCCCACCGGGTCGTTGCCGGCACGCAGCCTTCTGTTTCTGGATCGCCATGGTCAGCCTTTGCAGCAAATGGCGGTGGCGCCGGACAGTGGCGGGCTGGCATTTGAGGAGCTGGTCTGTGCCATGTTGCATCCGGACCAGCAGGCACTGGATCTGCCACGTCCGTGCGGGGTCTCGCTCCGGGGTGTTGGCCATTCCCTCAATGAGATGGAAAGGGTGTGGAGCGGCAGTCGCGATGATGACGATTTTGCCAGCCTACTGGCCGGCTACCCCGGCACCCGTTCCAGCTTGTACGCCTCAGTGCGTGACAGCTTTGCCTGCCAGGTACGCCCGGAAACCCTGCCGGTGGTGCTGGCCGAATCTGCCTGTCAGGATGCGGCGACCACCCTGTGTGTCGGCAATCAGGGGGTGCGACTGTGCATGACCGCGCCCTGGTCATCTCCCCGCTGGCAGAACAGCCATTGCCACCTGGCCCACAACGGCGCCCTGGTCTCCCTGGATATGTCGAAGATGCATAGCCTGTGGCGGCTGCGCAAACCCGGAGACGGGCAGGTAGTAACGGCCCTGGAAGCACTGGATGAAAACGGTGATTGGCTTTGGACGCTGTCAGCGGGAGAGGATGAACAACATTGGCGTGATTTATTGAAGGGGGCGGTGATTCGATAGTTGTGAGCTACGAGCTACGAGCTACGAGCTACGAGCTACGAGCTACGAGCTACGAGCTACGAGCTACGAGCTACGAGCTACGAGCTACGAGCTACGAGCTACGAGCTACGAGCTACGAGCTACGAGCTACGAGCTACGAGCTACGAGCTACGCTCGATTGGATAGGGAAACCAGGAAAAGTTCCCGAGCTTCTGCATTTCTACGAAGCCGCTGTAGGAGCGGTCGTTCGACCGCGATCCGAGCCCAAGCGAGGTAAGGATTCCAGAATCGCTGTTCGATATGTAGAAGCACCGTTCAGGGCGAACCGAGCTCCAGCGAGGCAAGCGGTGCTGCTGGCCGCCCTGATGTCAGGATGGATATTGCCACCGCCGTTCGGCCAACATGTTGGCTCTCTTGCAGCTATTAGCAGGCTCCTGACTCGACAGGTCGCTAAGAATAACCTCCCTTCGGTCGCCTCGCTGCGCTCGGTTCGTCCCCTGGAAGGGAACTCCTACAGCGCCGATCTGAGGTCGGGCTGGCAAGTAAGGGCCGAGCGACGATAAGTGATTTTCGAAAGGCAAAACCGGTTTTGATCTTCGAAACTCGCAGATTGCGGCACGTCACTCGCCTCAGCGATTTTAAAAATGCTCGTCGAACGCCTTCAGCAAGCTAATGATTTCCGTCATATCCTGCTCCATTTCTTTCAGTGCCTCTTCTGCCATGGGGGCCACATCGCAGCTGCCGGGCAACGGGGCGCCGGCATCCATCATGGCGCGAAACCGTGCCACGAAAACCCATTGCAGCCACTGGCTGAAGTCCATGGTGTCCGCAAAAAACGGTGTCTGGCTTTCAAAGGCTTTGGGGGCAGGAGGGTGGGTTGCCCAGAGGCCCTGATTTTCCATTTCGGTTTGCAGGTCATCCAGGATGGCAGCGAGGGCGTTATGTTTTGTCATCAGGCCGGTTACTCATCAAACAGGGGTATCAAATCAGGGATTTCCTGAAGGTTATGGATGTGGTGGCGGGGTTTTTCGAGTTCATCCGGCCAGTCCAGATCCACCAGGTTGGCCCATACTGCATGCATGCCATGCTCGCGGGCGGCATGCACGTCTTCCAGCGGATGATCGCCGATATGCACTGCCTGATCGGCGCCGACGCCGGCATCTTTCAGTGCGGCGGCGAACATGTCCGGGGCCGGCTTGCGCTTGCCGATGGTCTCCGCGGAGTGGTGAAAGGCAAACAGGTCATCAATGCCGATCATTTTCAGATCCGCATTGCCATTGGTCAGCGCGCCAAGGGTGTAGCTGTCCGCCAGTTGCTCCAGTACCGTCCGGGCACCGGGAAAAAAACTCACCTGATTGCGGGCGCCATGGAATACCTTGAAGGCATCCAGGGCAATACGGCGGGCTTCGGCTTCGCTGAAACCGTGCTCCATGAAGGCCCGGCTCATGGCGTCCTGGCGCAGGGCGGTGAGATTGTCCAGGTACTGGGGCTTTTCCTTAAGCAGGGCCGTGCGCACCGCCCGTACCCGCTCCGCGCTCAGGGCTGCTGACGCGTCCGGGTGGTTATTCGCAATCCAGTCACTGCAGGTCTTCTCCGCATGACGAATCACTTCGTCCACCGGCCACAGGGTGTTATCGAGATCAAAGGTGATCAGCTTGAGTTTGCTCATGGGGGTAGTGTAGCGCATGCCCAGAATTTAGGCCCGGCTATGGCTACAAAGCCGCTGTAGATACCGTCTCTCTCCATACCCTGCAAGCCGTCTCTATGCGACTTGTGGGGTATATTTCTTTTGGTGCTTGATTACCCCATAGGCGATTTGCACCAGCTTGCGCATTGCTGCCACCACAATCACTTTACCTGTCTTCCCCCTGTCTTCCATGCGCCGTCTCAGTGCCCGGATATCGGGGTTGTGGGTGCATGCTGTGACTGCTGCCATGAACAATTTTCCCCGTACGTTGGCGCGGCCACCTTTGCGGATCTTTGTCGGCTTTCTGGAGTCGCCGGATTCATTGTGCACCGGCGTAATGCCCAGGAAGGCGGCACATTGCTTGGCTGACCGGAAGTCCCGACTGTGTATTAGCGACAGCAGCTCTCGGGACATCACATCGCCTACCGCAGTGATGCTCTCCAGCAGTGAGCGGTCCTGTTTCAGTTCAGGATGGCCATCAATGTGGTCATCGATGTCCTTTTTGAGCTTGCGGATCTCCTCATTCAGTGTCGCGATCATGTCCTGTATAGAGGCAATGACTCGCTCGCTTGACTGGTTGAATTCCGCTTTCTCAAGCCGGTTTTCTTCCCGCTGACGGTCTTTCTCCAAGGCCTCCAGACGAGCACCAAGCGCTCGTAACTGCCTGATCTCTGGCGCTTCCGGCTGCCATTTATGTAGTCGCTCATGCTTCTCTTTCACGTAGAGAGCCAGGCACAGCGAGTCGAGCTTGTCTGTCTTGCTTGAGAACCCTTCACTCTTGGCGAAGTCCCTGGTGCGCGCCGGATTGGCCACATACACCTGCAACCCAGCTTCATGGAGTGCGTAGGTCAGGTTCTCGTGATAAATACAGGTGGCTTCCAGCACCACATGAATCTCGGACGGCTCAGCACCGGTCTGCTTGAGCAGCCACTGCGCAACCTCGTGCTCCTTCCCGCGCCGATTCTGGAAAACCCGTGTTTTTACCTTCCGGGGATTGGCCTGGCGCAGCCAAAGTGTATCGAGGCTCTTTTTGCTGACATCAATTCCAACGAAGTGCATCTCTCGTGTCTTCCCTTGCTTATACGGCTTCATCCCGCGGAGGGGAGAGCCCGGATACCGTTCAGATTTAAGAGAATGGGTCGGAGCCAGGATCTACGTCACAGGGTCTATGCCCTCAGGAGCTTGTCAGGCTTTAACCCGACCCGTGAGTGCTGGTAGCTAATCAGCACTCGTGGAGAGATACAAGGAGCTTGCCTGCAAGCGATCCGAGCCTGAGCGAGGTAAGGATTCCAGAGGCGCTGAGGGGTAGCACTCTCGAGGGGCGAACCTGAGGTGATTGTGGAGCCCTCCTGTGTGACTTGGCATCTGCTGATATGTCATCGCACTATGACAGGTGCGTGTCCTCGCCGGACGGGCCCAAAGGGGTGTAACGCGACACCCCTCTGGACTCCCCCGCGCCCCGACTCCGTTCGGCCTGCTTCGCAGGCACACTCCGGTACTCGCCCTGTGACGGACGCAAAAAAGACTCGCTCCGCTCAGACAGGTTTTTTGCTCTGCGCCGTCACAGGGCTGCGTTCCTCGACTCACTCTAACGGGGACAATGCCGTACTGATGGGGTTGGCGTTCTTTTATTGCGCCAACGCTGAGGATTGCTGTAGGCACCATTTGGGGTGCGAATCGAGCGACAGCGAGGAACTGAGATGCAGCTGGCACCTGTCTTCGTTAGAACCCGTAGGAGCCTGCCTGCAGGCGATCCGAGCCCAAGCGAGGTAAGGATTCCAGAAACGTTATATGTGCTGGCTGTAGAAGCGCGGCTCGTAACTCGTTACTCCGCTACGATACGTTCCTGCAGTTAAAGGCTGGAGTCAGGAAGATTCTTCATCATCCTTGCCGCGACGCTGGGCTCTGGGATGGGCGCCGTCGTAAACCTGGGCCAGATGCTGGAAGTCCAGATGGGTGTAGACCTGGGTGGTGGCCAGGTCAGCGTGGCCGAGCAGTTCCTGCACGGCGCGCAGGTCGCCGGAGGATTCCAGCAGGTGGGTGGCAAAGGAGTGTCGCAGCTTGTGAGGGTGCAGGTGATCATCCAGGCCGCGTTTCAGGGCCTGTTGCTTGAGTCGCTTCTGTACACTGGATGCGGAAAGGCGTGTGCCGTTTTTGCTCAGGAAAACCGCTTTTTCGGTGTTGTCCTTGACGAACAGGGGGCGGGCCTTGAGCCAGCGTTTGAGGGCGGTCATTGCCGGTTTGCCCATGGGCAGTTGCCGGGTCTTGTTGCCTTTACCGGTGACCAGTAGCTGGGCGGCGGGCAGATCGATGCAGTCCGTATCCAGGCTGAGGAGTTCGGCCAGACGCAGACCGCAGGCATAGAACAACTCCATGATCGCCTGATCACGGAGGCTCAGCGGGTCGCCCCGGTCGGTGCCCGCATCCAGAAGTTGCGATACCTGGTCTGCATCCAGCGCCTTGGGCAGGCGCTTGCCGCTCTTGGGGGCGCGCACATCTACCACCGGATTATCCTTGGCGATGCCCTCGCGCATCAGGTAGCGGTAAAAAGTACGCAGGGTGGAAAGCAGCCGGGCAATGGTCTTCCCCCCCTTGCCCTGGCGGTGCAGATTGGCCACCAGTGAGCGAATGTCATGCACGGTAACTCCCGCCCAGTCCCGCTCTCCCAGCACCCGGCGGGCTTCTTTCAGATCACGCTGATAATTGCTGACGGTATGCGGCGAAAGGCGCCGCTCAGATTCAAGATAGGTAAGAAATGAATTAATAATTAATAGTGAAGAATTAATAACGTCAGAAGCGTCGTTCTTTTCACTATTCATTATTCATTATTCACTATTAATTGATTTTTTCGCTGCCTGATGCGGGTACTGGCGCAGCACTTCGTGCAGGCGGCGGCTGAGGATCTGGCCGATGTGGGTGATGAACAGCGTGCCCAGAGAGCTACGGAAATGCATGGCACTCTTGCTGCCAATGGCCAGCAGGCCCAAACGGCCCTGAAATTCCAGCGGGACCATGGCGGCGGAGCGGATGTCGGTGGCGTGCTCCTTGAACAGCGCTTCCATTTCCTCCTGACGCATGGCGCCACAGACGGCCTTGCCGTTACGCAGCAGATGGTTCAGCGCCGGCGGCAGCGCGGTGCTGTCCACGCAGCGGATCTGGTTGCGCAGATCGCCCAGGATCGGCACCTCACGGTCGTAGAGCATCAATGAAACGCGGTCACTGCGAAAGTCATCGGCCAGGCTGGTGAGCAGGTTGCGGAACAGTTTTTCTGCGCTGCGGGCTTCCAGCAGGCCCAGGGTCAGCTTGCGGGTCTTGTCGAACAGGTGGTCGTTCTCGCGGGCCACATCCAGCAGGCCGTTGAGGCGATCACGCAGTTCAGTATTGCGCTCGCGCAGGATCGAGGCCTGACGTTCCAGCAGGGAAACGGCTTCCCCCTTTGAATCGGGCAGCCGTAACAGTTCCAGTAACTCTGGACGCTGTTCGAAAAATTCCGGGTTGTCGCGCAAATAGGCGGCCACCTGATCGGCGCTTACCGGGCTGTGATCCGTCATCTGTCTTTCCTGTGCTGGTGGGATCCGTCTGTGCGGATTCAGTCAGTCTTGATCTCAATGCTGCCATCATAGACACGGCTGGCGGGCCCTGTCATCCGAATGCCGCCGGTTCCGGCATATTCAATCTGCAGGCTGCCGCCGGGCAGGTGCACGGTGACCTGCTCGTCCAGCCAGCCGCGACGCTGGCCGATTACCACTGCGGCGCAGGCGCCGGAGCCGCAGGCCAGAGTCTCTCCGGCACCGCGTTCGTAGACCCGCAGACGGATTTCGCCGCGGCTGACAATTTGCATGAAGCCTACGTTCACCCGTTCCGGGAACTGCTCATGGCTTTCCAGCATCGGGCCTGTGGTTTCCACCGGCGCGGTATCCACGTTCTCTACCAGCAGGGTGCAGTGGGGGTTGCCCAGCCCCACTGCACCGACTTCCCAGGCCTGGGAGCCGGAGACCAGAAAATAGCTGTCGGACTCTGCCTTGGCGGTCATGGGGATCTGTTCGGGAGCCCAAAGCGGTGCGCCCATGTCCACTGTGACCTGGTCGTCTTCAGTGAGGTTCAGGGTCATCTGTCCGGCAGCAGTCTCTACCCGGATTGACTGCTTATCAGTGAGTCCTTGCTCACGCACAAAGCGAGCGAAACAGCGGGCGCCGTTGCCGCATTGGCTGACTTCCGAGCCATCGGCGTTGAGGATGCGATAGCGAAAATCCGCATCGCCGCGGGCCGGCTGTACGATCAGCATCTGGTCAAAGCCCACGCCGAAGTGGCGACTGCCCAAACGGCGGATTTCGTCTGCCGGGAACGGCAGGCCGTCCTCCGGCAGCGACTGACTGATGCCGTCGATGACCATGAAATCGTTGCCAAGGCCGTGCATTTTGGTAAAGCGCAGATTCATTGCTGCTGTCCGGTACAGGGTAAAAGGTCATTGTACTCCGGCAGGCGTGCGGCGTCAGGGGGGCTGCCCGGCCCTCTTGTTATTGCCATCTACAGGGGCTGCGTAGCCAGAGGATTATCGTGCAGTTGGGTGTACAATACGCCCCTACATTCTTTCAGGCTGCCATCATGCTTTCCTACCGCCACAGCTACCACGCCGGCAACTTTGCCGACGTTCTCAAGCACATCGTGCAGATCGCCATCATCGAGTACCTGAAAAAAAAGGACAAACCCTTCACGGTGCACGATACCCACAGTGGCGCGGGGAATTATCTGATCGATAGCACCCACATGCAGAAGACCGGTGAGTTTCACGACGGGATCGAGAAGCTGCTGGATCAGCGCACCGGGGTCGGCGTTATTGACCAGTATGTGAAGCTGGTGAAGCAGTGCAATCCTGTGGGCAAGCTGCGTGAATATCCCGGGTCTCCCAGGATCGCTGCCAGCCTGTTGCGCGAGCAGGATCGGCTTCAATGCACGGAGCTGCACAGCACCGACCATGAATTGCTCACCCAGCTGTTTGCCGGCAACAAGCGGGTGCGGGTGGAGAAAATGGATGCCTGGCAAGGCGTCAAGGCCATGCTGCCTCCCCAGCACCGGCGCGGTATGGTGCTGATCGATCCGTCCTATGAACTGGAGCGGGATTATCGGGACATGCTTCCCGCGTTGCAGATGGCCATGGAGCGTTGGGCTACAGCCACCTATGCAATCTGGTATCCGGTGATGGATCGCAATCGCACCGAGTCGTTCATTCGCCAGTTCGTTAAAGCCGATATCCCCAATATGCTGAGGGTGGAAATGTGTGTGCGGGCAGATGCCTCCGGTCGCGGCATGACCGGATCCGGCCTGCTGGTGATCAACCCGCCCTACACCCTGGCCCAGCACATGGCCCAGGCCATGCCGGTATTGAAGAAGTTACTGTGCGACCCGGAAGCACCGACCCTGGTGCGGCAGCTCACCGAAGAAGCGCCGTCATGAGTGCTCAGTGGGCGGCACAAGTCTGACCGCCCGGCTGCCGACGGTTGGCACTGCAAGGCCGCCAGCGCGCTGGTAGACTGCGCCGCTTTCGATGCCGCGGTGAGTGCTTACTGGCTACCGGGCGCGTATAACTAAACGTCCATGCTCCGGATTGTGCCGCCATGACCGAGACCCGAATTCGTCGACCTTCCCTGGTGGATGCCCTGTTTCCCATCGTCGTGCTGATCAGCTTGCTGGCGGCCGCTGTCTATCTGTATGGCGATGATGCCTCCTACGGCCCCAACCAGATTGCCCTGCTCTTCTGTGCCGGCCTGGCCTCCCTGATCGGCCTGAAAAATGGTCTCACCTGGCGGGAAATCGAAACCGCCATGGTGCGCGGCATTGCCGTGGCACTGGGCGCCATACTGATTCTGCTGATGGTGGGTGCACTGATTGGCACCTGGCGGTTGGCGGGCATCGTGCCGTCACTGATCTACTTCGGTCTGGAACTGATGAATCCCGCCCTGTTCTATGCGGCGGCCTGTCTGATCTGTGCGGTGATTGCCCTGAGCATCGGTTCCAGCTGGACCGTAGCTGCCACCGTGGGCGTGGCGCTGATTGGTGTTGCCAGTGGTCTGGGGTTGTCCCTGCCTGTGGCGGCCGGGGCGGTGGTGTCCGGCGCTTACTTTGGCGACAAGATTTCCCCGCTCTCTGAAACCACCAACCTGGCGCCTGCAGTGGCCGGCTCCGAGCTGTTCGAGCATATCCGGCTGATGCTATGGACCACAGTGCCCTCCATTGTCATCGCCTTGCTGATCTTCCTGGTCCTGGGCCTGAATGCCCGGATACCGGATGCTGGCGTGGATCGTATCGCCCCCCTGCTGGCCGGACTCGAGAGCCAGTTCCATATTTCCCTTCTTCATCTGGTGCCGTTGGGGCTGCTGTTGTTCATGGCGCTCAAGCGCATGCCAGCCTTGCCAGCCATTTTCATTGGTGCACTGGTGGGCGGCGTCTGGGCCTTGTTGTTCCAGCAGGAGGCCATTGCTGTGCAGGCGGGCGTGGCCGACCCGGACTGGGCGCTCACCCTGCAGGTGATCTGGCAGACCTTCTTTTCCGGCATCACGGTGGAGACCGGTGACGCCGCATTGAATGACCTGCTGTCGGGTGGCGGGATGGCCTCGATGATGAACACCGTCTGGCTGATCATGTGTGCCATGGCCTTTGGCGCAGTGATGGAAAAGGCCGGGCTGCTGGCCCGTTTGATCGAAGGACTGCTGGGCATGGTGAAGGGGGCTGCGGGCCTGATCACGGCCACTCTGGGTACCTGTTTTGGCAGCAATATCCTGACTGCGGATCAGTACATCTCGATCATCATGCCCGGCCGTATGTTCCGTGAGGAATATGAGCGGCAGGGGCTGGCGCCGGTGAATTTGTCCCGCGCCCTGGAGGACGGCGGCACCATCACCAGTCCGTTGATCCCGTGGAATACCTGCGGTGCCTACATGCAGTCGGTGCTGCTGGTGCCGGTGACGGACTACCTGTTTTTCGCCTTCTTCAACCTGATCAATCCCGTGCTGGCACTAGCCTACGCCTGGCTGGGCATCAAGGTTTTGCGTTTGAGCCCCCCACAAAAAGCCTCAGCCTGATACCTTGTAAGAGCTGCGCAGATAGGTCTTCAAACAAAAAGGCCCGCCCGGAAACCCGGGCGGGCCTTTTTGCTTTTGGCGCGTTGCCTGTTGCGTGAAGCGTGCTGCGTCGCTCTCACATAAACTGCATGTTCACCGCGAAGAACAGCTGCCATTCCGGCTGACCCGGACCGCGGTCGGCCACGGACACCTGCGGTTCCATGAAAAAGTTGAAAACGGTCTTGTTGGCTTTCACCACCTTGCCAAGCCGTGCCCCCACCGGAACGCTGTAATTGTCCGAGTTGAAATCGTAATTCCAGATCGGCGCAGTGCCGGTGTACCAGCCATCCTGCAGTTGATAGAAAAAGAACGGCTGGAAGGCGGTCAGGCTGACCCGGTCACGGTCATTGGTATCGCCAATGCCGCCACGGTAGATCAGCAGGTAACCGTACTGGTATTTGGCGGAGGTAGCATTGAAGTAAACGTTGGCGAGCCCGGCCTGCCATTGCTCATTGCCCAGTGCATCGTCGGACGCGGTGGGGGCTACCAGTTGCGGCCCCACCCCGAAGCTGACAGCGGGATTACCGGTGTCGATCAGGTAGGCGGCAAAGATGTCGGCATCACCGGAGCCGGTCTGGTGGGCGCCACGCATGCCGGTGGGGAAGGTGTTGATGGGCAGGGAGGCACGCATCAGCCAGGCGCTCTCGCCGATGGAAAATGGCTGGGCATAGCGGAACACCAGCTGATTGGCATCCTCGTCAATATCGGTGAGTTCACCAATGTAGTAATTCTGGACGTTGAAAGCTTTCATGTTGGCCAACGGGTTGTTGGCCTGGGCGGCAGCGTTGTCTTCGGCCTGGCTTGGGGTGGGAAGCATAAGTGCCATGGCGGCAACCATGCCGGTACGCAAGGCGGTGAGGGTATCCATCATGATGCTCTCTCTCTGGTCCGTGAGAAGCATTCAGTGTAACCAAGTGCCGCGAGTCTGACACTCCGATTAACTTTCATTGAACAGCAGCACCAGGGTGCCGCCGCGCAGCGCGCTGCCGTAGTTCAGGTTGATGCCGACGCCCACATTGTCCACGAAAGGGATGTTCATCTTGCGCACATCCAGTAGCCAGCCAATCCCTGCCTCATAGTAGTAATGGTTGCCCAACGGGCCATCCAGATCACCGCCCAGGTCATAGCGCTGGGCCTGCATCCAGACATTCTGGCCGGGCAGGATGCGGGTGACGAAGGGGTGGCGCCAGCGGGCGCCGTTGGACCAGTACCAGGCTTCCGGTTGCACATCGTGGGCGGCTTCGCCGGTGTCGAAGGTGCGGCCGTGCATGTAGTGCAGGCTGCTGATCAGCTTCAGTTCGGCATCCCTTCCGCCCACAAACCAGGTGACGCGGACATGGGGCTCTGCCTGCCAGGCGTTGGCGGAATAGTTGGTGACCAGACCGTCAAACAGCGGTGCGAGTGCCTGTGACTCCGGGGTGTTGAAGTCGGTGCGATTACGGTAGCGCTGCCAGTGCACATTCAGTCCGGCGGCCAGCCCCACATGGCCATTAAAGCGGTGCCGAACTTCGCCGCCCAGCGTCAACGTGGTGATCGAGCTGTCGATGGCGTCAACGGCGCTGCTGTCGGAGCTGATGATCTGGGTTTCCTGTTGCTGGCCCAGATAGGCCGCCTTGGCGCCCAGTACCAGGGTGTTGCTGTCTTCGCCCAGCGGAGTGCTCCATGTGTAGGGAATCGACAGTGTGGAGAGACGCTGGCGTAGCTGCTGGGCTTCCAGTGAGCCCAGGTTTTCATCTTCCAGGCCGATAAAGTTGTTCGGGTCAAAATCCCAGAAACCAAAGCGCACTGCATCCCCGCCGGTGAGCAGAATGGCGGTGACATAGCTTTCTGCCAGGCTGAGGCGGATCACCTTGTCCAGCGGCGAGGCGGCCCGTGATGTGGCGGCGACAGTGGCAAGCAGGGCGAGCAGAACGAGGTGTCGAGTCATGACCAGAGTGGGGAAGTGACTGTGGTGCTAGTTAAGCACAAATATCGCACCTGTTTGCACTGTGGGAGCGGTTGTCCGACCGCGATTTACTCTCTTCCCGGAAAAGATCGCGGTCGAACGACCGCTCCCGCAGGGAAGGTTGGGACTCATGCAAAGAAGCCGCACCCTGCATCCGGGCGCGGCCTCCTGCGTGATTGCTGCTACACAACCGTTTCCGCGTTGTTGCGTGCAGCGTGATGCGTGTTGCGTAAAAGGCGTGTTGCGTCTCTATTAAGGCAGTAACGACTCTGGTTTGAGCTGCTCATCGAAGGTCTCCCGCTGACGTACCACAAAGGCCTGGTCGCCATCCACCATAACTTCGGCGGGGCGGTTGCGGCTGTTGTAGTTGCTGGCCATGGCGAAGCCATAGGCACCAGCACTGCGCACGGCGAGCAGGTCGCCGGTTTCCAGGGCCAGGGCGCGGTCCTTGCCGAGGAAGTCGCCGGTTTCACACACCGGACCCACGATATCCCAGGTGCGGCAATCGGCGTCGTGAGGTTTTACCGGCACGATGTTCTGCCAGGCGGAATACAGGCTCGGGCGAATCAGATCGTTCATGGCGCCGTCGACGATGGCGAAGTTCTTGTGCTCGGTGGGCTTGAGGAACAGCACCTGGGTGATGAACACCCCGGCGTTGGCGGCAATGGAACGGCCCGGCTCGATATGCACCGGCAGGTCACCGGGAATGTGCTTGAGTAGCGCCTGCACGTAAGCGGCGCGGTCCGGTGGGGTCTCGTCGTTATAGGTCACGCCAAGGCCGCCACCCAGATCCAGATGATGGATTTCGATGCCGTGCTTCTGCAGGGTCTCCAGCAGTTTGAGGACGCGCTCCAGGGCATCTTCAAACGGTGCCAGATTGGTGAGCTGGCTGCCGATGTGACAGTCGATGCCGAGAATGCGGATATGCGGCATTTCGTGGGCACGCTGGTACAGGGCCGGGGCCTTCTCGATATCCACGCCGAACTTGTTGTCTTTCAGGCCGGTGGAAATATAGGGGTGAGTCTGGGCGTCCACATCCGGGTTCACCCGGATAGCGATGGGCGCTTCCATTTCCAGCTCGCCCGCCACCAGGTTGAGCAATTCCAGCTCGGCGGCAGATTCCACATTGAAGCAATGAATGTTGGCCTTCAGGGCGGCGGCCATCTCGGCGGCGGTCTTGCCGACACCGGAGAAGACAATCTTGTCCGGATCGCCGCCGGCACGCAGTACTCGCTCCAGCTCTCCACCGGAGACGATATCGAAACCGGCACCGCAGCGGGCCAGCACGTTCAGTACTGCCAGGTTGGAGTTGGCCTTGACCGCATAGCAGACCTGATGGGGGTGGTCGCCAAAGGCTTCGTCGAACGCCTTGTAATGACGCTCCAGCGCAGCGCGGGAATAAAGATACAGCGGCGTGCCGAAGCGGTCCGCCAGCTGTTCTACAGGCAGTTCTTCGGCAAAAAGCTGGCCGTCTCGGTACTGAAAGGGATCCATGATCAGTCCTGTTCGTCGTCTTGCTGAGTATCGTCAGCGGTGTCAGGGGCCGGTTGACTGGTGGCCGGCTGTTCGGTCTCGTCCGGGGCAAAATACAGCGGACCTTTCTGGCCGCATCCGGCAAGGAGGGCAAGCAGGCACAGGGCGGAGAGGCGCATGATTGGGCTCCGGCGTTGGCTGGCGGCACACTGGGTATGCCTCCAGAGAATGGCTTAGGCGTTCCCGGTATTGTCCAGCGCTTCGCGGGCGCGGGCAACGGCGGCGCGAACCTGGTCGGGGGCGGTGCCGCCGATATGGTTACGGGCGCTCACGGAGCCTTCCAGGGTCAGCACCTCGAAGACATCCTCGTCGATCTGGTCGCTGAATTGCTTGAGCTCGGACAGGGACATGTCGCCCAGATCCTTTTTCTTCTCCACGCCGTAGGCCACGGCCTTGCCGACAATCTCGTGGGAGTCGCGGAAGGCGATGCCCTTGCGCACCAGGTAATCGGCCAGGTCGGTGGCGGTGGCGAAACCACGACGGGCGGCTTCGCGCATCACTTCCCGGTTGGGTTCCAGGGCCGGGATCATGTCGCCGAAGGCGCGCAGGCTACCCTTGAGGGTGTCCACGGCATCGTACAGCGGTTCTTTGTCTTCCTGATTGTCCTTGTTGTAGGCCAGCGGCTGGCTTTTCATCAGGGTTAGCAGGCTGATCAGGTGGCCGTTGACGCGACCGGTCTTGCCGCGCACGAGCTCGGGCACGTCCGGGTTCTTCTTCTGCGGCATGATCGAGCTGCCGGTGCAGAAACGGTCGGGCAGGTTGATGAAGTTGAACTGGGCGCTGGTCCACAGCACCAGCTCTTCACTGATGCGAGACAGGTGGGTCATGGACAGGGCGGCCAGGGCACAGAACTCGATGGCGAAGTCGCGGTCGCTCACCGCATCCAGGGAATTCTCACAGACACCGTCAAAACCCAGCAGCTCGCAGGTGCGCTGGCGGTTGATCGGGTAGGTAGTGCCAGCCAGTGCGGCAGCGCCCAGCGGCATGCGATTCACCCGCTTCTTGGCGTCCAGCAGACGCTCGCGGTCACGCTTGAGCATTTCGAACCAGGCCAGCAGGTGGTGGCCAAAGGTCACTGGCTGGGCGGTCTGCAGGTGGGTAAAGCCGGGCATGATGGTGGCGGCTTCGCGCTCGGCCAGGTTGAGCAGGCCCTGCATCAGGTACAGGTACTGCTCTTCCATGATCAGCATTTCGTCACGCAGCCACAGGCGGATGTCGGTGGCCACTTGGTCGTTGCGGCTACGGCCGGTGTGCAGCTTCTTGCCGGTGATGCCGATCTTGTCGGTGAGGCGCGCCTCGATGTTCATGTGCACGTCTTCCAGGGCCACGGACCACTGGAATTCGCCGGCTTCGATCTCTTTCTGGATTTCCGCCAGGCCATTAATGATGGCGTCGCGTTCTTCCTCGGTGAGTACGCCCACTTCCGCCAGCATGGTGGCATGGGCCTGGGAGCCGAAGATGTCCTGACGGTACATGCGCTGGTCGAAATTCACGCTGGCGGTGAATTCCTGCACGAACTGGTCGGTGGATTCGCTGAAGCGGCCGCCCCAGAGTTTGTTCTGCTGCTTGTCAGTCATCGTCTTGCTCATCTAAAGCCGGAATTGCGGGCGCGCAGTATAGCAGGGACGGCGGAACCTCTGAATAACTGCGTGCGGGCCGGCAATCTGTGCACCGGTTCTGGCCACCGGGAACTATCCCTTGGGGCTGACGCCATGTTCAGGTATAAGTATCTGAAGACTCATAATTTATACCGATAAGGAGCAGGAATGGCGGCCATGGAAGAGCAGCCCTCCTCGAGCTTTCTGCCCGACCTGTGCAGCGCCCGTGCGGTGCTGGTGGTGGTGGTGGTGGCAGAATTGCTGGCGCTGGTCGTCACGTTGGTGGCCACTTACTACAACGATTTCAGTCTGGCCCGTCTCGCCACTACCTCCCTGTTCGTGCAGTGGGTAGGGCTGACCTCGGCGGCACTGGTGTGTCAGCTGCGTCATCGTCTCAATCGCCTGCCCTCCAGCTGGGCGGCGGTGGCCGTGGTGCTGATGGTGGTCGTCGATACCCTGATTTTCAGTATTATCGCCACTGCGGTGATGGGCTGGGTGCAGGGGATTCTTCCAGTGGTGTCCCTGATCAATGCCACCACCTTCGTTAACGGGCTGATTGCTGCCATCATCGCCGGGTTGGTGATGCGCTATTTCTACGTGCAGGAGCAGTTGCGCGAGAAGGGGCAGGCGGAGCTGCAGTCCCGCATTCAAGCGCTGCAGTCGCGGATCCGTCCTCATTTCCTGTTCAATTCCATGAATATCATTTCCAGCCTGATCGCGGTGGATCCGGATGCGGCTGAGCAGGTAGTCGAAGACCTTTCCGTGCTGTTCCGGGCCAGCCTGAAAAGTACCGGCAGTGAGGCGACGCTGGAGGATGAACTGGAGCTTTGCCGCCGCTATATTCATATTGAACAGCTGCGCATGGGTGACCGTTTGCAGGTGGATTGGGATATACAGGTAGTCGCCAATCGCGTGCCAATTCCACTGTTAACCTTGCAACCCTTGCTCGAAAATGCCATTTATCATGGTATCCAGCCGTTGGCGGCGGGTGGTCTGGTCACCATTCGCGCCACGGAAGCGGACGGTATGCTGGTGTTGTCGGTGAGCAATCCCAAGCCTGCCGGTGATGGCCATCACAAGGGGAACCGCATGGCACTGGAGAACATTCGCCATCGCCTTGAAGCCCTGTATGGTGACCAGATAGCGGTGGAAGCCCATCCGCAAGAAAAAGAATACGAGATCGAAATTCGATATCCGCTACAACGATAAGGGACGGAGATTATGCGGGTACTAGTATGTGATGATGAACAGCTGGCTCGGGATCGGCTGAAGCGTCTGGTGGAGAAGGCAGACAACGTGGAGGTTGTTGCCGAGGCCGCCAATGGTCGCGAAGCCATCGAACAGGCCCAGGAGCATCGCCCCGATGTGGTGCTGATGGATATTCGCATGCCGGAAATGGATGGCATGGAGGCCGCTGAGCATCTCAGCAAGATTGATAATCCCCCGGCGATCATTTTCTGTACTGCCTATGACGAGCACGCCCTGCAGGCGTTCAAGGTGCATGCGGTGGATTACCTGCTCAAGCCGGTAAGCCTGGGAGACCTGGAAACCGCCATGAGCAAGGCGCGTACCCTCAACCGGGTGCAGCTGGCGGAGCTGGGCAAGGAAGTCAGCGAAGACAAGCCCCGCCGTCGCGGGCATATCAGTGCGCGCACCCATCGCGGGCTGGAGCTGGTGCCCGTGGATGATGTGCGTTACTTCCTGGCAGACCAGAAGTACGTCACCGTGTGTTTCAGCGAGGGTGAAGTGTTGATCGACGAAACTCTCAAGGAGCTGGAGACCGAGTTCGGTGACCAGTTTGTCCGCATTCACCGTAATGCCCTGGTGGCCCTGAGGTATATCGAGGGCATGGAGCTGGCCACGGCCGGGCATCACCAGGTGCGTCTGCGGGGTATTGAAGAGCGATTGACGGTAAGTCGTCGCCATGTGGCGGGGCTGCGTAAGGTGCTGCAGAGCCTTTAGTCACTGGCAGAGCGGGTAATTAACAGGTCTGGCCGGCCATGCTAGCCTTGGCTGTCCTTGGGGTATGCAACAAATAACAACAACAGGAATCACACCATGAAGAAATTGCTGATGCTGCTGGCCAGTGCTGTTCTGCTCAGTGGCTGTGCCACCGCCACCATGCCCGTGTCCGGGCTGCTGTACGCCAATGTGAAGGCGCCCCTTACCGCCACCGCCTCCACCGAGAAGCCAACCCGCGTAGGCCGTGCGTCCACCCGCTCCATTCTCGGCCTGATCGCCTCCGGCGACGCGACCATCCAGACCGCTGCCCGCAATGGCGGCATCACCGAGATCCATCACGTGGATTATGAAGCGCAGAACTTCTTCGGGGTGCTGGCGGAATATACGGTGGTCGTGTACGGCAACTGATAACGACAGCTACAAGCTACAACGCGGCGGAGAGGCTTGAGAAGGCTGCTGCACCGGGGCCGCGTCCAGAGTCTGGGCGCGGCCCCGGTCGTTTATAAAGACCAGGTGCCGGTTTAAGTCATAGGGTTTGTGGTTTTTGATTGGGGCCTCAGGGTTGTCCGGGCGGCTTGGTCGCGGCCCCAAAACGTGAAACAGACACCGCCCTTTATGGCGCGTTGTAGCTTGCAGCTTGAAGCTTGTAGCTGCTTTTCCTGTAGACTAGGGAACCTCAGAGCAATGCCTTGCATGCTCAGTCTTTCAGGCTGGTTCGCAATCTAGGCCCACTTTTCAACTGAACAACAGGATGCCCCATGTCCCGCGAAATCTTGCGTATCGCTACCCGTTCCAGCCCCCTTGCCATTTGGCAGGCAGAGTATGTCCAGCAGCGGCTGGAAAGCCTGCATCAGGGCTTGAGCGTGGAGCTGGTGCGGATCAAGACCCAGGGGGACAAGATTCTCGATACCCCGCTGGCAAAGATCGGTGGCAAGGGCCTGTTCGTGAAGGAGCTGGAAGAGGCGATGATGGATGGCCGTGCGGATATCGCCGTGCATTCCATGAAAGACGTGCCCATGGAGCTGCCTGAAGGTTTTGTGTTACCGGTGATCTGTGAGCGTGAAGATCCCCGCGATGCCTTTGTTTCCAACACTTACGACAGCCTGATGGCCTTGCCCCAGGGAGCCTGTGTGGGCACTTCCAGCCTGCGCCGGCAGGCCCAGGTGAAGGCCAATCGGCCGGATCTGGTGGTGAAAAGCCTGCGCGGTAATGTGCAGACCCGCCTTGGCAAGCTGGATGCCGGCGAGTTCGATGCCATCATTCTGGCGGCCGCGGGCCTCAAGCGCCTGGAAATGCATGACCGCATTCGTTACGAGATGCCCCCGGAAGAATCCTTGCCTGCAGTAGGGCAGGGAGCGGTGGGTATCGAGTGCCGGGAAGGCGATGACCGTACCGTGGAGTTGCTCAGCCCCCTCAGTGATGTGGATACCTGGGACCGGGTGGTGGCCGAACGGGCCATGAATCGTCGTCTGGAAGGCGGGTGTCAGGTGCCCATCGCCGGTTTTGCCCTGCTGGAAGGCGATGAGCTGTGGATGCGTGCCCTGGTGGCAGAAGAAGACGGTAGCCGGGTCTTGCGTGCGGAGGGCCGTGCCCATCGCGCCGACGGCACCGAGCTGGGCGTGCGGTTGGCAGAGGAGTTGCTGGGCCAGGGGGCTGACGCCATCCTCAAGGCACTCTACGACCGCCAGTAGTCATGCGCATTCTGGTCACCCGTCCTGCGGGCCAGCAACAGCCCCTGATGGAGGCCCTGCAATCGGCGGGGCATCAGGCCTGCCATTGTCCTGCCCTGCTGATTGAGCCGCTGCCGGTGAGTGAAGATACGCGCCGGCGGTTGATGGATCTTGATCTCTACCATGCCGTGTTTTTTGCCAGCGCCAACGCTGCCAGGCTGGCTCTCTCCGCCATGGCGGATCTTTGGCCACAGTGGCCGGTGGGCCTGCATTGGCTGGCGGTGGGCAAAGCCACGGCGGCAGAGATGGCCACCTGGCATCTGTCCCCGGAGGTGCCGGCAGAAGGGTTCAACAGCGAAGCGGTGCTGGCCTTGCCCTGTCTTCAAATGCTGAACGAGAAGAAAGTGTTGATCTGCCGGGGTGACAGTGGCCGGGAGCTACTGGCGAATGCGCTGTCGTCTCGCGGGGCCGACGTGGTGGCGTTGCCTTTCTATCGGCGCCGGGCCAACCCGGATTTCCAACTGCCGGAAGACTGTCACTGGATCATGATCACCAGTGTGGAAAGCTGGCGAGCGGTGGCGCCGCACCTGAGCGCCGGCCTTGCCTGGTCGGGGGGCATTGTGGCGGCCGGTGAGCGGGTGGCCACGGCCATTGCCGCAGACTTCGCCGGTGAGATCCGGGTGGCGGCCAGTGCACACGACGCGGATATGGTGGCTGCGCTACCGGATCGGGAGCCTGGATAAAACGTTGTCTGTGCTGGCCATAGCAGCGGCGCATTACATTGTTTAATGGACACAATGCCTTGCCCCCATTAAGGTTTTTCAGGTGTTCAACAATCCTCAATGAGAACATGGAGCTGTCATGACGCAGGACCGTCTTTATTCCCGCCAGACTGGTATGACCCGTTGGCTGATGCTTGTCATCCTGATTCTGGCTGGTTTCATCGGTGCCGGTGGCTGGCTGGGCTGGCAGGAGTACCAGCGTCTGCAGGCTGACAAGGCCGATGTGGTGGGGCAGGTGGAAACGCTCAAGGCAGCCATGGCCGCGCAACGCAGTGACGTGCAAGGGGCGTTGGCGGCATTCGAGAAGAAACAGGCGGAACTGGCCGCTCAGCGTATCAAGGACCGGGCCCTGCTCACCGACATGAAAACTGGTGGCCAGAAACTGTGGCTGATCAACGAGGCTCGCGCCCTGGCCAGCCTGGCGAGCCAGCGACTGCTGCTTACCCAGGATGCCATGGCGGCTCGCCGTCTGCTGGAAGCGGCGGATAACGTGCTTGCCCGCCTTGATGACCCTTCCGTGTTGCCGGCTCGCCAGGCGTTGGCACTGGACATGGACAAACTCAGCCGCGCAGACAAGGTGGATGTGCAGGGCATGGTGCTGCAGCTCGGCGCCCTGCGCCAGACAGTGGCGGAACTGGCTGTGCCAGTGGAAGAAGCGCCGCCGGAGCGGGACACCCCTGAGGTGAGTCAGCCCTGGTGGCAGGATGTGCTCGATCGCATGCCGGTGTCGGTACGTCACCATGAGGGCCGGGTACCCCTGCCGCTTTCCGCCGGCCAGGCTTCCCTGGTGCGCTTGACCCTGGATGGCAGCCTGCAGCAGGCCCAGCTGGCCCTGATGCAGGGCCGCGGGGAGGCCTATCAACAGGCTCTGGATAATGCGGAGATGACACTCAAGGAATGGTTCCGAAGCGATGATCCTCGTGCCGCTCACATGCTAGAAGTGATCGGGGAAATGGGCGGTCGTCAGGTGGCCTATGTGTTGCCGGAGATCGGTGCGGGCCTGGCCGCCATCGAGGCTCTCAAACGCAAGGAAGGTGACGCATGAAGAAGGTCATCCTGCTGGTCATCGTCGCCTTGGTGGCCGCCCTGGTGCTGGGTCGCTGGATGGCGGCAGACTCCGGCTATGTGTTGGTGATCCGTGATGATTTTTCCATGGATACCACCCTGGGCTTCGTGGTGTTGATGTTGATCGTCGCTGCCGTAGCACTGGTGGTGCTGACGTTACTGGGCAACGCTGCCTGGAATGCGCTGGAGCCGGTGCGCGCCACCCGCCGTTGGAAAAAGGCCGTGGCCGCCCGTCGTTTGCGCAGCGGTTTTCTGCAACTGGTGGACGGAGAACTGGACAAGTCCGAGCGTCTGTTGGTGGCCGCCGGTGAAGACGGGGACTGGCCCTTGCTGGCCTGGCTGCTGGCGGCAGAAGCCGCGCAGGAGCAGGAGAAAATGGAGGCCTCCCAGCGTTACCTGGAAAAAGCTGGTGCCGATCACCGTGGCCGTCTTGTGGCGGGCTTGATGAAGGCGCGCTTTGCGCTGGACGAGGGCTACCCGGACCAGGCCCGCGAAGAACTCAAGGTGCTGGCGGACATGGCTCCCCGTAACAAGCGTATTCTGCGCACCTATGCCCAGGTGCTGGAAAGCCAGCGAGACTGGATCACGTTGTGCGACTTGATGCCCAGATTGAAGCGGGCCTTCGGTGAGGGTGAGTCCCGTCGTGAGCGTCGCGCCTGGCTGGCACTGCTGCAGGAAACGGCTCGCAAGCCCGGCTTCAATGATGCGGATAGCCGCCGGGAGGAGCTGCGCAAGCTATGGAAGAATGTACCGGTACAACTCAAGCATGACCCGGCCATGGTGGCCCGCTATACCGGTTTCCTGGCCCAGCTGGGCGGGGGCAAGGGGGCGCTCAATCTGGTGCGAGAACAGCTGGACCAGCAATGGGATGACCGGCTGCCGCCGGTACTGGAAGCCATTGATGAGGTGTCTCCGGATGAGCTGCTGCAGATTCTGGAGCGCTGGCTGGAGCAACGCCCGGGCAACGCCGCAGTGCTGATTACGGCCGGTCGTGTGGCCCTCAAGGCGCGCCTGTGGGGCAAGGCCCAGGGGTTTTTCGAGGCCGCGGCCAATTCCAGTCAGAGCGCCACCGCGCTGGCAGAGCTGTCCCGTCTCTATCAGGCCCTCGGGGACAGTTCCAAGGCCATGAAGACGTTCGAGAAACGTCTGGAGAAGCTGCAGGGCGACCTTCCTGCGCTGCCGTTGCCGGACAAGTCGGTTTAATTAACGCTGCACGCATCACGCGGCATGTAACACGCAAAAGCCGCGCCCATTGGGCGCGGCTTTTTTGTGTCGATGAACACGTCTGCGAAGCCGCTGTAGGAGCCCAGCTTGTCTGGGCGAAAGCCGCTTTCGAGTTGCGAGATGCGATTTTCGAAAACCAGCCCCGCCCGCAATGCCGGGTTTTCGTAACTCGAAGCTCACCACTCGCCGTCTCTCGCTCATTCGCCCAGGCAAGCTGGGCTCCTACAGAAACATCTGTGAGGGGGATCAATCCCGTGGCGCGTAATCGAACACGTCACAGTGAATATTGGCAGCGGGGACGCCTTCTTCCACCAGGGCATCAAAGACGGCCCAGGCCATGGGGGGAGAGCCGCCGAGGAAAAACAGGGGAAGATGCGGTTCGCCCAACGCGGCGAGGGCGGCCTCATGCACCAGGCCCTGCTGATGATCCGGGTGCTGCATATCGGAAAGCGCGGTGGTGGCTTCGAAGTCCCGGAGCTGGCTGGTCCAGTCACGCAGCGGGGCGGTGAGATACAGGTCTTCCGCTACCCGGGCGCCCCAGAACAGGCGCACCGGTTGTTGAAAATCCAGTTCCACCAGTCGTTCCATCATGGCTTTCACCGGCGCAAAGCCTGTGGAGCCGCAAATGAACCATACGGGCTGGTCCGGCGCGCTATCGATAAAGCGCACGCCGGCAGGTAGGGTAACGCTGACCGTGGCGTCGTTGGCCAGGCTGGCCATGATGTCCTGGGCTGCGCTGTTGTCATCGCCATGGCGAATGTGCAACTCAAGCTGCCGCCCCTGGCAGGCATTGGCGATGGAGAACGGATAGCACTCACCATGCAGGTTGAGCATCAGGTATTGGCCGGCATGCCAGTGGATGCGTTTGCCCGCAGGCAACATCAACCATGCACGGCTGACATCGTGATTGAGGGGCTCAATCCTGCTGATCTGGCAATTCAGGGTATGTACTGGCAGTTCGCCGGGAGCCGTCACTTCTGACACGCTAATCTCGCAATCGCTCAAGGGCTGGGCAACGCAGTATAGCACCTGAGTGCTATCCGCTTCGCCCGCACGAATGGTGTGGTTTCTTTGCTGGACGTATCCGCGGGTGAGAGCGCCCTCACAGCGCAGACAGTTGCCGTTGCGGCACGCCACAGGAAAACTGAAGCCGGCCAGCTGGCCGGCCTCGACGATGTTCTGGTCTGCACGGCAGGGAAAGGCGTCCTTGCCGTTGACGGTGATCGTGTAGGTTGTCATCCGGGTAGGGTGGAGATTATTCGCTGCGCTCACCCCTACGGGGCCAGCCTGCGGCTGTTCTGCGCTTCGCTTGTGGGCGTGAGCCCATCTCCATCATCTTGCTCCAACGGATTACGGCGGAGATGGGCATTCGCCCATTTCCGCCCTACGTTTTGGTTTAGCTGCCTACGCCAACAAACAGGGCGACGATACAGCCCATTCCGAAGGCCCAGACGAGAGTGCGGGCGCTGGCCCAGTCGGCAATGTAGCAGACGGTAAACAAAACGCGGCTGGCGACGAACGCCAAGGCGATGCCGTCAATGGTGCCCTGCGGCGCGGTGGCGGCCAGGTGGGCGATGATGACGGCAGCGGCGAAGGCCGGGGTGACTTCAAAACCGTTCTGTTGAGCCCAGTGGGCGCGTTTGCGACCGCCTTGCAGGGTTTCCAGGAACTCCCTGGGGTTATGGTTTTGCTTGGGGCCGAAGCCGCCCTGGAACTTGGCCAGAGACGTTGCAAGGTAGGGCAGGAAGATGGCGGCAAGCACGCACCAGTAAGCAATGGTCATGAAGTTCTCCTTGGTTTTTTTAAATGTGTTGGGGGCTGGCAGGCAGAGTCAGGTTCAGTTGAAAGTTCAAAGTTGAAATGCGAAGAGAGGCCCTGGCAATTTCCAGCTCTGGTGCCCCGCGCTTCACGGTTAAGGTTCGCGGGCAGGGCATTTAAGCTCTCGATAAACCCTTCCCGCGCTTTTCAACTTTAAACTTTGAACTTTCAACTCGATCTTGCACCAACGCCGCTTCGGCAGACTGCCTCAATCGCCGTCGTTCTCGCGTGAGACCGAGGCTAGCAAGCACTGCTCGATTATCGCAAAACGATCCTGCCCCCATACCATGTCATCTTGTGTCATAAAGCTGGGCACCCCCCAACTGCCTGCGGCCATCATGGCGTTGCGGTTGTCCTCGGCACGGTCGCGCCAGCTGTCATCATCCAGCCAGCGGCGGGCCCGATTCCAGTCCAGTCCGGCGTTCTCGACCAGGAACTTGAGGCCACCATCGCTGGCCGCGTTGATCCCCTGGCTCCAGATACCGGTGGCGGCAGCGCGCAGCCATTCTCGCAAGCGGCCTTCCTTCTCTGCGAAGGGCCACAGGGCCATGCAACGTTCTACCCCCGGGCCCACCGGATCGCAGACCCGGCCGAAGGGTACCTGGTGGAGACGCGCTTCCCGGGCCGCATCCTTGAGAATGTAGAAGCGTTTTTCCTTCGGTACGCTCAGCCCGCGCATGACCATGGGCAGCACGGGGCGGATCTTCAGGTTCAGCCCGTAATGGTCCGCCAACGCATAGGTGCGGGACAGGGCGATATAGGAATAGGGGCTGCGAAAGGAAAAGAACATCACCAGCGGCTTGCCTTTCAGTGCCGCTTCGCTGTTGCTCAGCTGGGCCCGTTTGGCCCGACCGTAGGGCAGGGGCCAGTCCTGGCTGCCGAGGCCCAGGGCATTGAGACGGTGGGCAAGATGATCCAGCCGTTCTACGCTCCAGTACCACTCCCCCTGATACAGCAGGGTGCCAGTGAGGTAATGGCCATCGCTGAGGAACTGGTCACGGCGGGCTTCCAGGGCCAGCTGTGCCTGATCTGCGGGCATCTGGCCATGCTCGCTGAGCAAGGCCTCCAGCTTGTCATGATCATGGCGCCACAGGGCATCGGCCAGCGCTGCCGCCAGGCTCCAGAATCGTTCATCCTTTTCATGGCGCAGCAGGCAGCGGGTGGCGGCCAGGCTGACTTCCCGCTGTGGCAGCTGCCAGTCTTCCGGGAACTCCAGCGCGTGCAGTGCTGCCAGCTGACGGGCATCCCGTGGGGCCAGTTCGGCGAGCATATCGGCGGCGGGGTACATCTGTTGGTCCAGATAGAGCATGACCCGCGGGGTAATCTGAATGCCGAAGTGTCGGGCAAAGCGGGGCAGAACCTGTGCCATGAGCACAGAATAGGGGTCATCAATGCGGAAGTAGAAGGTGGCCGCATGGGGCTGGCGACGCAGGGTTCGCCGCCACTCCAGCAAGCGCCGGCGTATCTGTTGCAGGCCTTCGCTGGTAATCAGCCCGGCGAACAGCGGCATCAGTTTATGTTTCAGGCTCATGCGGTCGGCAGCTCCTTTGGCGGGGACGGGTTCTGGCCAGAATGATGACTATAGCCTAAGGCATCCATGCCTTTCCGTGAAAAGGGGTAAAAACGCTCGATGCTAGACGCCAGATGCCGGACGGGAAAGGCGAAAACCCGCTCTGCCTCTGACGTTAATCTTTCTGCGTCTGGCATCAGGCGTCAGGCGTCCAGCGCCACAACAACAAAAAAGGCGACCCATGAGGTCGCCTTTTTTGTTGTTGCGGCTTTCCGGGAATTACTCCCCGATCTGGCTCAGATCACGCACTGCGCCGCGGTCGGCACTGGTGGTCAGGGCCGCGTAGGCCTTCAGTGCCGTGGAGACGCGGCGGGGGCGGATCTCCTTGGGTTTGAATGCCAGCTTGCCGCGGTTTTCCATATGGGTGCGGCGGTGGGCCAGCTCCTCGTTGCTGATATCCAGATTGATGGTGCGGTTGGGGATGTCGATGGCGATGGTGTCGCCTTCTTCCACCAGCGCAATGGCGCCACCTTCTGCCGCTTCCGGAGAGGCGTGGCCGATGGACAGGCCAGAAGTGCCACCGGAGAAGCGACCATCGGTGAGCAGGGCGCACTGCTTGCCCAGCCCCTTGGATTTCAGATAGCTGGTGGGGTAGAGCATTTCCTGCATGCCCGGGCCGCCTTTCGGCCCTTCGTAGCGGATCACCACCACATCACCGGCCACGATCTGGTCGCCAAGAATGGCGCGGACCGCAGACTCCTGGGATTCGAACACCCGGGCACGGCCGGTGAAGGTGAGGATGGACTCGTCCACGCCCGCAGTCTTCACGATACAGCCGCGCTCGGCGATGTTGCCGTACAGCACCGCCAGCCCGCCGTCCTTGCTGTAGGCGTTCTCGTAGTTGCGGATGCAGCCGTTCTCGCGGTCATCGTCCAGGCTCTCCCAGCGGGTGTCCTGGCTGAAGGCGGTCTGGGTGCGGATGCCCGCCGGACCGGCGGTGAACATCTTGCGCACGCCTTCATCGCGGGTGCGCATGATGTCGTAATGCTCAAGGGCTTCGGCCACCGTGGCGGAATGCACCATGGGGATATCCCGGTGCAGCAGACCGGCCCGATCCAGTTCACCGAGGATGCCCATGACGCCCCCGGCACGATGCACATCTTCCATGTGGAATTTCTGGGTGGCGGGGGCCACCTTGGACAGGCAAGGCACCTTGCGGCTCAGGCGGTCGATATCTTCCATGGTGAAGTCCACTTCCCCTTCCAGGGCAGCGGCCAGCAGGTGCAGAACCGTGTTGGTAGAGCCGCCCATGGCGATATCCAGGCTCATGGCGTTTTCGAAGGCCTGTACGTTGGCAATGTTGCGTGGCAGCACCGCTTCCACATCCTGCTCGTAGTAGAGCTTGGCGATATCCACGATGCGGCGACCCGCTTCCAGGAACAGCTCGCGGCGGTCCGCATGGGTAGCCAGCAGGGAGCCGTTACCGGGAAGGGACAGGCCCAGAGCTTCGGTGAGGCAGTTCATGGAGTTGGCGGTGAACATGCCGGAGCAGGAACCACAGGTGGGGCAGGCGGAGCGCTCTACTTCATTGACGGTTTCTTCATCCACGCTGTCATCGGCGGCCATGACCATGGCATCCACCAGATCCAGTTTGCCCTCTGCCAGCTTGGTCTTGCCAGCTTCCATGGGGCCACCGGATACGAAGATCACCGGGATGTTCAGGCGCATGGCGGCCATCAGCATTCCCGGGGTGATCTTGTCGCAGTTGGAGATGCACACCAGCGCATCGGCGCAGTGGGCGTTGACCATGTATTCCACGGAATCGGCGATGATGTCGCGGCTGGGCAGGGAGTAGAGCATCCCGTCGTGGCCCATGGCGATGCCATCATCCACCGCGATGGTATTGAATTCCTTGGCGATCCCGCCGGCCTTTTCCACTTCGCCGGCGACCAGCTGGCCCATGTCCTTCAGGTGTACGTGACCGGGCACGAACTGGGTGAAGGAGTTGGCGATGGCGATGATCGGCTTGCCGAAGTCGCCGTCCTTCATGCCCGTGGCGCGCCACAGGGCGCGGGCGCCGGCCATATTGCGGCCATGGGTGGTAGTACGGGAGCGATACTGCGGCATGGGAACCTCGTAATGGTCAGTAACTGTGCATAAGGGGAGACATTGTAACCCACAGAGGGGGGGATCTTGTAGGCGCGATGCGCCGCGACATCTGGGCCGCTGGATTGTGGGAACTTCAGCTTGCTGGATGAATGCTGAGGTGATTGTGGTTCTTGCCTGGACGGCTGGTGGCCTGGCTGAGATTTTATCGCGCTATGACACGTGCTTGTCCTCGCCGGACGGGCCCAAAGGGGTGTAGCGCGACACCCCTCTGGACACCCCCGCGCCCCGACTCCGTTCGACCCGCTGCGCGGGCACACTCCGGTACTCACCCTGTGCCGGACGCAAAAAAGACTCGCTCCGCTCAGACAGGTTTTTTGCTCTACGCCGTCACAGGGCTGCGTTCCTCGACTCACTCTAACGGGGAAGATTCCGTGCTGATGGCATTGGTGCTTTTCATGCACAAACGGAAGAGGGTTACTGTGGGAGTGTCGGTTATTCGCTGCGCTCACCCCTTCGGGGCCGGCTTGCAGGCGTTCCTTCGCTTCGCTCGGTGAGGCGCGAATTCTGCGGTGACGGTGGCTCCCACTTAGCCGACATGACACCTGCTGATATTTCATCGCACTATGATACGTGCGTGTCCTCGCCGGACGGGCCCAAAGGGGGAACTGGCTCCCCCTCTGGACTCCCCGCCACCCCGACTCCGTTCGACCCGCTCCGCGGGCACACTCCGGTACTCGCCCTGTGACGGACGCAAAAAAGACTCGCTCCGCTCAGACAGGTTTTTTGCTCTGCGCCATCACAGGGCTCCGTTCCTCGACTTACTCTAACGGGGAAGATTCCGTGCTGATGGCATTGGTGCTTTTCATGCACAAACGGAAGAGGGTTACTGTGGGAGTGTCGGTTATTCGCTGCGCTCACCCCTTCGGGGCCGGCTTGCAGGCGTTCCTTCGCTTCGCTCGGTGAGGCGCGAATTCTGCGGTGACGGTGGCTCCCTCTTTGCCGGTATTACACTCACTTTCACGTCATCGCGCCAAACAAACGTGCGAGTCCGACCTGAGTGTCGTGCTGGTAACCAGATCAAGGTATTGTAGTGTCCGGGATAACGGAAGAGATGAAGAAAGGGGGGAAGAGAGATGGGGCGATTTATCCTGCTTCTTGTGTGCCTGGTAAGCCAGGCCGCGTGGGCTGCGAGTACGGCAACGACAAATGTTTTTCATCATGCCCAGAAAGGCGACAGCTTTGAGGTAGAGCGCTGGATACGTAAAGGAGGGAATCCCTCCTACGTGTATTTCAGCAAAGGCGAGAACGCGATGCAGCATGATAAACGCTACACGCCTGTCCATGCCGCTCTGGCTTGGGCAGGAGGCGATCCCGTCGACGTTATTCGTGTGCTGCTGAAATACGATGCGGATATCGAATACTTCGCTGATGTAAATCTGAGATATGCAACCAGGGATTCCTATGGGATTCCGCCTCTGTATCGTGCAGTAAGTCGTGATCAAGTGGAATCTGCCCGCGCCTTGATCAGGGCGGGTGCGAAAACCCGCTACGACTATCGCCGCTTTGATGAACCGGAATTGGCAAAAGGCGACCCCTTTGATCCTGACGTGGTTTTTGCGGATTCCAGGAAAATGCAGCAATGGAAGGCGCGGGCAGCACTGACGAGTTATGTGGAGTCCGCAGAGATGGCTACCATGCTGAGTCAGGAGAACGCCATTTCAATGGTGGAGCTGGGGGCTCTGCTTGCCCAGGGAAAACCTTATGGCCGTGAATTGGCGGCTAAACTGGGTGTTAGTCCGTTTGCCACGGGAAAGATTTATGGTGTGGATCCAGGGTATGCGGCGCTGGTGGGCGAGTTCCTGCAAGAACTGGATGGTTACAACCGGAAAAGTGGGTCGCTCTCAGAAGAGGACCGTCAGTTACTCGCTTCGTTAAACAAGATGAAGGCGGGTTTGGCCAAGGAGCTGCTTCTTGCGGTGGATGAGAGTGGCTGCTCCCTGTCCGAGGATCTTTTCGTGGAAGGCGGGGTGAAGCTGAACCTGTTGATCATCGTTGCCGAATCCGGCGGACCGGTCTGCTATCAATATTTTCAGCGAAAGGGTCTGGGCTGGCCGGATGATGTCAAAGCGGTGGGAGCTGGCCCATTGCATGTGGCTGTCCGTTTCAATAACAGCAATCTTGCCAAGTGGCTGATTGAGCAAGACCCAGGTCTGCTCGACAGCAAGGACAATGAAGGTCGCCGGCCGCTGCTGTATTCCCAGAATGAGGGGATGGTCAGGTTCCTGCTTCAGAATGGGGCGACACCGCCCGAAGCGTGGAAGGATTAATTGGCTGGCTGTTTCTCCTGATGATAGTGGCTCTCTTCCTGGAGGGCGCCGCTCTCGTTGATATGTCATTGCACTATGACACGTGTGTGTCCTCGCCAGACGGGCCCAAAGGGGGAACTGGCTCCCCCTCTGGACTCCCGGCCACCCCGACTCCGTTCGGCCTGCTCCGCAGGCACACTCCGGTACTCGCCCTGTGACGGACGCAAAAAAGACTCGCTCCGCTCAGACAGGTTTTTTGCTCTACGCCGTCACAGGGCTGCGTTCCTCGACTCACTCTAACGGGGCAAGGTGGAAGCTGCCGTGCTGATGGCATTGGCGTTCTTTCTCGCACAAACGTAGAAGATGGCTGTAGGAGTGCCGGTTATTCGCTGCGCTCACCCCTTCGGGGCCGCCTGGCAGGTGTTCCTTCGCTTCGCTCGGTGAGGCGCTAAATCTGCGGTAATCGTGGCTCCCTCTTAGCTGAACCTCACCCGCTTTAGTGGACACCTTTTCCTAACCAAAGGAGGAAGAAGTACCAAGTCGATGGGGTTATCTAGAGGAGCGGTTCTTACCCCGGGCTTGCTCGCCAAGTTTTACCAAGTAGCTTTCCAGGGCCGTTCTGACCAGATCGTTAAGGCTTTTGTGCTCCCGGCTGGCTGCTTCGGCGGCGGCCAGGTGCATGGCGTGACCGACTCTGACGTTGAAGGTGCCCTTACAGGGTTTTTCCGGTTTGATGTCTTGGGCTTCGCACTCGCTCAGGTAGTCATCGACGGCCTCATGAAATGCGGCCTGTAGTTCTGCCACTGTCTCCCCTTCGTAGTTCACCAGAGCCTGCAGGTAGAGCAGCTTACCGTACAGGATGTTGTCTTCCGGGCTGGCCTCAATGGAGCCGATATAGCCCCGGTATTTCATTTCATTTGCCATCAGATCAGCCCTCCGTTCTCGAGCTTTTCGATAATTTGCCTGCGTGCGTATTTCTTCAATTCATTACCCGGGTGTGGTTTGTGAAGATTGATCATGTCTGCGGGATTGCCATTGCTGAATTTCACCCTTGATCCGCGACCTTCCTGTTTCTCGTAACCCAAACGGTGCAAAAGTTTCTCCAGCTCTTGCCAGGTAAAGCTGCCGTTCAGGTTCCGCAGCCTGGCAATCAGCTTTTCAGGTTTTGACATTCCTTGTCCTCCCTAAGGTGTAGGCTAGGTAATCACTGGCTCTTATGCAACTGTAAATGGTTGCAATAGGGGGCAAGGCTGTAATGAGGGTGGACGTAGCATTGAACCTGCAGGATGGTTTCCCCGTTAGAGTGAGTCGAGGAACGGAGCCCTGTGACGGCGTAGAGCAAAAAACCTGTCTGAGCGGAGCGAGTCTTTTTTTGCGTCCGTCACAGGGTGAGTACCGGAGTGTGCCTGCGGAGCAGGCCGAACGGAGTCGGGGCGCGGGGGAGTCCAGAGGGGTGTCGCGCAGCACCCCTTTGGGCCCGTCCGGCGAGGACAAGCACGGTTATCGGTGCGAAATGATTTCAGGTAGGCAGCATGTCATCCAGGCAGGAGCCACAATCCCTTCCTAATCGCCATGCAAGCACAAGCATAGGCTCCCGCGGCGATAGCCCTACAACGGCTTAACAAACACCTTCGAATTCCGCTGCCAGTTATACAGCGACTGCCGGGCCCCCGGCAGTGCATCCACCCCGGCCGCTTCAAAGCCCTGCTGTTGAAACCAGTGGGCGGTGAGCGTGGTGAGCACGAACAGGCTGTTCAGTCCCTGCTCCCGTGCCCGCCGTTCCACATACCCAAGCAGCTGCGCGCCGCGCTCGCCTTTGCGATAGCTGGGATGCACGGCCACGCAGGCCAGTTCGCCGGTCTTGTCATCCGGGAACGGGTAGAGGGCGGCGCAGGCGATGACCATGCCGTCCCGCTCGGTGATGGCGAAGCGGTGGATTTCGGTTTCCAGCAGTTCCCGTGAACGGCGCACCAGGGTGCCGTCCGATTCCAGTGGCTCGATCAGTTCCAGAATGCCGCCCACGTCTTCGATACGCGCGCCGCGAACGGTTTCGTAGGTTTCCCGGGTGACCAGGGTGCCGCAGCCGTCGCGGGTGAACAGTTCCTTGATCAGGGCGCCGTCCACATTGGCATCCAGAAGGTGAGCGCGGCCCACGCCATTGCTGGCCGCATGACAGGCAGCGGTGAGTTGACGGTCGATGTCGCTGTCCTGAAACACATCGTCTGCCAGCAGCTTGCCGGCTTCCTGGGGGGAGAGCTCGCGCAGTTGGTGGTCGTTGCCATCGGTGAGGCGCAGCTGGTTGCCGATCAGGATCAGTTTGTCGGCCCCCAGGGCAATGGCGGCCGTGGAGGCCACTTCCTCGGCGTTGACGTTGAACAGTTCGCCGGTGGGGGAGCAGCCTAGCGGGGAGAGCAATACCACGTTGCCGGCGCTGTGCTGTTGACGAATAGCGTCCACGTCGATGCGCCGCACTTCACCGGTGTGCTGGTAATCAAAGCCGTTTCGCACTCCCACCGGTTTGGCGACCACAAAGTTGCCGCTGACCAGGCGGATGCTGGCGTTATGCATGGGGGAGTTGGCCAGCCCCATGGAGAACAGCCCTTCCAGTTTCAGACGCAGAGCGCCCACCGCTGCCATTACCCCACCCAGGGCAGCGGTATCGGTAATGCGCATGTGCTGTTCGAAGGTGGACTCGATGCCCGCCGCCGCCAGCCGCGCGCTGATCTGCGGGCGGGCGCCGTGAACCAGCACCAGCTTGATGCCGAGGCTATTCAGCAAGGCCAGGTCATGAACCAGGGTTGGCAAGCGTGGCTCGTCCAGCAGTTCCCCGGCCAGCATGACCACAAAGGTTCGGCCCCGGTGCGCGTTGATGTACGGCGAGGAGTGGCGGAACCAATGAACCTGATTGTCGGGTGTGGTGCTGGACACGGTGTTTTCCCTGCTGTTTTCCCGGAATGGGGCCAGTAAGTGGCTGATTGGCCAGTATAGCCAGTGGGAGCGTGCGGGCGCTAGCGGTCGCTACGGAGCCGCTGTGGGAGCTTGCCTGCAAGCGAAAAAGGCCAATTACGAGGCACGAGTTTCGAGTTGCGAAAACCTGAAAGGCAGAGCGGGGCTTTTGCCTTCCGAAACTCGTTACTCGAGCCCCGAAACTTTCTGCATTTTCAGTGGGCTAAATCGCTTGCAGGCAAGCTCCCACAGTGGCGCTGCCGGAAGTTGTGCCAAACAAAAACGCCGCCCGGAGGGCGGCGTTAGCGTGTTGCTTGCTGCGTGAAGCGTGCAGCGTCTCCTTAGGCCCCAAACAGACCCTTGAAGAAGTAGAAGAACAGGATGGACAACAGCGCCCCTGCGGGCAGGGTGACCACCCAGGAGGTGAAGATGGTGCCGATCACGCGCAGGTTCAGGGAGCCGATGCCGCGTGCCATGCCCACGCCAAGGATGGCGCCCACCAGGGTGTGGGTGGTGGAGATCGGCAGGCCGGTGCCGGAGGCCAGTACCACGGTGGTGGCGGCACCCAGCTCGGCGGCGAAACCGCGGGACGGGGTCAGCTCGGTGATCTTCTTGCCCACGGTGGCCATTACCCGGGCACCGAAGATGGCGAGGCCGAACACGATGCCCATGGCGCCCACCAGCAGGATCCAGCTGGGCATGGGAGCCTTGGCGCCGACCTGGCCGCCGGAGGCGATCACGCTGTTGATGGCGGCCAGTGGGCCCACGGCGTTGGCCACGTCGTTGGAGCCGTGGGCAAAGGCCATGGCACAGGCGGTGAAGATCATCAGCACCGCAAAGACGCGCTCCACGGAGCTGAAGCGAAAATCCTTGTCCGCTTCCGGGTCCGGCTTGATGCGCTTGAGGAACATGCTGCCTACGACCATCACGATGGCGCCGCCACCCAGGGCCCACAGGAAGCTCTGCAGGAAGGTCAGGTGCAGGCCTACGTGCTTGAGGCCCTTGACCATGGTGACCATGGAGATCACGAAGCCCACCAGGAACATGTAGTAGGGCACCACTTTCTTGGCCCGCTCGAAGGGGTCATCGTGATTCAGCACCAGTTTCTGCACGCTGCGTATCAGTGCGAAGGAGATAAACCCGGCCAGCAAGGGCGAGGTGACCCAGCTGGCAACGATGGAGCCCACCTTGTCCCAGTGCACCGCGTCCATGCCCAGGCCCACGGCGGCAAAGCCGACAATGGCACCGACGATGGAATGGGTGGTCGAGACTGGCCAGCCGAACCAGGAGGCCACCATCAGCCAGATGCCGGCGGCCAGCAGGGCGGACATCATGCCATACACCAGATATTGCGGGGCATGGGAGAAGGTTTCGGCATCAATGATGCCCTTGCGGATAGTGGCGGTGACTTCGCCCCCGGCCAGGTAGGCCCCCGCAAATTCGAAAATGATGGCGATGATCACCGCTTGCTTCACGGTCAGTGCCTTGGCACCCACCGAAGTGCCCATGGCATTGGCCACGTCATTGGCGCCTACGCCCCAGGCCATCAGGAAACCGAAGCCGCCGGCGAGCAGTAGCATCAGAAAGGCGTTGTCGAGCATCCACTCCATAAGAAATCTCCTAGCGTGCGACCAACATCTGCAGGCGGCCGCCCACTTTCTGGGCGCGATCAGCCAGATCGCCTACCCATTCGATGATCTTGTAGAGGAAGATGACGTCCACCGGGGACAGTTCTTTTTCCAGTTTGAACAGGGTGGAGCGAATGACGATTTGTTGCTCGTCATTGGCGCGCTCCAGCCGGTCGAGCTCTTCGATCAGTTCTTCCACCAGACGAATTTCACGCCCGCTGAAGCCGGTTTCGATCAGCTCATCCAGCTCGTTGATGGCTTTCTGTGCCTGGGCGGAGGTATCGATGGCGCCCTGAACATAGCTGCGCATGGCATCGGCAAGGGTCGGGGGGATCGTCATTTCCCGGCCCAGCATCAGCCCGGAGATGTCCTTGGCCTTGTTGGCGACCTTGTCCTGCACGCTGATCAGCTCGAGCAGATCGGTGCGTGGCATGGGCAGGAACAGGCTTTTGGGCAGGTTGAGACGGAACTCTTTCTTCAGTTCGTCGGCCTGGTTCTCCAGCTCGGCGACCTGTTTGCGCAGGGTGCGGGCCTTGTCCCAGTCGCCACTGATAACGGCGTCAAAAAACTGGCCAAGACTGCAGGCGCACTCGTGTACGGTGTCGTAGTGTTGCTGGAGGGGTTTGATCGGGGAGCGGCCAAACAGGCCGGCAATGGAGCTTCCTAAGGACATAAGCGCCTCGGATCCTGGTTAGGGGGCTTCTATTTTCCCATGTTGCCGGAGACCCGCCTATGGCTGGCTCTGGCGGACGACGATGCAGCATGTCACATTGTCGTCATGAAATTGGTCGCGAGTATAGAGAATGCGGGCCGGGCTGTCAGGGGGTTAAGGGTCTCTGGATGGTGGCGGGTTGTTAGGGGTACAGTTGAGTAGCTTCCTAAACCCCTTGTGCGCTGGGCGCACAAGGGGTTTGCAAGAGGCTTGAAGCACAGATAACGATAAGCGCACCTGACCGAAGAGTAGGTGCTGAACAGAATTCGGAGAGACTTGAGTGAACGCCACTGCCAAACCTGCCGTACCTGATGGCTTGCAGATTGATGTGCGCTGGTTGATGCGCGAATTGCTGGATGAGGGGCGGGTCAGTCAGGAAGACTTCAACGTCATTTCCACCACGCCAAGGGAAAAGAAGGAGCTGAACTGGCACCCGATTCAGGTGCTGGCCAAGTACCGGCTGACGGATCGCTCCAATACACACCAGATTCTGGATGTGGACTTTCTCACCGACTGGTTGGGCAAGCGGGCGGGCATCCGTGTCTACAATATCGATCCGCTCAAGGTGCAAGTGGACCAGGTCACCAATGTGATGAGTTACGCCTTTGCCGAGCGTCATGGCATTGTGGCGGTGGAGGTTCACAGGGACAAGGTGGTGGTGGCTTGTGATCAGCCTTTCCTGAGCGACTGGAAAGGCCACCTCCAGCAGGTTTTGCGAGAACGGGAACTGGAGGTGGTGCTCGCCAACCCGGAGCAGCTGCGGCGCTACCGTATCGAATTCTACAATCTGAGCCGTTCCATTGCCGGTGCCAGCGGCAATACGGGCCAGGAGTTGAGTGGCATCACCAACTTCGAGCAGCTGCTGGAAGTGGGCAAAGGGCACCATGATGCGGACGATCAGCATATCGTCAATATCGTGGACTGGATTCTGCAGTACGCGTTTTCACAACGCGCCAGTGATATCCACCTTGAGCCGCGCCGGGATGCGGGCAAGATGCGGTTCCGTATTGATGGGGTGCTGCATGATGTCTACGAGCTGCCGGCGGCCATCATGGCGGCGGTAACCAGTCGACTCAAGATTCTCAGCCGCCTGAATGTGGCAGAAAAGCGCAAACCCCAGGATGGTCGTCTGAAGACCAAATCCCCCGAGGGTAATGAGATCGAACTGCGGATTTCTACCTTGCCCACGGCGTTTGGCGAGAAGATGGTCATGCGGGTGTTTGACCCGGATGTGCTGGTGCGCAGCTTCGAGCAGATGGGCTTCACCCGCGAGGATTACGATACCTGGCAGAAGATGACAAAGAACCCTCACGGGATCATCTTTGTTACTGGCCCCACCGGCTCGGGCAAAACCACCACCCTGTATTCCACCCTCAAGCAGCTGGCTACCAGTGAAGTGAATGTGTGCACCATCGAGGACCCCATCGAGATGGTGGAGCCCAGCTTCAACCAGATGCAGGTGCAGGCCAATATTGATGTGAGCTTCGCCCAGGGGGTGAAGGCCATGCTTCGTCAGGACCCGGACATCATCATGATTGGTGAGATCCGGGATCTGCAGACGGCGGAAATGGCCATCCAGGCGGCCCTGACCGGCCACCTGGTGCTGTCCACTCTGCACACCAATGACGCGCCGTCCTCCATCACTCGTCTGGTGGATCTGGGGGTGGCGCCGTACATGATCTCCGCCACGGTGATCGGTGTCATGGCCCAGCGCCTGGTGCGGACCCTGTGCCCCAGTTGCAAGGAAGAGGTGGCACCGGATGCGGATGCCTGGGAGGAGTTGGTGCGGCCGTTCAAGATGAAGATGCCGGAAAAGATCTGCCGCCCGGTGGGCTGTCTGGAGTGTCGCGGCACTGGCTATCTGGGGCGGATGGGGGTCTACGAGACTCTGCCGCTCAATACCGCCATGAAAAACAACATCACCCGGGGCGCAGAGCTGGAGACCCTGACTCGGCAGGCGCTAAAAAGTGGCATGAAGCCGCTGCGTATCAGTGGTGCCATGAAAGTGTCCAAGGGCCTGACCACCATCGAGGAAGTGATGCGGGTAACGCCGTCGCAGGATATTTTGATGGGGTAGGGAAGCTACGCGCTGTGAGCTATGAGCTATGAGCTGCGAGACGCGGGCGGAGAGTGGCGGCTAGTCTGGCAGGTCGGGACTCCGCGCTGAAATGCTTGCTGCGAAGCCGCAGCAGGCGTTTCGGTTACTCGCTCCGTGCCCCCCTCTGGGGCCCACTTTGTGCGTTACGCCGCGTTGCTACACTCTAGTCTTCCGTAGGGTGGAAATTGGCGAAGGCCAATCTCCACCATCCAGGCTTGGCGGCAGAGATCGGCCTTCGCCGATTTCTGCCCTACGGTCTGGTTATTCATTTCCCGCCTGGCAGCTGAAAGCTCGCAACTCGTAGCTGTTATTCCCGCTTGTAGCTTGCCCCGTCGCGTACGACAATAGCCCACCATGAATGAACCCCAATATTCCGCCCTTCCTGATGAACTCTCGGTGCTGGTCAGCCAGCACTGGCAGAGTTTCGTTGAATCCGGCAATACCATGCCTGCAGCACTCCATGATGACCTGCCCCGTGTCTGGGCTGGTTCGGATTATGTGGCAAGCCAGTTCCTGCGGGATCCCGAACTGGGGCAGTGGCTGGTCGACAGCGAACTGAGTCAGCCTCTCGAGGCGGAATCATTGCACCAGCAGGTGCGTGAACAGCTGACAGATTGCGATAGCGAAGACGAGCTGAAGCGCCGGGTACGCCGTCTGCGGCACCGGCACATGGTGCGCATTATCTGGCGGGACCTGGCCGGTATTGGCGACTATCACAGTACGGTGGCGGACCTGTCCCTGTTGGCCGACACCCTGATCGATGAAGCTCTGGCCCTGCTGTATCGCTGGGCCTGTGAGCGCAGCGGCACTCCCACCGCACCGGATGGCAAGCCTGTGCAGCTGGTGGTGTTGGCCATGGGGAAATTGGGCGCCCGGGAGCTGAACCTGTCCTCGGATATCGACCTGATCTTTGCCTATGAACACGAGGGCGAGCTGGAAGGAGGGCGTCGCCCCCTGTCCTACCATCAATTCTTTGTGCGTCTGGGCCAGCAGCTGATCAAGGTGCTGGACCAGACTACCGCGGATGGTTTTGTCTTCCGGGTGGATATGCGTCTGCGCCCCTGGGGCAAGAGTGGTGTGCTGGCCATTGGCTTTGATGCCATGGAGGGTTACTACGAGACTCAGGGACGCGAATGGGAGCGGTATGCCCTGATCAAGATGCGCCCGGTGGCCGGTGACCTTGAGGCCGGTGCCCGCCTGCTCAAGCGACTCACGCCCTTCATGTACCGTCGCTATATCGATTACGGGGCCTTCCAGTCCCTGCGGGAAATGAAGTCCCTGATCGAGCGGGAGGTGAACCGCAAGGGCATGCAGGCGGACGTAAAGCTGGGTGCTGGCGGCATCCGCGAAGTGGAGTTTATCGTTCAGGCCTTCCAGTTGATTCGTGGTGGTCAGCTGCCGGCCCTGCGCGAGCCGAACCTGATCAAGGTGCTGCCCTTGCTGGTGGAGCAGGAGCTGCTTCCCGAGGATGTGGCGGACGAACTCACTGACGCCTACCTGTTCCTGCGGGATGTGGAGCATCGCCTGCAGGCCGTGGGTGACAAGCAGACCCAGCGTCTGCCGGACGACCAGCTGGGCTGGCAGCGGCTGACCTTTGCCATGGGCTTCTCTGCCCGGGCGGCGTTTGAGCGCAAGCTGCGCCGACATCGGGAGAATGTGCGTCTTCATTTCAGTCAGGTAATTGCCGATCCGGAACAGGAAACCGAGGCCGTCCAGGGGGCGGATCAGGAGTTGCTGGACCTGTGGTTGGGAGAGCTGGATGACGAGGCGGCGGTGGCCCAGCTCCAGGGCATTGGTGTGCTGGATGCGGAAACCGTTTATGCCCGCCTGAATGCGTTCCGGGAAAGCCGGGCGGTGCAGAACATGCAGGCCATCAGCCGCCAGCGGCTGGATCGTCTGATGCCGTTGATGCTGGAGGCGCTGGGCTATCAGGGCCATGGTGAAACCACTGCGGTACGGCTGCTGAACTTTGTGGAATCGGTGCTGCGCCGCAGCGCCTATATCGCCTTGTTGGTGGAAAACCCCGGGGCACTGACTCAGCTGGTGAAGCTTTCCGGTGCCAGCCCCTGGATCGCCGAACGATTGGCGCTGCACCCGGTGTTGCTGGATGAGCTTCTGGATGTGCGCACCCTGTATTCACCACCGGAACGGGCGGAGCTGGACGACGAGCTGCGCCAGCAGCTGTTGCGGGTGGCCGAGGATGATCTTGAGCAGCAGATGGAAGTGCTGCGGAACTTCAAACAGGCTCATCTGTTGCGGGTGGCGGCCTCGGAAGTGACCGAGGTGCTGCCGTTGATGAAGGTGAGCGATTACCTCACCTGGCTGGCAGAGAGCATTCTCAACCAGGTGGTGATGCTGGCCTGGGAGCCGCTGGTGGAGCGTCACGGTCGCCCATCGCGGGACAATGGCCAGCCCTGTAACCCGGATTTTGTGGTGGTGGGCTACGGCAAGCTGGGTGGTATCGAGTTGGGCCATAACTCAGACCTGGATCTGGTGTTTCTCCACGATGCCGCCAGTGGCGGGATGACCGATGGTGACAAATCGGTCTCCAACGAGCAGTTCTATGCCCGGCTGGGGCAGCGCATCGTGCACATTCTTTCTACCCGCACCATGAGTGGCCAGCTCTATGAAGTGGACACGCGCCTGCGCCCCTCCGGCAGTGCCGGTTTGCTGGTGAGCTCCATGGATGCGTTCGAGAAGTATCAGCTCAATGATGCCTGGACCTGGGAGCACCAGGCACTGGTGCGTGCTCGTGTAGTGGCCGGGTGTGACCGGTCACGGCAGCGTTTTGAGGGGATTCGCCACAAGGTGCTTTGCGCCGGGCGGGAGCAGCAGTCGCTGCGTGATGCCGTGCTGGAAATGCGTGAAAAGATGGTCAGCCATCTCAGTGACAAGCGCGAAGGCCGATTCCATCTCAAGCAGGACCCCGGTGGTATCGTTGATATCGAATTTATGGTGCAATACGGGGTTCTGAGATGGGCCTACTCCCACGGTGAACTGACCCGCTTCACCGATAACGTGCGGCTACTGGAAACCCTGGCCGCGCTGGACATCATGTCGGCGCAGGATGCCGGCCTTTTACGGGAAGCGTACCTCGCTTACCGGTCCGCGGCCCATCGCGCCTCGTTGCGCAAAGAGAAATCCATTGTCGACGACACCCGTTTCCGTGATTTGCGGGAAGGCGTTCGAGCGATCTGGAAGCATTGGTTCGACCTGTAGAGCGGTCGCTCAAAGGTCCATAGCGTTGGAGACACATTGCCATGTCGATGGCTGTAAGAGACGGTTTTATCTGGCTGGATGGAGAACTGGTTCCCTGGGAAGAAGCCAAGGTTCACGTCCTCACTCACACCCTGCACTATGGCATGGGCGTCTTTGAAGGGGTGCGAGCCTACGAAACCGCCAAGGGTCCGGCAATCTTCCGCCTCAAGGAGCACACCGACCGTCTGTTCGGCAGTGCCCACATCATGAACATGAAGATTCCGTTCTCCAAGGACGAGATTAACGCCGCCCAGGTGGAAGCCGTGAAGGCCAACGACCTGCCCCACGCCTACCTGCGCCCCATGGTGTTCTACGGAAGCGAAGGCATGGGTCTGCGTGCCCACAACCTGAAAGTGCACGTGATGGTAGCGGCCTGGGAATGGCCGGCCTATATGTCCCCGGAAGCCCTGGAATTGGGTATCAAGGTGCGCACCTCCAGCTACACGCGCCACCATGTGAACATCACCATGTGCAAGGCGAAGGCCAACGGCAACTACATCAACTCCATGCTGGCGCTGAACGAAGCGCTGTCCGGAGGCGCTGATGAGGCCCTGCTGCTGGACAACGAAGGTTATGTGGCAGAAGGTTCCGGTGAGAATATCTTCGTGATCAAGAACGGTGTGATTTTCACGCCGGAGCTGACCTCCTGCCTGGACGGGATTACCCGCAAGACCATTATTCAGCTGGCCGAAGAACGTGGCTACACCGTTCGCGAGAAGCGCATCACCCGTGATGAGATCTACGTGGCCGACGAAGCCTTCTTCACCGGCACCGCTGCCGAAGTGACCCCGATCCGCGAGCTGGATGGCCGTATCATTGGCGCCGGCAAGCGGGGCCCGATCACCGAGCTGCTGCAGAGCACCTACTTTGATCTGGTCACCGGCAAACTGGATGACCAATACGGAGAGTGGCTCACTTACGTGAGCTAAAGCCCGGGATGTCCGAAACGCCGTCCGCCATCCTTGTTGTCGGCCCGTCCTGGGTCGGCGACATGGTGATGGCGCAGACCCTGTTTTCCGAACTGCGCCGCCAATACCCGGACTGTGCCATTGACGTGCTGGCGCCTGCCTGGTGTCGGCCGTTGCTGTCACGTATGCCGGAAGTGCGCGAGGCGCTGGCGCTCCCCTTCGATCACGGTGATCTGAAGCTTGGCGAGCGGCGCGCGCTGGGCAAGTCCCTGCGTGGGCAGTACCAGCAGAGTTATGTGCTGCCCAATTCTCTCAAGTCCGCCCTGGTGCCCTGGGCCGCGAAAATCCCCGCCCGCATTGGTTGGCGAGGCGAAATGCGCTACGGCCTGCTCAACGACGTGCGCTCACTGGACAAGGAGCGCTATCCGCTGATGGTGCAGCGCTTTGTGGCGCTGGCCTTGCCGGAAGATGCCCCGGTGCCGTTGCTGGATGAAATTACCGCGCCTCATCTGGAAGTGGATGATGCGTCCCGGGAGAAGGCCATGGCGACCCATGGCCTGCCGGTGGAGCGGGCGGTGCTGGGACTGTGTCCCGGTGCCGAATTCGGCCCTGCCAAGCGTTGGCCGGAGCAGCATTATGCGGCGGTGGCCCAGCACTGGATCGATCATGGCGGCCAGGTGTGGATCTTTGGTTCCGGCAAGGACCAGCCGGTGGCCGATGATATCGTGGCGGCCCTGGACGAAGGGGCCCGTAATCATGCCTCGGTGCTGGCAGGCAAGACCTCCCTGGAAGAGGCTGTGGATCTGCTCTCGGCTACCCATGCGGTTGTCAGTAATGATTCCGGGCTGATGCACATTGCCGCGGCGCTCAAACGGCCGCTGGTGGCCGTGTACGGTTCCACCTCGCCGGGCTTTACGCCGCCGCTGGGAGACCGGGTTGCCGTGGTGCGTCTGGGGCTGGAATGCAGCCCCTGCTTTGAACGGGAATGTCCTCTGGGCCACCTGAACTGTCTCAAGCAGTTGCCGCCAAACCGGGTCATCGAGGCCCTGCAACAGCTTGAAACCGCGGATGCCTGAGCCGGTGATGCCATGCGCGTGCTGTTGATCAAGACCTCCTCCATGGGGGACGTGATTCACACCCTGCCGGCGTTAACCGATGCCCGTGCGGCCTTTCCTGATCTGCAGGTGGACTGGGTGGTGGAAGACGCCTTTGCCGATCTGGCACGCCGCCACCCTGCCGTCGCCAATGTCTTCCCCTGTGCCCTGCGCCGCTGGCGCAAGCATCCTTTCAAGGCCCGTCGCTCTGGTGAATGGGGTGTCTTTAAATCGGCCTTGCAAGCGACAGACTACGATGTGGTGATTGACGCTCAGGGGCTGATCAAGAGTGCCTTTATTACCCGCCTGGCCCGTGGCCCCAAATTTGGTTTGGACAAGCATTCTGCCCGTGAGGGGCTGTCTGCCAAAGTGCTGGATCATCCCCAGGCGGTAGCCAAAGGTCAGCATGCTATTGCGCGGGTTCGCCAGCTGTTTGCCCTGTCTCTGGGGTATGCATTGCCCGCCAGCCGACCGGACTATGGTTTGCCGCGCAGCCATGTGCCCACACCGCTGGCGCAGCCTGCTGAGCTGGTGTTCTGTCATGGCACGACCTGGGTGACCAAGCACTACCCGGAGGCCTTCTGGCGTCAGCTGGTGGAGCTGGCCTGTGCGGAGGGGCACCGGGTACATCTTCCCTGGGGCAATGACACGGAAAAGGCGCGCGCGGAGCGTCTGGCGGACGGGATCACGCAGGCCTCGGTGCTGCCGAAGATGGGGCTGGATGCACTCACTGACAAGCTGTTGTGCTGGGATGCCTTCGTGGCCGTGGATACCGGCCTGGCTCATCTGGCTGCCGCTGCGGGCCTGCCGGGCCTGGCGCTGTATGGCCCAACGGACCCGGTGTTGACTGGTGTGCAGGGGGTGAGGGCCGAGTCCCGGGCGGCGGATTTCCCCTGTGCCCCCTGTGTCCAGGAGAGGTGCACCTACCGCGGGGAGTTGGGTAAAGGGGTGTCGCCGCCCTGCTTCAGCACCCTGAAACCGGAATTTGTCTGGCGCGAACTGAAGAGGCTGAGCCCGTGAAGCTGGCCATGGTGCTGTATCACTATTTCCCCTGGGGCGGGCTGCAGCGTGACTTTGCCCGCATTGCCCGGGAAGCGGTGCAACGGGGGCATGAAGTGGTGGCGCTGGTCAGTGACTGGGAAGGCGATGCCATCGAGGGCGTTGCCATTGAGGCCCTGTCTGTCACTGGGCGCAGCAATCACGGGATGATGGCGGCGTTTGCCCGTTCGCTCAGCGCGCATCTTCAGCACAATTACTACGACCGGGTACTGGGGTTTAATCGTCTGCCCGGACTGGATGTGTATTTTGCTGCCGACAGTTGCTTTGCGGCCCATGTGGCCGGCAAGCCGGCCCTGGTGCGCGTACTGCCGCGCTATGCGACCTACCTGAAACTGGAGCAAGCTGTCACCGCACCCTCCGGCCCGCATATCCTGTTTCTCAATGAAGATCAGCGCGACCAGTACCGGCACTACTATGATTTGCCGGAAAGCCGCTACTCCCTGTTGCCGCCAGGCATCGAAGCGGATCGTCGCCGTCCTGACAATCACGTCGCGCTGCGTGCCCAGACCCGCGCCGCACTGGGCGTCAGTGATGATGAGTCGCTGCTGTTGTTCCTCGGTTCCGGCTTCAAGGTGAAGGGGCTGGACCGGGCGCTGGCGGCGTTTGCCACGCTGCCGGCGTCCGCAAAGCTGATGATTGTCGGCAACGATGATGCTGCCCCCTATCTGGGCGCCGTGACGGCGGGGGTAAGGGAGCGGATTCAGGTACTGGGGCCCCGTGATGATGTGCCGGCCTTGATGCAGGCGGCGGATCTGTTGCTGCATCCTGCTTACCGGGAGAGTGCCGGCATGGTTCTGCTGGAGGCAACAGTGGCGGGGCTGCCGGTGCTGACCACGGATACCTGTGGTTATGCCCGCTATGTTACCGAGGCGGGTTCCGGGGAGGTGATGACGTCACCGTTTAGCCAGGAGGCGCTGAACAGAACCTTGAACAGCATGCTGAACGACTTGCCCGGAAAATGGAAGAAGAAGGGGCTCGCCTACGCCGAGTCACCGTCCCTGTATCAGTTGCCCCGGAATGTTATCAATGCGGTGGAGTGTGGCTCGTGATGCTTTTTCTGCGTGAGGATATCGCCGCGCTTTGGGGTGAGCGGGATCCGTTTGCGTGTGCCGCCGAGCAGGACGGTGATATTTTCCGGGCGCGCGAGGGGCGCCGCACACTCCGTTTCCATGGCAATGGGCGAAGCTATTTTCTCAAGTATCACGGCGGGATCGGTTGGAAGGAAATCTTCAAGAACCTGACTCAGGCAAAGCTGCCAGTGCTCGGAGCCATGGACGAAGTGAATGCCATCGAGGCAGTACGCGCCGCCGGACTGGATACCATGACCGTTGCGGCCTACGGCAGTCGGGGGATCAATCCTGCCGGGATCGAATCCTTCATTGTTACTGATGATCTGGTCGGCACTCTGAGTCTGGAAGAGGTCGGTGAGCAGTGGGTAGCCAGTGGCCACGTCCCTGTGGTGTTCAAGCGCGCCCTGATCGCGCGGGTGGCTGACATTGCCCGTCGCATGCACGGGGCCGGCATTAACCATCGAGACTTTTATCTGGCCCATTTTCTCATGCCACAGGAGGATGTGGCCCGCCAATCGGTTCAGGGGCCCATGTATCTGATTGACCTGCATCGCTCCCAGGTGCGCAGCAAGGTGCCCCGTCGCTGGCAGATCAAGGATCTGGGCGGGCTGTATTTCTCTACCGCCCGTTTCGGCATGACCCGCCGGGATCTGTTGCGTTTTATTCGGGACTATACCGGGCTGCCCCTCAGGGAGGCGCTGAAGGAGGCGTCGATTTGGGCTGCTGCCCGCCATGAAGCGGATAAGATCTATCGGCGTTACTTCGAGGTGGAGCCGCAATTGCCACTGCAATTCAATGAGCACCCCGGCAAGGATATCTGACATGTCAGACGCTAATGTGCCCACAGTCACCATGAAGGCATTGCTTGAGCAGCGCCAGCCGCAGCTGCCTGCACAGCTTCAGTGTGGGGAGCATCAGTGCGAAGTACGGTCTTTGTTGCGCTTTTTCCCTGGTCGCCGTGGCGTGTACCGCGCCCGGCTGGACGGGGGCGAGGAGGTCATTCTCAAGCTGTACACCCGTCAGCCCAGGGCGCGCCGGGAGCTTCACGACGAAGCTGCGGTGCTGCGTGCGTTGAAAGCCCGCGGCGTGGCGGCGCCGGCCATTGTGGCCCGCCTTGAGCAGGGCGAGGAACAGGGCCTGGTTATCGAGGATCTTGGTCAGACGTCGGCGAGTGCTGTTCTCGCCTCACTGGCGGATGCTGATGTTGCGAAACTGGTGAATGGGCTGGTGGCATTTACCGGGCAGATGCACGCTGCAGGCGCCCTGCAGGAAGACATTCACCTGGATAACTTCGTGCTGCACGAGGGGAGCTGGTATGTGATCGATGCCGGCGGTGTGAAGCTGGCGGAGCGATTCTCCAAAACCGCTCGCTTGCAGAATCTGGCCCTGCTGCTGGCGCAGTTCCCACCGTTGACGCTGCCCTCCCCGGAGCAGATCGTGGCCGCTTATCAGCAGGGTGTGACGGTGCCTGAATTGGTTGCCATCGTCCGCCAGGCCCGTGAGAAACGGTTGAAGCGGCTGGTAAAGAAATCCCTGAGGGACTGCACCGAATTCGCCACGTTGGAACGGCACGGGCTGAATGGTATGGCCCGACGCGCGGATGCGCCCATGGTGGAAGCCATGCTCGATACGGGGCTGGATGCCTTGCTGGACAGCAGTGAGCTGCTCAAGGACGGCAACAGTGCCACCGTAGGCCGGGTTCGCTTCCAGGGGGAAACCCTGGTGATCAAACGCTATAACGTGAAGAGCGCCATCAAGCGTATCGGGCGCCAGTTCCGCAGTCGCGCCCGCAATTCCTGGATGAATGCGGCCTATCTGGGGCTGGTGAACGTGGCAACGCCGCAGGCGGTTTGTTATCTGTCCTCCCGCAAGGGTGGATTGAAGGACCGTGAATACCTGGTATGTCGCAACGTGAGCGGTGAAATGCTGCCGGAAATGTGTGAGCAGGGCGGAGAAACGCGCCTCTCGGCACTTCGGCAGATGGCAGACTTTTTCGTCACCATGGCATTGATGCGGTTCAGCCATGGTGACAGTAAGTATACCAATTTCATTTTTCAGGAAGGGGGCCTGCAGGTGCTGGATCTGGATGGCATGGTGCGTCACCCCGGTGCCAGCCTGGAGGCGGATCTGGCCGGGCAGCGGCAGCGTCTTTTCCGGAGCTGGAAGCCCAGGGAAGCGCTGGCGCCCGCTGCTGAAGAATGTTTTCTCGGCTTTTACCATGAGCGCAAGGCAACCGTAGAGAGCTGGCTATGAAGACCCTGATCGTTTCCACTGATGGCAAGCTGATGGTGACGCGGCCTTTGTGGCAGGCGGCAAGACAGTTTTTTGATTTCGATCATGTGGAAGTGACCCGTGAGCATGGACTGGAAGCCTACTTCAACGAGGCGGATTTCAGCGGTTACGACCGGGTAGTGGCAGACACCAATCTGCGCCGGTTGGGCAAACGTTATCAGTGCCTGAAGCGCGCCCCGGGACTGGTGGTGTTCGATCATGATGTCTGCCAGAACAATGTGCCCAGCAGTGAGTGGTATCACCGTTATCCGGCGGTCCTGCGTGATCTGGGCAAGGTGCGCATTATCGTATCCGGTGCGGCCCTGGCCCAGCAGCTTTGCGACGAGGGCATTGATGCCTGCTACCTGCCCAAGGGCTATGACGATAACGTTATTTCCCCTTTGGGTATTGAGCGGGATCATGAGGCGGCGTTTGTGGGGCGGGTAAAGAACAAGGTGTACAAGCGCCGCAAGAAGTTCCTGCTGCGACAGGAAAAACTGGGACGGCTGGCGCTGTTGCGGGCGGAGCCCGGCGATGCCTATAACCGTTTGCTTAATCAGATCCGGATTTTTGTCAGCGCGGATATCGGTTTTGGCGAATACATGATCAAGAATTTCGAAGCCATGGCGGCGGGGTGTGTTTTGTTGGCCTGGCGACAGCCGGATATCGAGCAACAGTCGCTGGGGTTTATTGATGGCGAGAATGTGGTGCTGTACGACAGCGAATCCGAACTGCTGGAAAGGCTGGCCTGGCTGAAACAAAACCCGGACCTGTTGAACCGGATTGCCAGCGCGGGTCAGCGGTTGGTATCCCAACGGCATACCTGGACGGAACGCATGAAGGCCATGCCCGGGCTGTTGCAGCCAGAGATTCAGGCCGCGCCGCCAACGAACTGGTTGGATCGCCTGCGAATCATGGGAGCGGGAAAATGACGGCGATCAATCTGCATGTGGTGGGCTGCCCCCGAAGCGGTACCACGCTGATGGCAGAAATGTTGGTGGCCTGCTATCCGCATCAGGGGCATTCCGACCATGAAGAAACCCTGTTCAAGGTCGGGCCCCATGAAGACGGCATTCGTTTGTCGAAGAAACCCAACGATATCCTGTGGATGAGGCCGGTACTGGAGCGTGATCCCAACCTGTTCGTGATCGCCATGATGCGAGATCCGCGCTCGGTGATTTGCAGCCAGCACAAGGCCTGGCCAGGCATGTATTTCTGTAATTATCCGGTCTGGAAGCGGGCAGAAAAGGGGGCGGCGAAGATTGCCGGGCACCCCCGGGTGTTGCTGTTGCGTTATGAGGACCTGGTCCGCGATCCCATGAAGATACAGGCAGAGATTGAAGCGAGGTTTCCATTTTTGACCCGCAGTCATGACTTTGATCGTTTCCACGAAGTGGCAGAGTCCGGAGAGGATGCGCAGAACGCCCTGGGAGGGGTGCGCGAAGTGGATCTATCGAGGATTGCTGGCTGGAAGGCGCACTTGCCAAGGCTGAAACAGCAGATCGAGCGCTATCCTTCATTGGTCAAGGATCTGGTACAGCATGGATATGAAGTGGATGATCAGTGGCTGGAATGTCTGGTGGACGTGGAGCCGGAAAACTTCCCCTGTCGGTACTCGGATTCGTCGGAGTTCTGGAAGCATCTGGAGCAGAAGCTGCGCTTTTTTGGCAAGCGTCGACGTTACTACAAGGCAAGAGGGCTGTAACCATGCAGCAATGGCGTGAGTTTATTTTTCTCGGCCTGACCAATCATCTGCCAAGACTCCGGTTCAGTGACAAGATCCGCTGGCTGCTGCTCAAGGCGGCAGGCTTTGATATGCAGGGGCGTTCTACGGTGTATGGGCCGGTGATCCTTCGCCCTATTGGTGGTGCGAAATCGGTGTCCATCGCCAAGGGCTGCTTCATCAACACGGAGGTTCGTTTTGCTTGCCCGAAAGCACGGATCAGCCTGGGCGAACGTTGCCGCATCGGGCCGCGGGTCTGTTTTGAGGGCGCCCAGCACAGCCTGTATCTCAATGAAAAAGGGCGTCGAGGCACCACCGGGGCACCGATTGTGGTTGGGGACGATGTGTGGATTGGTGCAGGAGTGATCATTACCGCGGGTGTCACCATTGGCGAAGGTGCCGTCGTAGCCGCTGGCGCAGTGGTGAGCAAGGATGTGAAGCCCTTTACCCTGGTGGGCGGGGTGCCGGCAAGAGTGATTCGGGATCTGAGTGTCAAAGATGATTCAACCGGTGAAAACTGATCGGTTACAGGCTTTTTCGGGGAAGCCGGTAGCGTTGGCCAAATTCCCGAATGAAGAGTTCCAGCCGTCGTAACAGGTTGGCGTTGTTTTTCTTTTTTCTGCGTCTCCTGTGCAGCTTGCTGCGCCCTTCTTCCAGGTTGGAATTGCCGGATTGCACCTGACAGAGCCCCGCTGCCTTCGGAACCACAGCAAACATATCCAGGTCCTTGCGGATCCAGCCGCCGGAGACAAAATCATCGGCGGGCAAATAAAACTCCTTGCTCAGATCCACCAGCTTCTGCGCCCCTGACGGGGTTACCATGTAGGCCCCCAGGCAATAGGCCCGGCGATTGGCAAACTTGGCCAGAATGAAATCGTCGTCCAGTCGTTGTTGATACCAGGCCGATGGCACGCATTTGGAGTAGTAGAGCATGGCCAGTTCCCATTTATGGGGGCGCGAAGCCAGTTGCTCAGTAACTCTTCGTGAGGCCGGAGTGAGTTTGGCGTCCCCTTCCAGTATCAGTGAAGGTCTGTCTGATTGGGCGGCGGTGATCCAGGCATTTCGGTGACTGAGAAAGCAGCCGATTTCCCCGGGGCTCAGATCCCGGCCAATCATGGCCAGTGATTTCTGATGATTGAAGCCCACCTCTTCCCAGCGATTCTGATGAACCGGCGGAGAGGTCTTGACCAGGTCGTAGTGCATCCCCAGGGTGGACAGCATGTCATCCAGATGCTGTCTTCGCGCTGTTTCCGTGGGTTGGGCTATGCCCAGCACATTGTAGGGTTGTTCAGGGGTGGGCATGTGCTTTTTGAGCCTTTAGCAAAATCATGAGTATCGGCAGCCAGGTATAAAGCCAGAAGCTGTTAGGTGGTCGTACCGGATACACACCTTCGAAAAACTGGGTCGTCAGACCGAATAGCAGTATATACAGCCAGATGCTCTGCCGGGAGGCCCTGCCTCCGTGCTTTCTGACTGTCAGCCATATCAGCGCGATAAACAGGGCCAGAGCCAGTAACCCGCCACGCAGCAGTAGGGCAAAGTAGAGGCTGTGTGGTTCCAGTTTCTTGTCTTGCACCTGGGAAAAAACCGTCACACTGCCCGAGAGCCCACTACCGGAGAGGAGATTGAATTCCGGGAAGTGAGAGAGGAATTCCCCCCAGAGTGAGGGGCGCTTGCTCAGCAGGCGTTCCGCGTCCAGATAGCCGGCCAGCATCAGCCCCACGATGGTGAGCGCTCCAGCCAGGCAGAGCGTCAGCCAAAGGGCTGCCAGTCTGTTACGTTGGTGGTGAAACAGGAATGCAAAAGGAAGCGTGACAGCCAGCCCGAGCATGGCGGCCCGGCTGCTTGCCAGAGTGATGGCAACCAGGAAAGGGAGGCACAGCAGAGCGGCAGACAGACGCACCTTTTTCATTAGCGACACGGTTAGCACGAGAAAGCCTACCGAGAGGGCCAGGCCGGTCTCATTGGGGTTGTCTCCCAAGTTGCCCATGCCGTGATTGCCTCTGAAGATAACGCCTTCTCTGGCAAGCACGATGAAGAACAGGGCCAGGGCAATGAGGCTTGCTGCCAGAATGAGCGCCGGCAAGTGCTCTTGAAGTTGTGGATATTCAAGATGCAGATGTCGTACCGCTACGCCGAGACTGATCACAAAGAGGACACACTTGAGGTTCTTGCGCAGGGTGTCGAGTACATCGCCATCCACCCAGAGGCTTGGCAAGTAGAGCGCGATGGTGATCAGAGCCACCCAGAGCAGGGCGCGCTGATCATCCAGAAAGTAGCGGCGGAAATGAAACAGGGTGTAGTAAAGGGCGGGCAGAATCAGGCCGATATACAGGGTCAGATACTGTGCCTTGCTGGACGGCGCCAGGTAAAAACCACACACATAGAGCAGCAGGCCAATAATCAGCCAGTTGGAAAAAACGCGCTCACTCATGGATGGATAGGATGATGTCATCAGTAACGTTTGGCCTGACCGGGCGGTTGATGCTTGAAGCGTTTGTGCACCCAGAGGTATTGCTCGGGACATTTGCGCACATAATGTTCGATGGTTTTGTTAATGCGGGCCGTGTCTCGTTCGTCATCACCACTGGGAAAATTGTCCAGGGCTGGGCCAAACTCGATTTCATAGCGTCCGTCAGGGTGACGGTAATGCGCGATGGGGATGACCGCGCATTTACCCATGCGCGCAATGCGGCTGGTGGCGGTAATGGTCGCGGCCGGAATGCCAAAGAACGGCACAAAGACAGCGTGTGCAGTGCCGTAATCCTGGTCTGGGGCGTACCAAATCACTTCCCCGTTACGCAGTCGACGTATCATCTGGCGGATATCAATCCGGTCAATGGTGCCTTTCACATAGCGGCGGCGCCCCCGGTCGATCAGCCTGTCGATGACCGGATTGTCATTGGGGCGATACACCGCATGGAAATCAAGCTCCGTTGCCAGCATCCGTGAGCAGCTGTCCAGAGTATTGAAGTGCATCCCCAGCAGGAGGATGCCTTTACCTTCGGCTTTGGCCTTTTCAATGTGCTCCATGCCGACAAAGGTTGCCCGCTTGTTGAGGTCGATGCGGTGATTGTTATAACTGCCGGCCATTTCCAGAATGGCTTCGCCGGTGCTGATCATGCAGCGGTGGGCCAGGTTCAGTTGTTCTTCCTCTGAGCGCTCCGGAAAACACAGCCGTATGTTGGTGATGGTGACCTGGCGGCGGGATTTCGCGAGATACCAGGCCAGTCGGCCAACGGTTCTGCCGAAGGCCTGAAGTATTGGCCAGGGCAGTTGCCCGATAAGCCAGAACAGCCCGACCCCGATCCAGGAGGGGATCAGGCGAGGATCGCTAAGCCGAGTGGGGCGTTGTTTGCGTTTTCCCATGGTTATGCCCGCTGCCTAGCGTAGTTCAGGTTGCGCTGAAGGCCGCTCGCAGAGGCGCGCAAACAGCAGGGCCAGTGGCAGCCACAGGCTCATCCAGCTGGCGTGGAAAGGCACCAGCAGGTAGGTGCCCACGGCAAACGCCATGCACAGCCCGGGAATCACGGTGATGGTATAGGCACCACGGGAGCCCTGGAAATCCTCACGCTGTAACAGGGCGGCCAGCGGACTGCCCCAGCTGGCGATGAACAACACCAGGCCGATCAGGCCGAGGCTGTGTATCAACAGCAGGAACAGGTTGCGGGGGTGAGCCAGCTCAACCAGCGAGTCCCCATCGTGAGCCAGGACCCCGTTGAGACTTTCCTGATTGAGACCATTGCCAATCAGCGGGTGAAGGAAATAGCGGTCTATGGTCACATCTGTAGCGCCTTGTACCATCAGATACAGCGCAGCCAGTGCCGGAACCACTGCCAGCCAGGGGCGGGAAGTGCGGCTCACCAGCCAGGCAATAGCCAGCAACAGGCACATCAGCCCCAGAGGCAATGACACCAGCCCGATGAACACCAGTCCCATGGCGGCGCCGGCGAGGCGGCGTCCACCCTTGCCCCCGGTTCCTTCTTCCAGCCCCTGGGCCACCAGGATAAAGGTGGGCGCCACCATGGCCATCAGTGCCAGGGATGGGTCCAGGGAGGGAAGGCGGAAGATCAGGTTGGCGGGCTCGCTGAACAACGGGCTGCTCAGGGGTTGGGTGGTGTAGTAACTCACAGTGACCATGGCAGCGACAACCATGGCGCACAGAGCCCCATTGGCCAGGGCCTGCTTGAAGGTGTTTCTGAAATACAGGTGTAGCCAACGGAAGATGCCCACCATGACCAGCAGCTGGACAACGCCCCGCACTGTCCGGGAGGTGTTGGGGTCCTCAGCCCAGGCCATGCTCAGCAGGGCCCAGCCCAGTAACAGATAAAAAGGCACCAGCAGTGGCGAGGTCAGTAGTCGGTGATCGCCGCTGACCATGGCCCGGGTGAGCAGGGTGAGCGATGGCAGGAAGAACAGCACATCCAGCACGTTCAGCAGCCCGATCCGGGAGTTGAACAGGAAGGTGCTGGTGAACATGACCGTAAAAGAGAGGGTCAACCACCAACGAAGCCAGCGTCCTTGCATGATGTTGGGAGGGAGAGGGGGCATGGGGTTCGTGAAGCTCCTGACGATTTCTGATGGGGATCATACCCTTATCAGCGATGACTGTGAGTGACAGCAGCGGCAAAGTGTACTGTCCGTGCCCGTTTGCATCCACTGCCGGATGCCGCTGCAGCGTTCCTGTTCGGTTCCCTATGCTACACTTCGGCCACATTTGGCACTGTTGTGTTTTGGAGACGCTATGCACAATCCGCAGATTCCCGTTCTGGCAAAGGCCCGCGTACTGGTGGCTGGCGATGTCATGCTGGATCGTTACTGGCACGGGCCCACCGGGCGGATTTCGCCGGAGGCGCCGGTGCCAGTGGTGCGGGTGACCGACCTGGAAGACCGTCCAGGTGGTGCCGCCAACGTGGCTCTGAATATGGCGGCGCTGGGCGCAGGGGCCGAGCTGGTGGGGGTTACCGGCGAGGACGAAGCGGCGCGGATTCTGGAAGAGCGTCTTCAGGCTGCGGAGGTGGGGTGTCATTTCCAGAAAGTCCCCGGTCTGCCCACCATCACCAAGCTGCGGGTGATCAGTCGCCAGCAGCAGTTATTGCGGCTGGACTTCGAGGAAGCCTTCCACGATCAGGATCCCCAGCCCTTTGCTGAAAAGGTGAAAGCGCAATTATCCCGCTGTGGGGCTCTGGTGTTGTCGGATTATGCCAAGGGCGCGTTGCGCGACCCCCAAGGGCTGATTGCCATGGCCCGGGAAGCCGGTGTGCCGGTACTGGTGGACCCCAAGGGGTCTGATTTCAGCCGCTACCGTGGAGCCACGCTGTTGACGCCCAACCTCAGTGAGTTTGAGGCCGTGGTGGGAAGCGTGAAGGATGAGCAGGATCTCATCGCCAAGGGGCAGCAGCTGATTCGCGATTTCGGCCTGCAGGCCCTGCTGGTCACCCGCAGTGAAAAGGGCATGACCCTGTTGCGTGACGGCAAACCGGAGTTGCACCTGCCGGCACGGGCCCGGGAAGTGTTTGATGTGACGGGTGCTGGCGATACGGTGATCTCTGTTCTGGCCACGGCCATTGCCGCCGGCGCCCCCATGGAAGATGCGGTGGCCCTGGCCAACATTGCTGCCGGTATTGTGGTGGGCAAGCTGGGTACCGCCGTGGTCTCCGCCCCGGAGCTGCGCCGTGCAGTCCATCAGGAAGGCGGCTTTGGTCGCGGTGTGATGACCGAGGAACAGCTGCTGATCGCCATCGAGGATGCCCGAGCCCAGGGGGAGAAAATTGTCTTTACCAATGGCTGCTTCGATATCATTCACGCCGGCCATGTGGGCTATCTGGATTCCGCCCGCCGCCAGGGGGATCGCCTGGTGCTGGCGGTGAATGGGGATGAGTCCATCCGTCGCCTGAAAGGACCGGGGCGTCCCATCAATCCCCTGGAGCGTCGCATGGCCGTACTTGCCGCCCTGGAAGCGGTGGACTGGGTCGTGCCCTTCGACACCGATACCCCGGAACCCCTGCTGGAAGCCATCAAACCGGACGTGCTGGTGAAGGGCGGGGACTACAGCGTGGAAGAGGTGGTCGGCCATGAGTTCGTTAAGGGCTATGGCGGCGAAGTGAAGGTGTTGGACTTTATTGATGATATTTCGACGACGAAGATCGTGGAGAGGATCAAAAAAGATAGTGAATAGTTAATAGTGAACAGTTAACAGCTGCGCGAGCAGCCGTTTTTGATTTTTCAAACGCAAGAGGCCGCGCCCATCCCTGGGCGCGGCCTCTTGCGTTTCACATGCAGAGCGGTAGCACGCGCAGCTGTTAACTGTTCACTATTAACTGTTAACTGCCTTTACGGTGGCGCGCCGGCGTCACCCCCGTCCACCGTTCAAACGCCCTGACAAAGGCGGCTGACTCGCTATAGCCCAGTAGCTCTGCGATCTCGGCGACGCTGCGGCTGGAGTCGGCCAGGTAGCGTTTGGCTTTTTCTTCTCTGACCTGATCCACGATGCCCTGGAATGGGCGGCCTTCCTTGCTGAGTTGGCGGCGGAAGCTGCGTTCGGGGATGCTGAAGGCTTGCGCCACCTGTTCTGCGGTGGGCAGGGTTCTGGCAAACAGGCCAAGATAGGAGGTCACCCGGTTGGCCAGGTCTTCGCTGGGTGCCTCCCGGCGGGCCAGCATGGCGTCGCACTGATCCCGGTACATGTCCTGGGCCATCTTGTTGTAACCCGGCAGGCGGATTGCCATGTCTTCGTTTCGGATCACGGCCTTGCTGTAGGGCTGGTCAAAGCGAATCGGGCAGCCAAAGTATTCTTCCAGCACCGGAGCATGGTCCGGGCGGGGGTAGGGCATCCACACCTCAACGGGTTTCAGGCTCAGGTTGAGCTGGGTCTGGATATCGTTGACCAGTTTGAAGGTGCCGACCATGTCGCGGTCGATCAGGGTGCGGCTGACTTCCGGGGGCAGGGGGATAGGGTGCAGTTCCAGGTCGGTGGTGGTTTCCCCGGGGACCAGCGCCAGTTCGCCATAAAGGTAGGTCAGCGCCTGGTATTTCACCCCGAACTGAAAACCTTGAAAGGCGGTCTCGCTGGTCATGAACAACATGGCCAGCTGGCCGTAGCCAGCGAAGCCAAAGCTGCTGCCCATCCGGAAGCCCAGCAGTGGATCGTCCACCTGCGGTAGCAGCTCAGTGAAGATCAGCAGTTCCCTGTCCCGGCCGATTTCACTGCTGGGATCCAGCTTGTCACGCTCCAGCCCATGCCGCGCCAATACTGAAGCACAGTCGATTCCCTCCTCTTTCTCGAGCAGGTCGATGGTATAGATCAGTGCGAGTATCGAACGTGCTGACATGGCCGGAATTATCAATTTTGAGTCAGGTTAACACGTATTCACCAGGGGGTGGCAAGGATAGAGTGTCGTCATGCCGATAACCCGGATTGCCGGAGGAGACGAATAATGACAAGTCAGGCCCAGATCAATGTGAAGAACCGCCATGTGAAAGTCGCCATCGTCGGTGGTGGCTTCGGCGGCATGTGTATGGCCATCAAACTGCGCGAAGCGGGTATTGATGATTTCGTGTTGCTGGAGAAAGGCAGTGGCATGGGTGGCACCTGGTACCATAACAGCTACCCGGGCGCGGCCTGTGACGTCCAGTCGCACATGTATTCCTTCTCGTTCGAGGGCAATCCGGACTGGAGCCACCGCTACAGCGGCCAGCAGGAGATCCACGACTATATCCAGGGCGTCTCCGACAAGCATGGCCTGCGCGATTTCACCCGTTTCAATGCGGAAGTCACCGGTGCCCATTTTGATGACAAGGCGGCCCTTTGGACGCTGAATCTGGCCGATGGCTCCCAGCTGGTTTGTCAGCACTGGGTGCTGGCCAGCGGCCCCCTGCACGTCCCTTCGTACCCCAACTTCAAGGGCATGGACACCTTCAAGGGCAAGGTGATCCACTCCGCACTGTGGGATCACGACTACGCTCTGGCCGGCAAGAAGGTGGTTTCCATCGGCACTGGCGCCAGCGCTATTCAGTATGTGCCGCACGTGGCCAAAGAGGCGGATCACCTGACGGTGGTGCAGCGCACGCCGCCGTGGATCATTCCCCGCGATGAGCGCGCCTATTCCGGCCTGAGCAAGTGGGTGTTCCGCCGTTTCCCGGCTCTGCGCAAGCTGCATCGTCTGCGTCTGTACCTGAGCAACGAGGCTCGAGTGCTGCCGATCTTCAACCCGCGCCTGGCCAAGCTGGCCGAACCGGCCCTGAAAGCCTTCATCCACTACCAGGTGAAGGACAAGGAAACTGCGCGCAAGTTGGTGCCCAACTACACCCTGGGTTGTAAGCGGATTCTGATTTCCAACAACTACTACCCCACCTTCAACCGTGACAACGTGGAGCTGGTGACCGAAGGGGTGAAGGAAATCCGGGAGAACAGTGTGGTGTTCAGTGATGGCAGTGAGCAGCAGGCGGACTGCATTGTGCTGGGTACCGGTTTCATCGTGGACCCGCGTATCTACATGAAGGATTTCGAGATCACCGGGCTGCCGGGTCGTCGTCTGCAGGATGACTGGAAGGAGGCAGCGCAGGCCTATCTGGGCACCACCGTGAGCGGTTACCCGAACATGTTCCAGCTGGTGGGACCGAACACTGGCCTGGGCCATAACTCCATCATCTTCATGATCGAGAGTCAGGTGCGTTACATCATGGATGCCATCACCAAGCTGGATAAGCGCGGCGATGCCTGGCTGGACGTGAAGCAGGATGTGCAGGATCGTTTCAACGACAAGCTGCAGGACGAGCTGAAAGGCACGGTATGGCAGAACGGTGGGTGCAGCAGCTGGTACCAACAGGCGGATGGTCGTAACACCGCCCTGTGGCCCCACGCCACCTTCCAGTTCATGGCCCGCACCTGGACGGTGAACATGAAGGACTACGACTGGCAGCCGGCGACGGCGAAGGTCGGTGCTGAGGCAAAAGCGGTTTAAAGTTGAAAGTTTAAAGTTGCAACGCGGACCACGTGGGTTGTTTGCCGACGCGTATAGGCCGCGCCCAGACCATGGGTGCGGCCTATTACGTTGAAAACCCGATAACCTTGGCCTGGGCCTTTCAACTTTGGACTTTAAACTTTCAACTCATCTGCCAATCGCTCGATTATGAAGTCTCTCCTCGCAGTCTGCGGGGCTGGCCTGCTGGTAGATCGGTAGTGCCACGTCCATCCTTTCCTGCAACGCCTCGATCCGGCTGTCATGGTTGGGGTGGGTGGAGAGAAATTCCAGAGGCTGGCCGCCGCCGGCCTCGGCCATGTTGCGCCACAGGGCGGTGCTTTCCCGTGGATCAAAACCCGCGCTGGCCATCAGTTCCAGTCCCATCAGATCCGCTTCTTCCTCATGGGCACGGCTGAAGGGCAGGGCGATGCCAAGATGGGCGCCCAGCCCCAGTGCCTGCAGGATGCTTTCGGTGTCCGCATCTCCTTCACTCAGCAAACCGATTAGCGTCAGCGTGGCCTTGATGCCCAGTTCCTGGGTCAGCCTCTCATTGCCATGGCGAGCCAGGACATGGGCAACTTCATGGCCGATCACAGCGGCAAGTTGGTCATCGCTTTCCGCCACATCCAGAAGCCCCTGGTTCACACCAATCTTGCCGCCGGCCACAGCGAAGGCATTCGGCGTGCTGTCGGCGAACACCACGATTTCCCAGCTGTCAGGCATTGGGCTGCCGGGAAAGCGGGCGTTGATCCGTTGAATCAGCTGTGTGGCGACGCATTGCACTTCCCGGTTTGCCTCCGGGTCTTTGCTGGCCGGCACCTGTTGTTGAATCTGCATGAACGTCTGCCGGCCGAGGTCGGCCATCAAGCTGTCTGGAATGAGCGCGAGCCGGTCGCGGCCGGTGGGGGTCTGATCACAGGCGACGAGCATCAGCAGCGTGGCCAGAAACAGCAGGGGGCGCATATCCGTTGTCCAGAACATTGAGGAAAGGGCTAACGTTAGCGGAGAGGAGGTGAACAGGCTAGTTGCAGTGAACCGGGGCGGATGGGGTGGCAGAAACGAAAAAGGCCTCGCGATGCGAGGCCTTTAATATGGTGCCCGGAGGCGGAATCGAACCACCGACACGGGGATTTTCAATCCCCTGCTCTACCGACTGAGCTATCCGGGCAATCAGGGCGCGTATTAAAGCGTCTGAAGGGGGAGGCGTCAAGCCATTGTCGGTTCATTTGTTCGCATCGTGAGCAACCGGAGTGTATCCCTCGGCTTTTTCGTAGTTTTCGTTGTTCAGAAAACGATCACGTTGCTCATCCAGAAAGGCTTTTGCCTGCGGATCCATCACGTTGAGGTGTTTTTCGTTGATCAGCATGGTCTGCTCGTGCAGCCATTCCTGCCAGGCTTTCTTCGACACATGTTCGAAGATGTCCTGACCTTTCGGGCCGGGGAAGGGGGCGCGATCCAGGCCTTCCAGTTCGGTCTGGTACTTGCGGCACATTACCGTGCGGCTCATGGCAACTCCGTGGGCTGATACATGTGGGGTGGACTATAACATGCGTGACTGTCGTGGGGCTGCCAGTCCGGCCAGCAGTTTCTTCACCGGAGCGGCCAGGCCGAGCTCACCGGGGGCGGCGGGGTCGACCCACTGGCCTTCGCTGTCCCGCGTACCTGAGGCCCGGACCGGAATTTCCAGCGGGGAAATATCCAGATGGAAATGACTGAAGGTATGGCGAAAGCCGTCCAGGGGCTGTGCATCAGCGCAGGGGCTAAAGGCGCGAGCCTCAAGGGCGGCATTGGCTTCTTCGCTGGTCTCGGTCTGCGGGAAACACCACAGACCGCCCCAGATACCCTGTGAGGGGCGTTGCTCCAGCCATACATGGCCTTGCTCGTTGCGCAGAATCAGCATGGTGGTGGTGCGCACAGGAATGACCTTCCTGGGCTTCTTGCCGGGAAAGTCCTGAGGGTTGCCATTGGCGAAGGCGGAGCAGCCCTGGTTCAGGGGGCAGGCGGGGCAATCGGGTTTGCCGCGACGGCACAGGGTAGCGCCCAGATCCATGATGGCCTGAGTATAATCAGCCAGTCTTTCATGGGGCGTATAGTGCTCGGCCAGTTCCCACAGCCGCTTCTCCACGGGCTTCCTGCCAGGCCAGCCTTCCACGGAATGAAGCCGTGAGAGTACCCTTTTCACATTGCCGTCGAGAATGGGCGCACGCACCCCGCGACTCTGGGCCAGGATGGCGCCGGCAGTGGAAAGGCCGATCCCCGGCAGGGTGGCCACCTCTTCAACGGTGTCGGGGAAGTCGCCCCGGTAGTTCTCCAGAAGCTGTTTGGCGCACTTGTGCAGATTGCGGGCGCGGGCGTAGTAGCCGAGGCCGGTCCACAGATGCAGCACCTCGTCCTGTTCGGCCAGTGCCAGGGTCTGCACGTCAGGAAAGCGCTCCATGAAGCGCTCGAAGTAGGGGATCACGGTGCTCACCTGGGTCTGTTGCAGCATGATTTCCGAGATCCACACCTGGTAGGGGGTGCGCGGATGCTGCCAGGGCAGGTCCTGGCGCCCGTGCTGGTCGTACCAGGCAAGCAGGTTCTGGCTGAATTGTTTGGGGCTAAGAGACTTGTTGGGCATCAGGTTCTGGGCGGTAATGGCGGAGATGGGCTTTCGCCCATTTCCGCCCTGCGGGTGGCTTCAGGTTTTGGTGTGCAGCGTGTTGCGTGAAGCGTGCCGCGTTAATCAAACAACTTCTTCAGCCCTTCCTGGATCTGCTTGTTCACTTCTTCCTTGGCTTTTTTCTGGGCGGCGTCCTTGATGACTTCCTCGGCGGTATCGCCTTCACCCTCAATGCCCAGTTCGTCCTTGAGCTTGTCCTGGGTGGCCTTGGCGGCAACCTGTTTGCCGATATCCTTGAAACCATCCTTGTCCGGGCCGCACCACTTGGCGGGGCTACCTTCCAGGTTGCCCTCACAGCGCAGGGGCCAGGTTGTGCCTTGCAGGTATTTCGAGGATCCGAGTTCTGGCGACTGCATACCGATCTTCAGGTCGAAATCCTGATTGAGGATGTTGAGCCAACCGTCACCGCTGATCTTGCCCTTGTTGAGTACCGCATTCAGGCTGTCCAGATAGGCCACGTTCTTTTCCAGGCGGGCCTTGGAGGTCAGGTCCAGAATCTTGGTGTCTTCAGACAGGGCGGAGGGCAATTTGCCTGACTCCTGGCCGGGAATCATGGTGGCGGCGAGCCCCGAGAATTGTCCCAGCATATCGTTCACCCCACCCACCAGGGTGTTGTAGAGGTTCAGCCCGCGCACGGTGGCATCCGCAAGGTTGAGGTCGATGTTGCCCTTGGCGGAGTCCATCAGCGCCTTCTCGCTGTTGCCACTGGCACTGTAACTGCCGGTCATGGTGAAGATGCCCTTGGCCAGGTCGTCATCCAGCGCCATCTGTGCAACGGGCTGGATCTGTACCGAGGTGATCGAGTTGTTGGCGGTGATCCTGGGCGTCTTACCGGAAGCGTCCAGAGTCGCTTTGGCGCTGAAGCTGCCGTCCAGGGTCTTGCCGGTGGCTTGTGTGAGTTTGATGATGCCGTCTTTGGCGGTAACGGCAAACTTCATGTCGCTGGCGTTGATGCCGTCATAGCTGAGATTACCGATAGCAAACTTGCCGTCGAGCAGCAGCGGGCGTAGTGTTTCCACAGGGATCAGTTCCTCGCTGGAGAGGCTGGCGGTGCCGCCGGTCTTGCCGCCACCGGGGGCTGCATCAGCGCTCTCTTCATCACTGGAGGGAGGCAGGTAACCATCCAGCGCAATCTTGTCCAGCAGCAGGTCGAAAACGATCTTGCCGGTCTCCATGCTGGCCAGTCCGGCGCTGCCGCTCAGGGTGCTGTCATCCAGTTTCACGGTGAGTGGGTTGACCATGACACTGCCCGGTTCGCCGCCCAGTGTGGCGTCTACGGCAATGTTGCTGAGCGCGTTGTCATCGCTGGTTTCGATGGGCGCTTCACCGATGGCCTTGAGTACCTTGTTGGCATCGAAGGGTTGGGTGGCCAGCTTGCCGCTGAGTTGCATATTCCCTGTGAGGGCCTCCACGGCCAGGTTGCCCCGGGTTTCGGTGCCGGCGGCGGTAAGCAGCAGGTCCTTGATGGACAGGGTGTCATCACTCAGATTCACATCCAGATTCTGCTCAAGATGCACGTCCACCGGCATGGTGGTGGCGCCGGCAATATTGGCGTCCAGGGTCATGGGGTTGAGCACGAAATGGGTGTTGTCGATGTCGGCGGCCAGCACGGTATCCAGATTCAGGTCCACCCGCATGTCGCTCTGATCCTGATAACGCAGGGACATCTGCAACGGGAACGGGGTGTCCAGATTCACGTCCTGGGCGCCCAGGTTGAAGTGCTCAACCACGATGTCGGTGCCATCGGCGGTGTTCCGGTAACGAATCTTGCCGTCAGAGACCACCACCTCCGGAATGGTCAGGGGGATATCCAGGCTGGTGGCGTCGCCGCTTGCGTCACTGGCGGGCTCCGGGGTGGCCTCCTCGGCGGACTCGCCCTGCGGGCCGATGAGTTCCCAGTTGGCTCCGTCAGGGCCATCTACCAGATTGACTTCAATGCCGGCCAGGCGGATGCCGTCCATTTCTACCTGTCCATACAGCAGGGGTAATACCGCGACGCTGAGCGAAGCTTCGTTGAGTGCCGCAAACAGGTCTTCCTGCTCAGCAATGCGGGCTTCCGTGCGGCCGATGCTGACCCCCAGTGAGGGCCAGAACTGCCAGGCCAGATCTCCCTCGATATTCAGTGACAGATTGGCCTGTTCTCTGGCCTGTTTCTCGATTTCCGGCTTGAATTGATTGGGATCAATCACCTGGGTGATCACAAAAACGGCTATGGCCAATAGCAGAATGATGGCAAATACCGTGATCAGCAAAATTTTTAACAGGCGTCCCATGTAGCTCTCCTTGCGTGTTGGCCGGTGGACACGGATTATAGCAGTCGGGAATGACCTACCATAACCAAAGAAGCGGCAAAGGAGCGACAAGGATGCTCCTTCGAATTAGTTAGGGGAAGAACCGTTGCGAAAGTTCCATTGGGTTGTGTTTGCCGTGTTGGCGCTCCTCAGCACGGTGGCGCAGGCGATAAAGCCAGAGCCTGTTGTCCTTGAAGGTATCGGCGATGAGGTGGCACTGGGGGCCAGAATGCAGATTCTGGAAGATCCGGAAAGTCACTGGACTCTGGATCAGGTGCGCAACCAGTTTGCCAGCCGCTTTCGTAACAGCGATGCCTCGGCGCTGAATTTCGGTTTTACCGACAGTACGCTGTGGCTGCGCTTCGCGGTGGATGCCACCGATGCGGAGGGCAGCTGGTTTCTGGTGGAGCGCCATCCGATTCTGGATGAGTTGACACTCTACGTGCCCGACGGTGCCGGGGGTTACCGCTCTTTTCCGGTGGGTGATACCCGGCCCTTCTCGTTGCGGCCAATGGATCACCGCTCCTTCGTATTCTCCCTGAATACCGATAACGGTGGTGTTACCGAGTACTATCTCAAGGTGAAGGGCAAGGGGGCGCTGAACATGATGCCCATGCTCTACAGCGCCAAAGGGCTGGTGGAATATTCCTATTTGGAGCAGCTGATCCAGGGGCTGTTCTATGGCTCTCTGGCCATCATGCTGATCTATAACCTGATGCTGTTCCTGTCCCTGCGCGATAACGTACACCTGCATTTTGTGATGTTTCTGGCCGGGATCATCTTTTTCAACATTTCGGTAAGCGGTTATGGCCTGCAGTTTCTCTGGCCGGAAACACCGAAGATCAATGAATATTTCTGGTTGGCGACCTATGTGATTGCGCTGGCGCTGGCGCTGTATTCCCGCCAGTTTTTGCAGTTGGCGCAACGCTTTCCGCGCTACGACCGCCTGTTACGTCATTACATGATTCTGATCGGGGTGGCGTTTCTGCTGCAGTGGGTGTTGCAGCCGCCTTACTCCTATCACCTTTCCACCTTCATCGCCCTGCTAACGGTGGTACTGTTCAGCTGGCTGGGCTGGACGGTGTGGCGTCAGGGGTTCCGGGTGGCGCGGCTGTATGTGCTTGCCTGGTCGGTTTTCCTGCTGACCATTTTCCTCTATGCGATCGGTAATCTCGGGCTGATTCCCTACCATGTGCTGGTGCCTTACCTGCCGCATATTGGCGCCCTTTGGGTGGTGGTGATGTTGTCGCTGGCGCTGGGTGACCGAATTCGGTTTCTGGAGAATGAGCGCAAGCAGCTGGCGCTGGAGGCGCAACAGAATCTGGAGCGGCACCTGTCCGATATCGAGCAGATGAACCAGGACAAATCCATGTTCCTGCAGTACATCAGCCATGAGCTGAACACGCCGATCAACTGGATCGGGGCTGCGGACTCGCTGGGCAACAACAACGGTGAAGACAGTGATGTGGATGTGTGGGCCATGGTGCGCAAGGGGCAGAAACGCCTGATTGGCATTGTGGGCACCTCACTGCGTTACTTTGACCTTTCCGACCGCAGCCAGGCGCCGCCGGTGGGTAGCTGCCAGCCCATGTGGATCCTGGATGCCCTGATCCGCGAGGAATCCGACCGCATTGAGCAAAGCGGGCTGACCCTGCGCAATCGGGTCTCACCCAATTTGCGGGTGCGGGCCAGTGAAACCGAGCTGCGGGAAGTGTTTGCCATGGGGCTGGACAATGCCCTGCGATTCAGTGCCGAAGGCGGCATTGTGGAGATGGTCAGCGAGGTGGATGTGGGCGAGGGCTTTGCTCATATCGTGATTCGCGACGAGGGCAAGGGGGCTACGGCGGAGCAGCTGGAGCACATCATGGAGCCGTTCTTCGTGATGGGTTCCCGGCACCATGAGGAGGGCTTTGGCCTTTCGCTGGCCATGGCCCGGGTCATGGTCGAACAGGTGGGCGGTCAATTATGGGCGGAGAGCCCCGGTCCCGGCCGGGGCTTCAGCCTGCATGTGCGTCTGCCGCTGGCCGAATTCGAGGGTGCAACCGCCTCCTGATGGATCAGCCCTGCTGGCAATGTGCCGGCAGGGTAAGGTCTTCACCCAGCGCCTGACCGATCAGGCGGACGAAATCCTTGCCCACGCCGCGCCCGCGGGTGGCAGGGTGCACCACCATCCAGTCCAGCCGGGGCTGGTTTTTCCCTATCAGGGCAATAGCCACACGCTTGCCGTTGAAGTGGGCGGCAAACAGCCTGTGTTCCCCGCGCGCCTGCGCATCCTGCAGTTTTTGCCGGTATTCCGGGTCATCGCGCAGCACCTGCTCGAAGGTCTGGCATTCTTCCAGGGAAAAAGGGTGGGCCTGAACGCTGATGGGCATGGATCGACTCCGCTGGTTGAGGGAATGGGGGCTCTGCCACAATGGTGTCAACAGGCCGTCAGGCTGCGTATAATAGCCGGCCCAATGCCCGGGAGGTATAGATGAGCAAGCGAAGCGCGACTGTTGAGCGCAATACCCTGGAAACCCAGATCCAGGTTTCCATCAATCTGGATGGCACCGGCCAGTGCAAACTGGACACCGGACTGCCGTTTCTGGAACACATGCTGGACCAGGTGGCGCGCCACGGTCTGGTGGACCTGGAGATCAAGGCCAAGGGCGATTTGCACATCGATGCTCACCACACCGTGGAAGATATCGGTATTACCCTGGGGCAGGCGTTCGCCAAGGCGGTGGGTGACAAGAAAGGCGTACGTCGCTACGGCCATGCCTATGTGCCGCTGGATGAAGCCCTGTCCCGCGTGGTGGTAGACCTGTCCGGCCGTCCCGGTCTGGAAATGTTTGTGGATTTCACCCGTGGCAGCATTGGCGGCTTTGATGTGGATCTGTTCTACGAATTCTTCCAGGGACTGGTGAACCACAGCATGATCACCCTGCATATCGACAACCTGCGTGGCAAGAATGCCCACCACCAGGCCGAGACTGTGTTCAAGGCTTTCGGGCGCGCCCTGCGCATGGCCATTGAGCCGGATCCGCGCATGAGCGGCATCACCCCGTCCACCAAGGGCACCCTGAGCGAAAGCGAGTAAGTGCAGCCATGAGCGAAGTAGTTGCCGTTATTGATTACGGTATGGGCAACCTGCATTCCGCAGGCAAGGCTCTGGAAAAAGTGGCCAATGGGCAACAGATTCTCATCACCGGCGATGCCGACCAGATCCGCGCGGCGGACCGGGTGGTGTTTCCGGGGGTGGGGGCGATCCGCGATTGCATTGCTGTGCTGAAAGACACCGGTCTGGATCAGGCGATCCGTGACGTGATTGCCGCTGGCAAGCCGCTGCTGGGTATCTGTGTCGGCATGCAGGCGCTGATGGCGCGCAGCGAAGAAAATAACGGCGTGGATTGCCTCGGCGTGTTCGACGGTGAAGTGACCTTCTTTGGGGACATGCACGATGATACCGGCGGCAAGCTGAAAGTGCCGCACATGGGCTGGAACCAGGTGCAGCAGGGGATGGCGCATCCCATGTGGGCCGGTATCGCCAATAACGCCCGCTTCTACTTTGTGCACAGCTACTGTGTCACCGGTCTGGCCGATGAAGAGGTGGCGGGTTTCTGCGATTACGGTCGCCGTTTTGCTGCTGCCGCCACACGCGGCAATGTCTTTGCGGTGCAGTTCCATCCTGAAAAGAGCGCAGATGCGGGGCTGACCCTGCTGGAAAACTTCCTGCGCTGGCAGCCCTGACGTCAGTTGACTGCAATACTCCGTTTTATTGGTTGTCCCTTGGTGGGACGGCCCAGTTTTGAGATCTTGATATGCTTTTAATTCCTGCCATCGACCTGAAAGACGGAAAATGTGTTCGCCTCAAGCAGGGGCGGATGGAAGACGATACGGTGTTTTCCGAGGATCCGGTGGCGGTAGCCACACACTGGGTCGAGCAGGGTGCCCGTCGGCTGCACCTGGTGGATCTCAATGGTGCTTTTGCTGGTGAGCCGGTGAACGGCGAGATCGTCAAAGCGATCGCCCGCAAATATCCGGATCTGCCGATTCAGATTGGCGGTGGTATTCGCAGCCCGGAAATTATTCAGGCCTATCTGGATGCCGGCGTTCAGTGGGTGATCATTGGCACCAAGGCGGTGAACGAGCCGGAATTTGTTCGTGACATGTGCAAGCAGTTCCCCGGTCACATCATTGTCGGGCTGGATGCGAAGGAGGGTTGGGTAGCCACCGATGGCTGGGCCAATGTCACTGATGTGAACGTGATTGATCTGGCCAGACAGTTCGAGAATGACGGTGTTTCTGCCATCGTTTACACCGACATCAGCCGTGACGGCATGCTGCAGGGCGTGAATGTGGATGCCACCGTGCGTCTGGCCCAGTCCATGTCCATTCCTGTGATCGCCTCCGGTGGCATTACCAACCTGGACGATGTCCGCAACCTGTGTGGTGTGGCGGACCAGGGCATCAGTGGGGCCATCACCGGCCGTGCCATCTACGAAAACACCCTCAACTTTGCAGAAGGTCAGGCGTTGTCTGACGAACTGATCAAGGCCTGAGGCGGAGACAAGCATGGGACTCGCCAAACGCATAATTCCCTGTCTGGACGTGGATGATGGCCGCGTGGTCAAGGGCGTCCAGTTCGTGGATATCCGTGATGCCGGTGACCCGGTGGAAGTGGCCAAGCGCTACAACGATGCCGGAGCTGACGAGATCACCTTTCTGGACATCACGGCCAGCCACGAAGGACGGGATACCACCCTGCATACCGTGGAACGGATCGCCAGCCAGGTATTCATTCCCCTGACCGTGGGCGGCGGCGTGCGCACCCTGGAAGACATCCGTAATCTGCTCAACGCCGGTGCCGACAAGGTGGGGATTAATTCCGCTGCCGTGCACAACCCGGAATTCGTTCGCGAAGCGGCAGAGAGATTTGGCTCACAGTGCATTGTGGTGGCCATCGATGCCAAGAAAGTCAGCGCGGAAAGTGAGCCCAACCGCTGGGAAATTTTCACCCATGGCGGTCGCAAGCCCACCGGGCTGGATGCGGTGCAATGGGCAAAGCGCATGACTGATTACGGCGCCGGCGAGATTCTGCTCACCAGCATGGATCGTGACGGCACCAAGAACGGTTTTGATATTGCTCTCACCCGCGCCATTTCCGATGCGGTGCCGGTGCCGGTGATTGCCAGTGGCGGGGTGGGCAACCTGCAGCATCTGGTGGATGGCGTCATTCAGGGCGGTGCCGATGCGGTGCTGGCGGCTTCGATCTTCCACTTTGGTGAATATTCCGTGGAAGAGGCCAAGCGCTTCATGCAGAGCGCGGGTATCGAAATGAGGTTGTGATTTTACGCCCGATGCAGGATGCCTGACGCCAGACGCAAAAAACCGCCGATCCCGGCGGTTTTTTTGTGATCATTCAATCGCCCGTGTTTCGTCGCTTGCAGGCAAGCTCCCACAGTAGCCCCCTGTCGCTCCTTTTGTTTGGCGTCAGGCTTCCGGCGTCCAGTATCAAGCGTCCCCATGGCCAAATGCGCCATCCTCAATGCCGTTCATGCGTCGCCGCTGGCAGGGGCCTCTGCACTGAATTACTCTCGAATGTATATCTACAAGAAAGAGTCCGGGAGAGTACGCAATGGGTTCCAGTGCATTGATCGATATCGGTTTGCCGATATCCCTGTTCTTGATCATGGTCGGCATGGGCATGACGCTCACGCCAAAGGATTTCCGAGAGGTGGCCATTGCCCCACGGGGGACCGCCTACGGTCTGGTTTGCCAGATCCTGCTGCTGCCGTTGGTGGCGTTCGGTGTGGCCGTGGCGATGGAGCTTTCTCCGGCCCTGGCCGTGGGCTTGATTGTGGTGGCCGCCTGCCCGGGGGGAACCACGTCCAACCTGTTTGTCTATCTGGGCCGTGGCGACGTGGCGCTGTCCATTGTGCTGACCGTGATTGCCAGCCTGATCACCATCGTGACCCTTCCGGCCTTCACCGGCTGGGCGCTGGAGCATTTCCATGACTCGGACAGGACTATCGACCTGCCGGTGCTGCGCACCGTGCTCACCCTGATCGTTATTGTGTTGCTGCCGGTGGCCATTGGCATGACGATTCGTCACTTCAAGCCGGTCCTGGCAGCAAAGGGCGAGAAAGCGGTGGGCCTGCTCGGCCTGGTGGTGCTGATAGCCGTAATTGTATTGCTGCTGGTAAAGCTGGGTGATGAAGCCTTCGAGCTGTTCCGCAAGGCCGGGGTGTCGGCGATTGCCCTGAATGTGGCGGGCATCGCGCTGGGTATGCTGGGGGGGCGGCTGATCGGTCTGTCCCGTGACCAGGCCTTTACCGTGGCGATCGAGCTGGGCATCAAGAATGGTACGCTGGGCTTGATGGTCACTCTGACGTTGCTGCACTCGGAGGCCATGTCGGTACCGTCAGCGGTGTACGGCGTGCTGATGTTTGCCTTCGGTTTCCTGATGATTGGTTATGCCCGGCTCACCGGCATTGGGCGCCGCTCTCAGCTTTCCCCGTGATCTTTGCTGATGGCGGCGGCGGTGCTCATCACCGGTGCCGTCAGCAGCTCTGACACCGGTACCACGTGGATTCCAGCCTGATTCAGCAGGGGGAGTACCTGTTGCAGGTAGTGTACGGTTTCCGGGTAGGGGTGCCCGATGGCGATGGCCTGTCCGCGCTGACGGGCCAGTTTGATCAGCTTGTTGAATTGCTCATTGATGGCCGGCAGGGTGCGTTCGTTGTCCAGAAAGATGTCGCGTCCGGCGTTGGCAATGCCGGCCTGGCGCGCCTGAAGCAGCGCCACTGAGCGCCCGGTGGTGCGGCTGTCCACGAAGAATAATTGCCGGGCCTTGAGCTCCCCCATCAGCCACCCCATGGGGCGAGTCTGCTCGGTGAGTGCGCTTCCCATATGATTGTTCAGGCCACGGGCTTCTGGCAGCTGATCCAGGGCCAGGCGTACCTGGTCCTGGATTTCCTGTTGTGTCATTTCCAGCGTGAGGCCGCCACGATCCAGGCGGGCGTGGTGTTGTGCGGCCATAGGCATGTGCACAATCACTTCCTTGCCTTTGCGGCTGGCCTGGCGGGCCAGGCGAGGCCCGTGGGGGGAAAAGGGGATAACGGCGCAGGTTACCGCAGCGGGCAGATCTACAATGGCCTGGCCGTTCCCCCGGCTGTAGCCCAGATCATCAATGATGATGGCGATGCGCGGCGGGTTGGCCTGGGCGGCAGCAGTGACCAGTGTCACCGCCAGCAGGGCCAGTCGTATCAACAGTTTGGCCATCAGGGGTTGTCGCTGTTGGCCTGTTGGGTGGTGATGCGGGACATGACCACGCCCTTGAGGATGGCGAGGGCCTGGGCCAGGGGGTAGTCCTCCTGGGCCAGTGAGGGCGTGCTTTTCTTGCTGGTCCCCTCGCCATTTTCGTTGTCCAGGTGGCGCGGCAGATCCGCTTCACGCAGCTGCTGGTCTTCCCGCACTTCCAGGTGGGTAACCTGATCAATGGTAATGTCCGGGACAATGCCCTCGGCCTGAATGGAGCGGCCAGAAGGTGTGTAATAACGGGCGGTGGTCAGTTTCAGGGCCTTGTCTTCGCTGAGCGGTAGCACGGTCTGCACGGAGCCTTTGCCAAAGGTGCGGTTGCCCACCACCAGTGCCCGGTGTTGATCCTGCAAGGCGCCGGCCACGATTTCCGAGGCAGAGGCGCTGCCACCGTTCACCAGTACCACCAGTGGCACCCCTGCCAGCCGGTCTTCGGATGAGGCCTTGAACTCGCTGCGGCTGTCCTGGCTGCGCCCCTGGGTGTAAACGATCAGTCCGTTGTTGAGGAACAGGTCAGCAACTTCCACGGCGCCGCCCAATACCCCGCCGGGATTGTTGCGCAGGTCCAGTATCAGGCCGCGCAGCTCGCCTTCTTTACTAAGCTTGTCCAGAGCCTTGCCGGTGTCCGCACCGGTATTGTTCTGGAACTGGGAAATACGCACATAGCCGAGACCGGGCTCCAACAGCCGGGAGCGCACACTGTGCAGCTGTATCTTGTCGCGTTTGACGCTGACCTGGCGTGGGTTTTCTTCCCCCTCGCTGAGCACCATCAGTTCAATTTCAGAGCCGATTTCGCCGCGCATCAACTCCACGGCTTCGCTCAGGGTCAGGCCTTTCACAAAGGTGTCGTCGATCTTCAGGATCAGGTCGCCCGCCTGAATGCCGGCCTTGCTGGCCGGAGAATCGTCCACGGGGGTCACGACCTTGACGAAGCCGTCTTCCATGGTGACTTCAATACCCAGGCCACCAAATTCACCGGTGGTGGTGACTTGCAGATCTTCAAACTGGTCCGGGGTCAGGTAGCTGGAATGGGGGTCCAGTTCATAGAGCATGCCGCGAATGGCGGATTCCAGCAGATCCTTGTCACTCACCTCTTCGATATAGGAGCCACGGATTCGCTCCATGACTTCGGCAAAGGCGCGCAGTTCTTCCACGGGGACGCCTTGCTGGGCGGCCTGACGATCCAGCGCCGGGTCGGCGGCTTGTGCCGGCAGGGACGTCAGCCCGATCAGGCCGGTGAGCAGGACGGAGCGAAGCGCATGTTGTTTGAATGTTGGCATCAAGGATCCCCGGCGCACGGACTATGCCGTGCGGTTCAACGATTGTTCTGGGCAATGGGAGGCAGTGTAACACGGCGGTCGCACCAGCGTGTCGGGTTCACCGCCTTGCCGCGATGGCGTATCTCGAAGTACAGACCACTGGCCATGTTGCCGCCGGAGTTGCCGGCCAGTGCCAGGCTGTCACCGGCAGATACCCATTCCCCCACTTCCCGCAACAGGGCCTGATTGTAACCGTACAGGCTCAGGTAGCCTTCGCCATGATCGACAATGGTGAGCAGGCCGTAGCCCCTTAGCCAGTCTGCGAACACCACCCGGCCCGGGTGGATGGCTCGAACCGGGGTCCCCCCCGGGGCTGACATGATCACGCCCTGCCAGCGCAGCGCTCCCTCGCGACGACTGTTGTAGCCAGTGGTGATGCGGCCTGGCAGTGGCCAGGGCAGTTTGCCGGCCAGTTTGCCGAAGGGCTTGCCACCCAGGTCGGCGGGAATATCGTCAAAACTGCGGCGCATCTCTTCCAGCAAGGCGGCAAGGCGTTGCTGGTCGGTCTTTAGTTGGTTGATGTCCTTGCCGCGGTTATCCAGCGAGCGGTTCAGGGCGGCCAGACTCTGCTGGCGTTTCTGCTGGGCTTGTTCCAGCTTGCTGGCATGGCGGGCTATTTCTGCGCGTTTATCCAGCAGTGCCTGACGCGCGCTGGCAACCCGCTCGCCAACGGCCTGCAGTTCTGTCAGCTCGGCCCGGACCGCCTTCAGGCGCTGGGTGCGGGCGCGTTGATAATATTCCTGGTATCGCATCAGTCGGGCAATTTGATCGGGTTGTTCCTGATTGAGCAACAACTTGAGTCGCTCCTGGCGGCCGCTTTGATAGCTGGCGCGGACCGTGCGGGCGAGCCATTCCACCTGGGTGCGCTTGTCCCTGGCCAGGGCGGCCTGTTCCTTTTCCAGAGTGGCTAACTTGCGCTTCGCCTCTGCCTCGCGCTGTTCCAGATCACGCTGCTCTTTGGCCAGTCGGCTGATGCGCAGCTCGGCCTCACGCAGGTCTGCCTGCACGGAATCGCGTTGCCGGAGTTCTTTGGCCTGGGCCTGGCTGAGTTCGCTGATGCGGCTTTTCAGGGCTTCCAGTTCGGCCTTGGAGGGTGTGCTGTCTGCGTGAGCGGGAAGGCAAAGCAGTGCCAGCAAGGTCAGCCCGAAGAGCCGTCCGGCGACGGGGGAGAAAGGGACGCTGATTGGCATGGTTTTACCTTCCCCCCCAAGGGGTGTGTATACTTGGCGCCGATTTTTCATCGATCCTGATGCGGGGGGCTTGCCCCGCAAGACGGATTAACGCCACTGATTCGGGGTTCCCATGAGCCAACTGTTTGAATTCGCCAGCAACCATTATCTTCTGGTGTCCGCCTTTTTCCTGCTGTGGGCTGTATTTTTCGTGCTTGAATCCCGCCGCGGCGGCAAGCCGGTGACGCCACAGATGGCCACCAATATGGTCAACCGGGAAGAGGCTGTCATTGTGGATCTGCGCGACAGCGATGAGTTTCGCGCCGGCCACATTGCCGGTAGCCTCAATATTCCGGCCGGTCAGGCTCTAGAGCGTATTGCAGAACTGGAAAAATACAAGGGCAAACCGCTGATTCTGACTTGTGATATGGGCAGCAAGGCCTCACATCTTGGCAGGCAGCTGCGTCCCAAGGGCTTTGATAACCTTTTCCGGATTCAGGGGGGCATCAACGCCTGGCGTTCTGCCTCACTGCCGGTGGTGAAAGGCTAATTACAGGAGGGTAGACCATGGCGAAAGTGGAACTCTATACAACCGCGTGGTGCCCTTTCTGTGTCCGCGCCAAGCGGCTGCTGGACAGCAAGAATGTGTCCTACCAGGACACCGATGTGGACCGCGATCCGTCACAGCGTCAGGTAATGATGCAACGTGGCGGCGCCCATACGGTGCCGCAGATCTTTATTAATGATCACCCCGTGGGCGGGTGTGATGAACTCTATGCTCTCGAGCGGGCGGGGGAACTGGATGCCCTGCTCGGAGCCGATCAGTAACTGGAGAGAACAATGGCTGACGAACAACAACAGGTTTTCCAACTGCAGCGTGTGTACCTGAAAGATGCGTCCTTTGAATGTCCCGGCGCACCGGAAGTGTTCCTGCAGGAGTGGAAGCCCAAGGTAAACGTGCAGATCAACAACGGTGCCCGTCGCGTGGGCGAAAGCACCGAGTACGAAGTGGAGCTGACCGTCACGGTGACGGCAAAGGACGAGAAGGAAGAAAAGACCTTCTATCTGGCCGAAGTGAAGCAGGCCGGCATCTTCACCGTGAAGGGGATTGAGGGCGAAGAGCTGGGTCAGCTGCTGGGCGCCTACTGCCCGAACCTGCTGTTCCCCTACGTGCGTGAAGTTGTCTCTGACCTGGTCGCCAAGGGGTCCTTCCCGCAAATGCTGCTGCAGCCGATCAACTTCGACGCCCTGTACCAACAGCAGCGTCAACAGCAGGCGGCGCAGGCTGAGGCGAAGGGCGAAACGGTTCAGTGAACAGTTAACAGTGAATAGTGAACAGCGCCGCGAAGCGGGGTTGTCAGTTCATAAACGAAAGAGGCCGCGCTCAGGCATTGGGCGCGGCCTCTTGCGTTTAAGGCTAAAACAAACCAGCCCCGCGCGCTGTTCACTATTCACTGTTCACTGCTCCCACATATCCCAACTGCCGCCACGCCTCATACACCGTGACGGCGACGGCGTTGCTGAGATTGAGGCTGCGGCTGTCGGGGACCATGGGCAGGCGCAGACGTTGTTCGGCGGGGAGGGAGTCGATGATGGCCGGGGGCAGGCCGCGGGTTTCCGGGCCAAATAGCAGTACGTCGCCCTCCCTGAATGGGGCGTCACTGTGGGGGCGGCTGGCTTTGGTGGTCAGGGCAAATACTCGTTGCTCGGGAATCTGCTGCAAAAATGTCTCGAAGTTGCGGTGAATGTGCAGGTTGGCGAATTCCCGATAGTCCAGTCCGGCCCGCCGCAGCTTCTTTTCATCCAGAGAGAAGCCCAGTGGCTCGATCAGGTGCAGGGTGGCGCCGGTGTTGGCGGCCAGACGAATGATGTTACCGGTGTTAGGTGGAATTTCCGGTTCGTAGAGGGCAATGTGCAGCATTGTGTTTTGCCGTCAGGGCGGCGCCATGGTACTGATTAGGGAGTGCCAAAGGATAACAGGGAATCAGAATGAAGCGAGGATGGCGAATCGGGTTGGCAATCGTGCCGGCCCTGCTGCTGGTGGGTTGTGAGAGTGAACCTGAAGGGCAGCTGCTGGAAGTGGCGCCTTACCGGACCGCGTGTATTGGCGTAGGGCCCATGGAGTGCCTGCAGGTGCGCCGTGACGGTGAGGAGAGCTATTCGCTGTTTTACAGCAAGATCGAAGGGTTTGAGTTTGAATCAGGCTATCAGTACACCCTGCGTGTAAAGGTGACTCCGGTGAAGGATGCGCCTACAGATGCCAGCTCCGAGCGTTATACGCTGCTGGAAGTGGTGGAAAAGGCGGATGTGAACCAGCAGGAGGCTCCCTGACCCTTGCGCTGTGTGTATCAGGCCCGGGACGGGCTGGAAGCTCATGTGGTGGCCGATCTGCTCCAGCAAGTGGGTATTGCCGCGCGGGTGCAGGGAGACCTGTTACAGGGCGGGATGGGAGAGCTGCCGGCGTCAGGCCTGGTTGCCGTATGGGTAGATAATGAGGAAGAAGCCCGCGCCCGGGAGCTGGTGGAAGAGTATCAGCGCGAGCAACCAGAGCTGCCTGAGTCGCGGTCCCCATCAACACCGTTATCCTCGGCGGGTTTCCTGTCAGGTTTGCTGGTGGGGTTCTTTGCCGGGGTGCTGGTGATGTTGATGCTGTTGAGATGAGTTTAAAGTTGAAAGTTCAAAGTTGAAAAGAGAGAGCCTGGCTGCTTTGGCGTAGGTTGGCGCGGGCTTTGGTCTTTGCGTGAAGCATGAAGCGGCCGCAGCCATAAAAAAAACCGGGTTGGTACCCGGTTTTTTTTGGTTGCCGTTCAGTATCAGGCGCGGCCGGCGCGCTTGCGTTCGGTTTCCGTGAGCAGTTTCTTGCGCAGACGCAGGCTTTCCGGAGTGACTTCCACCAGCTCGTCATCTTCGATGAAGTCCAGTGCCTGTTCCAGGCTGAAGCGGATCGGCGGGGTCAGTACGATGTTCTCATCGGTGCCGGAGGCGCGCATGTTAGTCAGCTGCTTGCCCTTGGTGGGGTTCACCGCCAGGTCGTTGCCGCGGCTGTGAATGCCGATGATCTGGCCTTCGTACACGTCAACGTTCGGGTCGATCAGCATGCGGCCACGTTCCTGCAGGTTGAACAGGGCGAAGCCCAGCGCCTTGCCCTTCACCATGGAGACCAGCACACCATTGATGCGCTTGGCCATGTCACCCGGCTTGAACTCGCCGTAGTGGCTGAAGGTGCTGTTCAGGATGCCAGTACCAGAGGTGAGTGTCAGGAACTGGCTGCGGAAACCGATCAGGCCACGGCTGGGAACGAGGAATTCCAGGCGAACCCGGCCCTTGCCGTCCGGTTCCATGTTGGTCATTTCGGCCTTGCGCAGACCCAGCTGCTCCATGATGGAACCCTGGTGCTGCTCTTCCACATCGGCCACCACGGTTTCGTAGGGCTCCTGCTTCTCGCCGTTCTCTTCGCGGATAATCACCTGGGGGCGACCGACCGCCAGCTCGAAGCCTTCACGACGCATATTCTCGATCAGCACCGACAGGTGCAGTTCACCACGGCCGGACACGCGGAACTGGTCGGCGCTGCCGGTTTCTTCCACGCGCAGAGCCACGTTGTGCTTTAGTTCGGCGTCCAGGCGCTCGCGGATCTGGCGGCTGGTCACGAACTTGCCTTCCTGGCCAGCGAACGGGGAGGTGTTCACATGGAAGAACATGCTCACGGTGGGCTCGTCCACGCTCAGCGGCGGCAGCGCTTCCACATTGGCCGGATCACACAGGGTGTCGGAAATGTTCAGCGGATCGAGGCCGGTGATACAGACGATCTCACCGGCGGACGCGGCAGGGGCGTCGACACGTTCAAGGCCGTGGTAGCCCATGATGGTCAGAATTTTACCGTTGCGCACGGCGCCGTCAGCACCGATCACTTTCACCGGGCTGTTGGCCTTGATCTGGCCACGCTTGACCCGACCGATACCGATGATGCCCAGGTAGCTGTTGTAATCCAGAGAGGAGATCTGCATCTGGAACGGGCCGTCGGCGTCCACATCCGGGTAGTCCACCTTGTCGACGATGGCCTGCAGCAGCGGCGTCATGTCGTCAGCCAGATTGTCTGCTTCCAGGCCGGCGATACCGTTAAGGGCGGAGGCATAGATCACCGGGAAGTCCAGTTGCTCATCGGTGGCTCCCAGGTTGTCGAACAGGTCGAACACCTGATCCATTACCCAGTCAGGACGGGCGCCAGGGCGGTCGATCTTGTTGATCACCACGATCGGCTTGAGGCCGGCAGCGAAGGCTTTCTGGGTCACGAAGCGGGTCTGGGGCATGGGGCCGTCTACCGCGTCTACCAGCAGCAGTACGGAATCCACCATGGACATCACCCGCTCTACTTCACCGCCAAAGTCGGCGTGTCCGGGGGTGTCCACGATGTTGATGCGGTAATCGTTCCACTGAATAGCGGTGTTCTTGGAGAGGATGGTGATGCCACGCTCCTTCTCCAGATCGTTGGAATCCATCACCCGCTCGATGTCGCCAGCGCGATCTCCCAGGGTGCCGGATTGTTGCAGCAGCTTGTCCACCAGGGTGGTTTTGCCGTGGTCAACGTGGGCGATAATGGCAATATTGCGCAGGCGTTCAATCACGAGTGTTGGCTCCAGTGAAGAATGGGCGGAACCGCTCCGGGTCCCGCAGGGGCGCGCATTATAACAGCGCTGGTGGCAGGGGATAGCCCATCGGTCAGCTTTCTTGTTTGTGAACTGGTTCATGATTTTACGGTTGTTCCTGCGAAGAACGCCGGGATGACCTAGAATGGCGCAACCTTTTCGTCCCGGCTTAGTCACAAAGCTGTCTCTCTTACCGGTTCTCCGGGCAGTAACGCTTTTAGATTCAGGTTGTTATGATGCGATTCTCTCTTTGGCTGATGTTGGCCGGCTGCACTCTTGTGGCACAGGCCCAGGGGCCTGCCAGCAAGGTGATTTACGGCTTGAACGAGCATGTCCAGCTTCGCGAATTGGGGGTGAGTGTGCCGGCCAAACTGGATACCGGAGCAGAATCCGCTTCTCTGAGCGCCCGCCACATCCGCATTTTTGAACGCGACGGGGTGGACATGGTCGAGTTTGACCTGGCGTTGATGAAGCAGGACCGAGAGGCGCTGGGGATCAAGCGGGAGCAGTGGGATGATATTCAGCTGCCCCTGGTGGGGCATGTGCGTATCAAACGACTTGCAGAGAGTCTCGTGGAGGAAGAAAGAGGGTACAATCGACGCCCCATGGTCATGCTGACGGTGTGCATGGGGCGGCGGGCAGAGCAGATCGAGGTCAATCTGACTGACCGCAGTGATTTCAGCTACCCGCTGCTGATCGGGGCAGATGCCCTGAAGCGTCTCGGGGCCGTGGTCGATCCCTCTCTGGTGATGACCGCCGGCAAGCCTCGCTGCACGCTGGAACTGGATGAACAACACGACGACACGACGGAGGCTGCCGAGGCGCAATAATGGGTTCAGTGAAGTTTCAGGCTCGCCTTCTGGCGTTAATGCTGCTGTTGCTGGGCGCGGGCAGCATTCTTTATCAGGTGTTTGTCCAGGATGTTCCCCTGAGTCAGGACGAGAAAGATCCGGTCTGGGTGATTGATGCCCAGGTGGGTTTTACCGCCAGACCCAATAAACCCGTCAAGGTGCGCATGTTCGTGCCGCCGCAGGGGAGCGGATTTACCACCCTCAATGAGAGTTTCATTTCCAACAATTACGGCGTGAACGTGAACGAGGAAAAGGGCAACCGGCAGGTGACCTGGTCCTCTCGCCGTGCGGACGGCCGCCAGTTTCTTTACTACCGGTTGATGCTGACCCATCGCTATGCCCAGGCGGGCGAGGTGGCGCCCGGCCCGCAGTTTCGACAGGCCCCCAATGTACAAGGCCCTGAACGCCTGGCTGCCGAGGCGCTGCTGGAGCCCATCCGTCAGCATTCTGCGGATGTGGAAACCTTTATCAGTGAGACCATCAAGCGGGTCAACGAGCTGGAGAATGACAACGCCCAGTTGTTGCTCGGCAGTGATGTTTCCGCACTCAATCGCGCCCGTGTGGTCGATCTGCTGCTGGGGTTGTCCCATATCCCGGTAGAGCCGGTGCATACCTTGCGTCTGGCAGAGTCCCAGGAGCAGGAGCCCGAGTTGTGGCTGCGCAGTTATAACGGTCGCGAGTGGCTGTACTTCAACCCGGTCAATGGCCAGCAGGGCCTCCCGGAGGACCGTCTGGTGTGGTGGCGCGGCTGGGAGCCGCTGATGAAGGTGGACGGAGGCAAGTCGGCGGACATGGTGTTCAGCGTGCATCGCAATGAAATGAGTGCATTGCAGCTGGCCCAGACCCTGCGCACGAAGGATGCCAGCAGCTTTATCGATTTTTCCCTTTATGAATTGCCGCTGCCGGCACAGCAACTCTACCGCACCCTGATCATGATTCCATTCGGGGTAATCCTGGTGCTGGTGATGCGGTCGCTGGTGGGGATGGAAACCCTGGGTACCTTTACCCCGGTGCTGATTGCCCTGGCTTTCCGCGAGACGCAGGTAATATACGGCGTGTTGCTGTTTGTGTTCATCACGGCGCTGGGGCTGTCGTTACGCTCCTATCTTGAACACCTGAAATTACAGTTGTTACCCAGGCTCTCGGTGGTGCTGACCTTTGTCGTGATGGTGATGGCGTTGATGAGCCTGGTGGGCTACAAGCTGGGTATCGGTTCCGGGTTGTCCGTGGGATTGTTCCCCATGGTGGTGTTGACCATGGTGATCGAGCGGACCTCCATCGTCTGGGAAGAGCGGGGTGGCAGCCAGTCACTCAAGGTGGGGCTGGGGACGCTTGTGGTAGCGGTACTCAGTCATCTGCTGATGGTCTGGCAGCCGCTGTCCTACTTTGCCTTCACGTTCCCCGGGGTGCTGCTGTGTGTGGCGGCCTTCATGGTGATGATGGGGCATTATCGAGGCTACCGTATCACTGAGCTGGTGCGTTTCCGGGCCATGGTGGATGGAGACAAGCACTGATGTTCTGGTCGAAGACCCGCAAGGCGCTGCGTGCCCGTGGGGTGATGGGCATCAACCAGCGCAACGGCGACTACATCCTGCGATACAACAAGCGCAGCCTGTACCCGATGGTGGATGACAAGCTCAAGACCAAGAAAATGGCCATTGATGCGGGCATTCGGGTGCCGGAGCTGTATGGTGCCATTGGTACCGAGCAGGGTATCAGTACCCTGCGCAAGGTGGTGGATACCCACCGCGACTTTGTCATCAAGCCGGCCCAGGGGGCTGGCGGCGATGGCATTATGGTGATCGCCGACCGCTTTGAGCATTATTTTCGCTCAGCCTCCGGGCGCATCATCACCCAGGAGGAGCTGGAGCATCATATTTCCGGAATCCTCTCCGGGGTCTATTCCCTCGGTGGTCACCGCGACCAGGCCCTGATCGAATACCGGGTGCGCTCCACCGAGCTGTTCAACCGCATCAGTTACGAAGGCGTACCAGACATTCGCATCATCGTGCTCAAGGGCTATCCGGTGGCGGCCATGTTGCGCTTGCCGACCCGGCAATCCCAGGGCAAGGCCAACTTGCATCAGGGGGCTATTGGTGTGGGGCTGGATCTTTCCAGTGGCGTCACCCTGGGAGGGACCTGGCACAACCAGCGCATCGAGCGTCATCCGGATACGGCCAACGCCGTAGCCGGGCTCACCGTACCGGATTGGGAAGACTGTCTGGCGCTGGCTGCACGCTGTTACGACCTGACCGGCCTGGGCTATCTGGGGGTAGATCTGGTGATGGACCGGGATCATGGCCCGATGATGCTGGAACTCAATGCCCGTCCCGGCTTGAACATCCAGATCGCCATGGATGACGGTCTGCTGCGACGCTGTCGCCAAGTGGAGCAGCATCTGGAACAGCTAAATGATGAAGATCGCCCGGCGCCCGAGCGGGTAGCATTTTCCAAACAGCAATTTGCGGTGGCAGGGGTGGTGCCGCAGCCCCCTGAAACAACGCAGTAACCCCTGTGCTCGGGGGGTATTGTGATTGCTCCCGAGCCCGCTTTCCCGCGCTGACTATCGCACCCCCTTGCCGGGCTGATGACCTTGCCAAAGTAGTGTAATCAGGGGATCGGCCGGCTCTCCCAATACGCTGTAGAAGCGGTATTCCGCATCAAGCTTTTCGTCATTTTCATGAAAGTCCAGGGTCAGCAGGCCGTGGGTGGCGCGGGTGAATGTCTGGCTGTCACTGGCTGGGCCAAGATCGTTGTTGATGCTGGCGGAGCCGGAGATCAGTTGCCGGGTGCCACGGTATTCTCCCTCATCTGACAGGATGTGATCGTGGCCGCCAAGCAGCAGATCCAGGCTGCCCACCAGCTTGTGCTTCAGGCCCAGGTTGATCATCTCATGGGCATTGCCGTGGGAGCCGGTGCTGAACATGGGATGGTGGGCGAAACCCATGCTGAATCGACACCCCTGCTCCCGGGCGATCTGCTTGCTCTTTTTCAGCCAGTTGCCTTGCCGGTGCAGGTGATACCACTTTTCGAACCAGGTGGTTTCCAGGCTGAAGGCGCAGGCATCCGGCCACTGCTCAAAATAGTAGAAATGGGGCAGATGGATCAGCGGGTGACGGCGCGCCACCTCCAGCCAGGCCTCCCCATCCTGTTTCCAGTCGTGATTGCCCAACACCAGATATACCGGGATGCCGGCGTCCAGCGCAGGCTGCAGCGGGGGCAGGAAGCGTTCCTGAATGAGCGGGTCGTCCGGCCCGTTGATGCCATCCGGGTAGACCAGGTCCCCCTGATAACGGACCTGGTCGCAGTGCAGTTCAACGATGGCCTGCCCCACGGCCAGGGCTGGCTGATTACCCCAGCCTGCGTCGCCGATCACGCATACCCGCTGCCCTGCCAGGGGCTTCTTGTGTACCAGCCAGGGGGCATGGGGGATGTGCCACCACCAGGCCAGTGCGGCGCTGACGGCAATGAGAATCAGCAGAGTGCCAAGGCGGCGAAGCCGGTGTTGCATGTTGGGTCCGTGTAAAAGCTCCGGGATCGGGGAGTGTGGCGGTGGGCTGTGACGTGCAAGTGACAAGCGGTGGCCGTGGAGGATGCGTGAAAACCGCCTCGTTGCTATACTTCGCCGCCCAATTTTCAGGCTCGGGGCGTGCTCACCGGGTACGCTCCTGACAGGCAGGTTTATTCATGACTGAGGCAACCCAACCCATCAAGCGCCGTGCCATTGCGCTGGTATCCGGCGGACTGGATTCCATGCTGGCTGTGAAGGTAATGCAGGAGCAGGGTATCGAGGTGGAAGGGGTGAACTTTTTCACCGGCTTCTGCGTGGAAGGGCATACCCATGCCATCCGCAAGAAAGACAAGGACAAGGAAAAACGCAACAACGCCTTGTGGGTGGCCGAGCAGCTTGGTATCAAGATGCACATCATTGATATCTCCGAGGAGTACAAGGATGTGGTGCTCAATCCCAAGCACGGTTACGGCGCCAATCTGAACCCCTGTCTGGACTGCAAGATCTTCATGGTCAATCAGGCTACCCTGATGATCAACAAGGCACGGGAATTTGCCGGTGATCGTGGTTTTGATTTCATTGTCACCGGTGAGGTGATCGGTCAGCGCCCCAAGAGTCAGCGCAAGGAAACCATGCCGATCATCAGTCAGGAGTCTGGCGCTGATGATCGCCTGCTGCGGCCCCTTTGTGCCCGGAACCTGCCGGCGACTCTTCCCGAGCGGGAAGGCTGGGTGAATCGTGACGAGCTTCATGACTTTTCCGGCCGTAACCGTAAACCGCAGATGGCACTGGCCAAGAAGTTTGGGCTGGATGACTTTGCCCAGCCCGCCGGTGGCTGCTGTTTCCTGACCGACGAATCCTATTCCAATAAGCTGGCGGATCTGTGGAAGGCCCGTAACGAGCGCCGTTACGAGCTGGATGACATCATGTTGCTCAAGGTGGGGCGGCATCTGCGTCCTCAGCCTCACTACAAGCTGATCATCAGCCGTGAGGAGGGGGAGAACCGCTTTCTGGAAGGGTATCGCTACATGTTTACCAGTATCACCACGGTGAGCTGCCCGGGGCCGCTGGCACTGGTGGACGGCAACTTTGAAAATGATGACGAGCTCCACCAGGCTGCCGCCATTGTGGCCCGTTATTCGAAAGGCCGCGTGCTGGATGAGGTGACCCTGGAAATCCGCCAGGCCGATGGCGTGGCTCGCCAGGTGACGGTAAAGCCGGCGTTGCCGGATGACGTGCCGGTATCCTGGAATGTGGGCTGAGGTGACATCATGACTGATCCGATTCATGAACTGGATACGCGCCGTCTGTTGTGCCCGATGCCGGTCATCAAAACGCAGAACAAGGTGCGAACCCTGAGCACAGGTGATTGTCTTCGCGTCATCAGCACCGACCCCGGATCCTTGAATGACATTCCTGCCTGGTGCCGTATTAACGGCCACGAGGTGCTGGAAACCGGGGAGCAGGGCAACGAGGTATTTGTTGTGTTGCGGGTGGGTGAGGATAATGGTGCACTGTTTTAGTGCTGTGCACCGCCGTGATGCGCTATTGTGGTGCGCAATGTTGGTGCTGCCTGCCGTTGCCCCTTGTATTTCGGCTTGATGCGCTAAAAAAGGGCTGGCATGGTATTTGCCTCCCTATTGGCATTGCTGGCCGTCTGGCCGAGAATACCGGCTCTCTGTGTTGCTCCATGCCGGTGCAACAGAAAGAGCCAGAGATAAACCCGCTGTTCCTTAGGAGGACGCACGATAATGTCTGAGAAGACCCTCAAACTGATCAAAGAAAACGATGTGAAATGGGTGGACCTGCGCTTCACCGATAGCCGTGGTAAGGAGCAGCACGTAACTCTGCCTGTGGGTGAGATCGACGAAGATTTCTTCACCGATGGCAAGATGTTTGACGGTTCTTCCATCGCTGGCTGGAAAGGCATTAACGAGTCCGACATGGTGATGATGCCTGACGACTCAACCGCCGTGCTGGACCCGTTCACTGACGTGGCCACCCTGAATCTGCGTTGCGATATTCTCGAGCCGAACACCATGACCGGTTACGAGCGCGACCCGCGTTCCGTTGCCAAGCGCGCTGAAGAGTACCTGAAGTCCACCGGTATCGCTGACACCGCCCTGTTCGGCCCTGAGCCGGAGTTCTTCGTGTTCGATTCCGTGCAGTGGAAATCCGACATGCAGGGTTCCATGTACAACATTCACTCCGAAGAAGCGGCGTGGGTGTCCCACGAAGACTTCGAAGGTGGCAACATCGGTCACCGTCCGGGTGTGAAAGGCGGTTACTTCCCGGTTCCGCCGGTAGACAGCCTGCACGATCTGCGTGGCGCTATGTGTTCTGCCATGGAGTCCATGGGCCTGAACATCGAAGTGCATCACCACGAAGTGGGTACTGCTGGCCAGTGTGAGATTGGTGTTGGCGCCAACACCCTGACCAACAAGGCTGACGAAGTTCAGATCCTCAAGTACTGCGTGCACAACGTGGCTCACGCCTACGGCAAGACGGCTACCTTCATGCCCAAGCCGCTGATCGGTGACAACGGCTCCGGTATGCACGTGCACGTATCCCTGGGTAAAGATGGCAAGAACCTGTTCGCTGGCGACGGCTATGCAGGCCTGTCCGACGAAGCCCTGTACTTCATCGGCGGTATCATCAAGCACGCCCGTGCCCTGAACGCCTTCACCAACGGTTCCACCAACTCCTACAAGCGTCTGGTGCCCGGTTTCGAAGCCCCGGTAATGCTGGCCTACTCTGCCCGTAACCGTTCTGCTTCCATCCGTATTCCGTTCGTGAGCAGCGCCAAGGCCCGTCGTATCGAGGCGCGCTTCCCTGATCCGTCTGCCAACCCCTACCTGTGCTTCGCCGCACTGCTGATGGCTGGCCTGGACGGCATCAAGAACAAGCTGCACCCTGGCGATGCCATGGACAAGGATCTGTACGATCTGCCGGCTGAAGAAGCGAAAGACATCCCGACCGTGGCTCACACCCTGACCATGGCGCTGGATTGCCTGGAAGCTGATATGGACTTCCTGACCGAAGGTGACGTGTTCACCAAGGACATGCTGGAAGGCTACATCGACCTGAAGCGTGGTGAGATCGAGCGTCTGAACATGACCCCGCACCCGGTTGAGTTCGACATGTACTACTCCTGCTAATTTCCCTTCGGGAAAAGCAGTAGTGAAAAAGCCCCCGCTTGTCGGGGGCTTTTTTGTGGCCGCTCTGCGGCTGCATCACGCTTCACGCAACATGCTGCACGCCAATCCCCAGCCCCAACCCCGGGCTAGGGGGGTGGCTGGGGCTCACCGCGGGCCGGGATGGGGCTGATCTTTACTGATCATGCAGCAAATTGAGCAATTAGGCCTTCCCTGTTGTCGAATCAGAAGACAGAATCGGGGTATAGAGTCATGGAGACGGTTATGAAAAAGCAATGGGGATGGGTGTTGGGGCTGGTGGCGTTGTCGGCGTCAGTGGTAGCTGCCGAGGCAGGCGACAAGCCGGCCAGCGGCATTTATCGCAGTGTGGATGCCAATGGCAATGTGGTATTCACTGATCAGCCGCCGGAAAGCGGCGAGGCGGAAGAAGTCCACTTGCGCAAGCTCAACACCGTGCCCACAGAAAAAATGAGGACTGTCCTGGATTCCGGGGAGGAAGAGTCTGAGCCGGCGAAAAAGGCGCAGGGCTACAGCTCCCTTGAAATTACCTCTCCGGAACATGAGGCAACGATCAGAAATCCGGATTCTGCAGTCCAGGTATCTGTTGCACTTGAGCCGTCGTTGCAGTCCGGTGACAGCATGGTCCTTTACGATAACGGGGTGGCCCAGCCGGGTATGGCGCTGGAAATGCCGGAGCGAGGCGTTCATAGCCTTCAGGTGAAAGTGGTGGATGAAAACGGCGTGGAAAAGATTGCCTCCCCGGTCATCGAGCTTTATGTGCATCGCAGTACCGCCAGTGACTTCCGTCGCCGTCCGGATGCCAATGGCGCAACCGCGGATGTGGGCGGTGCGGCCGATCGGGGCAACGCAGCCAGTGTTGGTGGTGGCGCCAGCGTGGGTGGTGCTGCCAGCGTAGGAGGGGCGGCGGATCGCGCCCGCCCGGCCCGTCCTGCACTGCCTCGTCCCACGCCAAGGAACTAATTTGCACCCATTTGGTGCAAAGTTGCCTCCCTTCTCGATACACTCTCCTTCAGATGCGTCTTGAAACGCGTCATTGAACCTGAAACCGGGCGATTTAACGGTGCGCGCAAGGTGGCCTGATAATTGCTTATGCCCTGTTATGGGCCAATAGTCGAAGGATGGTGTCATTTTGCACAAACGGTTACTGGATCACCTGCGCACAGCGGTGGTGATGCTCGATAGTGAGCTTCGCGTGCGCTATTTGAATCCTGCAGCAGAAATGTTGCTCGCAACCAGTGCTGTGCGTGCCATTGGTCAGCCCCTTCCTGACTATTTCTACGATGACGAAGAGGCGCGTGGTGCACTTCAGCAGTGCATACAGGATGAACATCCCTTCACGCGGCGAGAAGCGCGGCTTTCGGTGGCGCCGGGGTATGAAGTGACGGTGGATTATTCCGTCAGCCCCATCAATGAGTCAGGCCAGCCGCTGTGTCTGCTGCTGGAACTGCAGGCATTGGACCGACTGCTTCGCATTACACGTGAAGAAGCCCTGCTGCATGCTCATCAGGCTACTCGTGCGTTGGTGCGCGGGGTGGCTCACGAAATCAAGAATCCTCTGGGGGGGATTCGTGGTGCTGCCCAGCTGTTGGAGCGCGCGCTGCCCGATCCGGAGCTGACCGAGTACACCAAGGTCATCATCGATGAGGCTGACCGCCTGCGAAATGTGGCCGACCGTATGCTGGGGCCGCGCAAGCCGCCCGAGTTCCGGCCGGTGAACGTGCATGAATGTCTGGAGCACGTTCGTCAGTTGCTGTTGGCGGAGCATCCCAGTGGGGTGGCGATCTGGCGCGACTATGACATCAGTTTGCCGGATGTGGTGGCCGACAGGGATCAGCTGATCCAGGTGCTGCTCAATCTGATTCGCAATGCCACCCAGGCCCTGCTGGAGTCGGCCACCGAGGATGCCCGCATCATCATGCGCACCCGGGTGCTCCGTCAGTTCACCATTGGCGCCTTGCGCCACCGATTGGTGCTGCGGGTCGATGTGGTCGACAACGGTCCGGGGATTGATCCGGAAGTGCAGGAAACCCTGTTCTATCCCATGGTCAGTGGCCGGGCTGCCGGAACCGG